>NZ_ALJG01000365.1 GCF_000286315.1 Paenisporosarcina sp. TG20 | reverse complement strand
AAAGCGTCCGCATGGAGCGGAAATCAACTTTGTTCGGATATTATTACTAAACTTTTTATTATGAAATTGACTCAAGTGTAAAGATTAATATGTAAATCCATTTTGCTTATTATGAATACTCAAGATGAATCAGTAACAAGTGAGATAATTTATTGATTGGATATAAATGGCATGCAATAAATAGAGAATTTGGGAAAAGATAAAAAATAGAAACAAGAATAAACAAAAAAGGGGCGGTTAAGTATGTCTATGGAATGGTTTAACAGGGTAAGTGGAGAGCTTCAAGATAATCTGAATTCGATTTGTGAAAAGTATGATCAGACCGGTCATATGACGATTGATCAGAGTGCAAAACATCCACGAATTGAATTTTTTGTAGAGACAGAAGATGATGAAAGAGAATTCTTCTGCACCCTCCTCTTTGATCCACACAATGAAGAATTTTATGTAGAAAGTTTTGATTTGGAATTTAAACAACCAGCTAGAATAATTCTTTCAGATATCGAAGATGTGGTTGACGCAGTTCATGAAAGTTTCCATAATTTTATGAATGATGATAGTGACTTGTATCTTGATGATGATGACGACGATGAAGATGAGTATGTTCTTCTAGATGATGACGATGAATTTGTTCTTCTAGATGATGACGACGACGATGATGATTATTTCATTGGTGAACTTGTAGATGATGAAAACTCACTTGAGGAACTTGGTGTTGAATGGGAATCACCGGAAGTTACTGCTTTCCTAATTGAGGATGAAGTTGAAATTACTTATCAATTTGGGGTTATTAGTTCTACTGGAAATGGTGTCCTTCGCAGAGTTAACCGAATCTGGACAGATGATGCGGAACTTTACAAAGACGAAAGTATTTTCTCCTTTACAAAAGATGAGGCAAGTACAATTATCGCTATGATTGCTAGCCATATGGATACTATGACTGGATACGAAGATCTGACCGGACACTAATCTTTCTTTTACCAAACGAACAATATAACAGGTATTAGGATACTTCCTAATACCTGTTTATTTTTTATATTCTAAAGCTATTCTGCTGGAACCCGTTTTACAATTTGTTCTAATTCATTGTAATTACTAATTTCAAATGTCGGCTTAATGGTTGTTGTATTTTCTTTTTTATGAGGGTTAAACCAACAAGTATCAATTCCAAAATTATTCCCGCCTTGAATATCTGAAGTTAGAGAATCACCTATCATTAACACATTTTGCTTATTAGAAAGTTGTAATTTATTAAAAGCATATTCAAAAAATTCCGATTGCGGCTTTTGATAACCTGACTCTTCCGAAGTAATAATTGCTTCAAATGTATGTTTCAGAGACGAAAGAGCAATCCTAGCATGTTGTACATCTTGAAAACCATTCGTCAAAATAACAAGTCTATAACTAGAAAGGTTCTTCAACATCTGTTGTGCACCATCAAAGATATGTGCTTGTTTACCTAAATTCTCTATATATGTTTGACTAAAATCTTCTGGATTTAGTGTCAGTTTATACTGGAGGAATAGTCTCTTAAATCGCTCGATTTTTAGATCGGTAAGTGTCACAAGACCATTCTCTAAATCGTTCCAGAGTCCTGAGCTTATCTTCTTATAGCTTGCTCTATAATCCTTTATTCCATTAGGCATCCCATATGCATGGAATGTATTATTAAGCGCATACTTCTCAGTCTCACTAAAATCGAACAATGTGTCATCTAAATCAAATAATAAGACATCATATTTCACAAGCTTCTCCACCTTTTCACTGTTCGCTTAAATCATTCTATAGCTTTTAAAGCATCTTATAGTTTTCCTTTTACTGAATTTCTTATAAAGTCTTTGATATTGCAATTATAGAGGTTTATTAGAATTTTTCAACACAGATATACAATTAAGTCTAATGATTTTCAACTTCCTACATGAGTCAATTCCATAACTCCTCAATTAGATAATAAACACGAACATTTAATTGTTATCTGGTAATTTTAGACAGGTATCGTTTGATTGTAGCGTAAGGCGGCGACTCCAGTGGGAATAGTACGAGCTGAAAGCCCCGCAATAACACTAAGGAACGAAGGCTGAGAACGCCACTACGCGAGTCAACGTCTTCGCGGGCCAACATCCTGTTGGCCCGCGGAGATTGAAGCCGTGCCCCACGGAAAGCGTCCGCATGGAGCGGAAATCAACTTTGTTCGGATTTTAATACTAGATTTTTTTATTATGAAATTGACACACAGGTTAAATAATTTAATGTCCTTCTTTTGAAAGTTCAATTTTCATACTCTCGTGTTTAAAAACAATGGGATGTTTCAATACTTAAGTATTAATGCTTTTTAAAATAACTTAATTTAATAGGAAAGGCTGGTTAATATTTATGTCAATGAACGAAAAAGTGCCTCATGATAAAAACCTTGATAACAGTCTCTCCCTTATGCGAGAAGGATACCTTTTTATTGGAAATAGAGTTGACCGATATCAATCCAATCTATTCGAATCTCGATTGATGGGACAAAAAGTCATCTGTATGAGTGGAGAAGATGCTGCTAAGGTGTTTTACGATTCTGAACGATTTCAACGAAGCAGTGCAATTCCTAAGAGGATACAGAAATCATTACTAGGTGAAGATGGAGTTCAGACGATGGATGGAGAAGCACATATTCACCGGAAGCTTCTTTTTATGTCTCTTATGACTCCTAAACATGAAATGCAACTAGCCAAACTTACTATGGAGCATTGGCAATCTTCTATTAGTAAATGGGAAAGCGTAAAACAGGTTGTACTTTTTGATGAGTCAAAAAATATTTTATGTCGAATTGCATGTGAGTGGGCTGGAGTTCCTCTAAAGGAATCAGAGGTCAAAGAGCGGGCAAACGACTTCAGTGCAATGGTTGACGCATTTGGCGCTGTTGGTCCACGACACTGGACTGGTAGAAGAGCAAGGAATAGAACTGAAGAGTGGATTAGAAGTGTTATTGATGACGTTCGAGAAGGAAAGCTTACGGTTATGGAAGGTTCCGCACTGTATGAAATTGCCTTTTATAAAAAACTAGAAGGTGGCCAATTAAATACACAAATTGCCGCAGTAGAACTCATTAATGTATTACGGCCAATTGTTGCAATTTCCACATTTATAACCTTTACAGCATTAGCTTTGTATGAACATCCAGAGCATATAGAGAAATTGCAATCAGGCGACAAAAAAGAACTTGAAATGTTTGTACAAGAAGTTCGCCGATTCTACCCCTTTGGTCCTTTTTTAGGAGCAAAAGTTCGAAAGGGTTTCATTTGGAATGATTTTCGTTTTGAAAAAGGAATGTTGGTATTTCTTGATATGTATGGTACAAATCACGATCCTCAAAACTGGGAAAACCCAAATGATTTCATACCTGATCGTTTCAAGGAAAGGAAGAGTAATTTATTTGATTTTATTCCTCAAGGTGGTGGTGACCCAACTCAAGGTCATCGTTGTCCAGGCGAAGGCATAACCGTCGAAGTCATGAAAGTAAGCCTTGATTTCCTCGTAAACAAGATTACATTCGATATTCCAGATCAGGACATAAGCTACAGTTTAGTTAAAATGCCAACATTACCTGAAAGTGGATTTATAATGAGTAATATTAGACGACAATGATTACTGGGATGATACCAAAGCTCAAACTTACGGTACAAAGATTTAATAGGTGCTTTTTATTCACTCATACTAGTAGAAATCATTTGAAACTCTTTCTCAAAAACCAATAAACAGGTATTAGGAAATATCCTAATACCTGTTTTGTATATAGAGGAATAATGCCTTTCCCCTAGTCATTATTATTTAAATCTTTAATTCGATTTTTGCATTTGGTTTTAATTCTTCAATATGTGCGGCAAGTAATTCTTGTTGTTGTTGTTCTTCAAGGATTCCTTTAATTTCTTCACTAGCTTCCTCAAGTGACGGAAGTTCCTGTCCAGATTCTTTTACTTGAGCGGCAGCTTGATCATAGTAGTCTTGAATTTCTTTAGCCGTTACTTCGTCAGCAGGAACTACTTTATCTTTATATTTTTCAAATAGGATTGAATCACTAATGTCTTTTTTCAATGTGTCGATATCCATACTTTGAGCTTTGAGCGCTTCCATCAATCCTTTTTCACCACCGAATTGTTCTTCGAATGATGCATATTTTTCATCAACTTCTTTTTCAGATGCTGTCAATTTAGCTTCTTTTGCTTTTTGAAGTATCAATGTTTGATTAACAATCATATCAAGTGCTTGCGTTTTGACTTGTTCAGCCCCTTCTTTACTAGTTGGGTCCTGACCCGATTGTTGCATTTGACCTTGGATTGACATCAACGCAGCATTATAATCTACTCCTACAAGTTCTTCATCATTTACAACAGCAACAATTTGACTCTTGTCTACTTGTTGTTCTGCTAACTTAGCTTGCATTTCGTCAGCTGCTGTTTTCTGTTCTTTTGTTGGCTCTATAGTACTAGCACTTTCTTGATTTTTTTCTACTTGTGCTGCTTCGTCTTTTGCTATTTTATCTTCTGCGTTGCAAGCTGATAAACCTAGTACTAGTGCCCCAGCTACAATTGGAAGTAATATTTTTTTAAAATTCATGATTGTGTAAACCCCTCTCAAATCTTTCATACTCACTATTTTGTAAAGCCTAGAGTGCATCTTAACATGAGGTTCTGGAAAAGTTAAAGCTATACCATCAATAGACTTCAAATTGACTTCTGTTTGTCATCTATAATTCGTATAGTAATATTTAGCTAAACTTATTACAATATTAGAGTAAAATTTGGTTATAATTGTAAGCAGACAGCAGAGTCGAGAGCTTATATAAGTTAACAAGAACGTCTAAACTATTTATGGGTTTTCGTCCTTTCAAGATTTGCTCTGCCTGACTCCACGCACCATTATAGGGGAGCGTAGGACGCAAAATGAGCTACAAAACGAATAGACGATTGAGTGACAGTCACTCAATCGTCTATTATGGTGCAGTTATTTTACCGTCCGAAGTGAACCAGAAAATCGATATAGAAACAGGTTGGAAAACCATTTTCTACTAACACCAACTCATTGATAATAAAGGTTCGGATGTATTTTGCTTGGTTTTTCTCATAGGGTGTGAATCATAGAAGTATCTATAGTAGGGATGCTCCAGGATAAACACCTTTCTAGATTATAATGAATTATTTTCTGTAGGCTCTTTCTTGTCCCGATCTTTAGATAGGAACCAACCTGCTGTAGCGATTCCAATTAGAACGAAGTAAAAGATTAGCTTCCACTCAAGTGAATGAGCAAATTCATATGAGATTATCCCTACATCTGGATGTCCTAATGTTAAAACAACAAGCTTAACACCAACCCATCCAACAATCGCAAATGCGGCAATCTCTAGCCCTGGTCTTGAATGGAGTAAGCTCACAAAGTAATTTGCAGCAAAACGCATGATGATTAAGCCTATTAATCCACCGGTAAATATGACGAGGAACTTACCACCATCCATACCTCCAATCTGAGGGAGGTTTGTATTAGGAAGAGTTATTGCTAGGGCAACAGCAGCTAAAATTGAGTCAACCGCAAAAGCGATATCTGCTAATTCTACTTTGAAGACCGTAAACCAAAAACCAGCTTTCTTTTTTTCTTTTTCATCTTTATTTTTGTCAACTAATTTGTTGAAATAGAGTTTCCTCAAAATATGATTAAGTGCAATGAATAACAGATACAATGCTCCAATTGCCTGGACCTGCCATACACCTACAAGGAATGAGATTACAAATAATGAACCAAAGCGGAACACGAATGCACCTGCAAGTCCGTAGAACAAAGCTCTTCTTCTCTCTGCCTCTGGGAGATGCTTAACCATAATAGCTAATACAAGTGCATTGTCTGCTGCCAATAATCCTTCAAGTAGTATTAATACAATTAACACCCATCCATATTCCAGTAACATTGATATATCCATATAAAATTCCTCCAATTAATATTCCATTTACTTACTTTCGGCGATTCATGATATTTAATAATTTACCATGAAGTTAAATTCCTTAACTTTACAAGCAATATTGATTGATTGAGGGAAATTAGAATGTTTGCAACTTCTTTCCCTATTTCGCTCTAAAATCGCTGATTAGAATGATTCACCGTTGTTCATACTAGTTCCTAAACTAGTTGGGGTTCTTCGTTTTTAGCTCAATGAGCAGCAATGTCATTATGACGGGATCATTCAATGTTTTTCCCAAAATCATTAACCCAATAGTTTATTTGCAGCCAAGGAATTCACGAGCTATTGTTCAGATAAAAACATGTGTACTAAGATATATTTGTTTACTAAAAAGTTCGATATTGGCTTTAAAGTAAAGAATAAGTAACAGTGAAGTCTGCTTCGCTTACAATTGGACCAGCTTTAATTTATTCATCCAAAAGGTTGCCCGTAATCATGGGTTTCTATGCCCCCGAAAAAGGTGTGAAAGTACAGCTCACTCCATTTTTTCATTTAAGTTTGGTAGAATAGTAGACACTATTTTTCACTATATAATCATCGCAAATGGAAACGACCCCTATTATCTAGTCTCCTTTCACATATTACCCAATTTCCCTTTATCAGACCTCCTAAACCTTACAGTTAGTTGTTAATTCACTCAATTGGTTAGTTTCCGTTCAATAAAAAAAACCTTTACCGGAAACGGCAAAGGTTTTTAAAAATAAAAAGACCTTTACCAATTGGTAAAGGTCTTGCTAACAACGAAGTCGTTGCCAACAAAGCCGGGAGGTTAGAAACCTCCGTAATGACGACCCTGCTGTTAAAGCTACTCCCCTTTAGGAGAACTATTATTTAACTAATTATTTATACTATATTCTATTAACTGCTCCAATGTCAATTTAATCTTTTAATATTATTTCACTTATACGAAAGTTACACATTCATGTAACAATTGATTTCATAATAAAAGAAACTATTTTCACTTTAACAATTTGCTTATTTTGCTTAAAAGGTAGTCACTTCCATTGCTTTTCTTATATACTAGACTAAGATGTGAGGGATTTATTATGCAACAATTAATGAAAATAGTATATGAGGGCATAATGATTTTACTTGTTATGCTGACCCTTGTTACCCTGTGGACCGAAGACACGTATAATTCGACCATAAATTGGATAGTATGGGGAATCTTTTTTATCGACTTTTTCATTCGCCTATTAACGTCTAAGGAAAAGTGGAACTTTGTAAAGAAAAATCCCTTTCTTGTAATTGCCATCATTCCATTTGATCAATTCTTCCAGGCAGCCAGAATTGTACGGTTAATATATTTCTTTAGGATAAAAACTATTACTAAGTATTATATTTCACCATATGTAAAAAAACTTTCTTTTCAATCCGTGAGTTTAATAGTATCCATACTGGTCGTTGTATTGTTTGCGGAGACCTGGGTTATTTGGCACTTAGAAAGCTCTGTTCAAACTTATTACGATGCATTGTACGTATTATCTGGTTATTTATTCTTTTTTGGTCATGGTACATTCATAATTGAAAACCCGATATCAATATGGACTCTAACAGGTATATCCATTATTGGTATTGCGATACAAGGCCTGGCGCTTCAGTGGGCTTTTACCAAGGCAGAAACATTGTACACTAGTATTAAAGAAAAAAAGAGCTCTGTTTCCCAGGAAAGTTAAGGAATGATCAAGCAAATATTATAAATTGTAATCTAGGTTGGTAGGAAGGATTTTTTATTCCTACTTAGCTCCTGTTCAGTGACACAAATAACTGACGACCGCTTAATTAAACGCTCAAACAATAGACACCTCAAGTCTGGATTATACCAGCTTGAAGGTGTCTTACAATTGCGGAGTTCTTTACTTAATCATGTCAGTACTGTTAATAAATTGAGGACTAAAATGATCAGTTAGCCCGGTTAATCATTTGCAAGTTTTATTGCTTGATCAACAAAATTCATATCAACTTGAAGTTGTTTATTAGTGTCGTAAGGATTGTAGTATCCTTTATCAATCATAAAAGAAGAAATCGTTTTATGAAACTCAATAGCATCCTCTAGCTGTTTGATTAATGTAAGACGCACTTCTGAAGTTGCTGTCTCCGTAATAGCTAGTGAATAATTTTTTATAGCAGACTTAGCCGCAATAAGAACATCCGTCGCTATGATTTGATCCGTCATAGGAGCCATCCCAGTTAACTTAGCAATTATTTGATTCAATTTTCATTACCCCCCTAATTGATTAAATGTTTTTTTAATTCTTTAAGATGTCGAGAGGACATGTTAACATCTTGTTGCATGATTTCCTTTAATTTTTCATCCTTCACTAATCCTTGCATGATAAATGATTTGGTTAAGCACAAACTTTTAAAAGTAAGAAGTTCATGTAATTCTAATGATTCATGTACACCTAGATTTTCACGCATATCCTTCACCTCAGTTCCGTTTAGGTTGTCGTTTTACTGGTTTAAGACTTTGCTCGCATATCCAACGTCTTTTTGTAATTGCTCTGGAACATTATAAGCATCATAAATGCCTCTATCCTGAAGAAATCCATATATCTTCTCATGCTGGGCTATCGTACTACTTAATTCTTTCGTTAAAAATGTGTGTATTTCAGGCGAAGTAGATTCTGTAATTGCAGTCGCAAAATCTTTAATTGCTGCCTTTGTTTCAAAAAGCATATCGGTTGCAATTACATGATCCTCGAAGCTCAATTGTTTTGTATCCACGGTTAACCCTGCCCTTCTATTGTTTCATTTGGGTGATCGCTGTACTAAGTATTGCTTTCATATTGTTTACCGTATGAGTTCCTAACTCAACACTTGTTTCGACTAACTTCTTTAGCTCGGGATTCTCTACCTTTCCTAACCGTGATTTAGCCTCTGAAAGACAAGCAACTTTAAAATTAATTAATTCACGCATATCAGTCACTTCATGTACACCAAATTTTTGACTTTCCATTCCTTTCCCCTCCTATTTTGTCAACCTTAGTTTTGCTTAAGATGATTTAAAATATACTTAATGTGGCTTGAAGTAGAGAGGCTAATCAGAGAAAATTTAACAAGCGAAACAACATGGTTCCAGCTTTGCAGTGGCCGCTACAAAATCCGTTTTTATAGACTGACCTAATTATTTCCTTTAATAAACGCTTCGGCATTTTGTGGATGGGTTCCAGTCAGAAATCAGACTAGAAATCACTGCCAGACTTCTCGCTCCTCCTAACACACCACTAGAAAGGTGCCTACGCTGATTCTTCCAATGTATAAGCGGAATTTGGTATGCAAATGTAAGGAGTCATGGGCATATTCGTAGTAAACGAGTTATGATCTTAATGAAAGATGGGATAGGAAAAAAAGAAGACATTTCGTTCATAATCGAACGAAATGTCTTCTTTTTAAATGTAAGATAACTTAAGTTTTTTTCAGTTACCTCATTTTTTAGGTGTACTTTCTTCTTCGGGGTTATTAACCCAAATAAAATTATTGAAAAGACCAACTGCTAAAAGCTTTTCTTCTTCTTTTTCATCATATTTGGTTTCATATAAAGAAAAAACACCATAATTCTTCTTAGTGGTTAACGAATCAGTTATTGGTCCCGTGATCATCCCAAGTAATCCGTCGTTGCTTTCATCTTTAACAAAAGAGACATAATCATCTTTTGAGGGATTAGATGTTAAGGCAAAGAGAACTACAATTAACAGGGTAATTATAAAATAATATTTTTTTTTCATGTTGCTTCCACCTCTTTTAAACTAGTATTGACAAAATATTGATTATTGATACTAATAAATCCTAGGAAAGAAGACGAATATTACTCCTATTCAAGAATCCAATAGATTACTAATGATTATTGGAATTTATGAAACAGACTTTCAAACTGTTTACTCTAGTGCTCAAAAGTCTCGCTGACTATATTATTATGTACAATTTGGCTGTTAAATATCCATCTCTCCCTGGTTTCATGAATAAATGCTATTCTAATTGACTACAATAAGGATATAAAATAAAAGGAGCAATTAGATGATATTATTTAAATATTTCAAGGACGATTCTGGGGAATTTCTAGGAATTAGAGATGAATATGAATACTATGTGTTCATTCCTGAAACCACCAATAAAAAAGAAATAATCACGTTATTCGACTTTGCTATGGAAAAAATCGAATTGCATTATTCACAAAATAGCGAAGAGATCCATCAAATGAAAAAATATATGATAGAAGATTCACGTATTGTGGCTCGAATGAACGCGATAACTAATTATCAAAAAGTATATGCAATTAGCCATGAAGAGTTTTTAGAAACTTATCCGGGTTGATAGGTGTATCTAATCCTTTCAATTAATTAAGAATTACTTCATTAATTCTGTACCACAAATTTACCACTCAAATTTCATTGATTTTTAAAACTTGGGAATGCTATGTATTGTAGGATTTTTTGAATTTAAAAGGAGGACATTATAATGGCTAATACCACCCCAAGACCAAATGATTCCGCTGATAATGAAGAACGGCTCAAGAAAACAATTAATAACATGGAAGCAGCAGAGGAAGCCATGCACTTCGCAGATGGCAAAGAACTTGCTTCAATCCAGGAGAAAAACGATCGACGTAAAGATAGCATTAAAGATTTACGAAGTGAGATAATTGAGGAAGATAAATCACGAATAAACGGGTACCTTTAAAGTACAAGCAATCCCTTTCTTAATCCATGGAGAAGATATTATCAAAATATTGCAGCAAGTCGCTCTATACTTCTGTTTTGCACCATATTCTCCTTCCAAATTCCTCCTTACTTAAGGGTGCACTATGGAAAAACAAAAAAGCGTCAACTCTCTAAGAAGGAGTTGGCGCTTTTTGATGATGTTGGTCTGACATCATTCATTTTGAGCTACACTGATAACGAAGTTTCAAAAAAACTACTAATCGTGAAATCAGAATTAAATAAAGGATGAAAACTATGACTTCATATTACGTTCGATTTCTGCCGTGCCGTCTAATAAATCTTCCGTAAACTTCTCTAAATTATATTCTTCTTCTCGAACACTTGGGAAAGTGATTGTTAAATCCGCGAAAACTTCTTTGAATCGGTTACTTATTGGAGCACTAATCGATATAGCGCCCTTCACTCGCTCACCATAGGAAATCGCATATCCCCTTTTACGTATCTTTCCAAGGTCTTCAATCAGGTCATCTGCTGAAGTAATTGTAGAATCCGTTATTCGTTTAAACTCTGTTTCATTTAAATATTTGCGGATAAAATCATCGCTTTGGAATGCTAGAAGTACTTTTGCAGAAGCTCCAGCATATAAAGGTGATGTATTCCCTATATAAGTCAATGCCGATAACTCGTGATGACTTGCTAGATTATGTATACATCGACGCTCATTTTGATCCATCAAACTTATTGAGATATTTTCTTTAGTTGATTGATTCAATTTTTCCATGACTGGAATAGCTACCGACAAAAAGGCATCATTCTTCTCCACTAAATTTCCCAAGAAAAATAACTCTATACCAAGTGAGTATAGTTTCGTTGCTTCATCCTTCATCAGGAAACGTTCGTGTACTAAAGTAGACAACAGTCTTTGCAAACTTGATTTTCCGATACCTGTTTTTTTATGAAGTTCTGTTAAACTTAATTTCTTTTCATCACGCGTAAAAACACGTAATAATTGAATGGCTTTATGAACCGTTGTCATCGAATAATTTTTTTGGAAGTTTTCATCGAACATATTTTCACCTAACCGTTTGGACTTTCTTCAACTATATCACATTTGTCTCTTTTAACTTTTTTAACTGTTCTTCATTTAACCCTAGCAATTCTTTATATACTGACTCCGTATGTTCACCCAAAGAAGGTGGAGGTAATAAAGTTTCAATATTAAGTCCACTAAATCGCATGGGATTCTTCATTAATTTTACGCTCCCAGCAACTGAATGTTCCATTGTTTCCACAGAGTCGCGGGCAATCACTTGCTCTTGTTCGAGAGCTTGCGCGATATTATTCACTCGACCTGCTGGTACACCAGATTCTTCTAATTTAACTAACCACTCATGTGCTGGTTTCGTTTCTATTATTCGCGTAATTTGCCCAACCAACTCTACTTCGTTGTCTTTACGTACACTATTAGTTACGTAACGACTATCTGTTCCCCATTCTGGATGGCCAAGTAACAAAGCAAATTTCTTGAACATGCCATCACTTCCAACGCAAATCATAATTGGATCATCTTTGCATTGGAACACTTGGTATGGCGTTACATTATTATGTCCATTACCAAGACGTTCTGAAATCATACCAGTATTCAAGTATGCACTGGCCACATTCGCCATGCTACTTACCTGTACATCTAGAAGTGATAAATCAATCGCTTGCCCTTCTCCCGTCAGATCTCTTTGACGAAGCGCAGCAGTCACACTTAAAGCTACATATAATGAAGTTAAAATATCAGCAATTGGAATTCCTACTCTAGTCGCTTCGCCGTCATTCGCTCCCGTCACATCCATTAACCCGCTCATTGCTTGTATGACCGGATCAAAACCTGGCGCTTTACTTAACGGTCCAGTATGACCAAACCCGGTAACAGAGCATAGTACAATTCGCGGATTAACATTACGTAATTCTTCATAACCCAAACCGAGTTTTTCCATCGTGCCTGTTTTAAAGTTTTCAATCACAACGTCTGACTTCTTCAAAAGCTCGAGGAACATTTCTTTTCCTTGTTGTTCTTTTAAATTTAAAGTGATTGAACGCTTGTTGCGGTTTGCACTTATATAATAAGTGCTCTCGCCGTTTAAGAACGGCCCCCAATCTCGCATACTATCCGTGCCACCTGGTTGTTCGACTCTTATTACATCTGCCCCTAAATCTGCCAACATCACGGCACCAGCAGGAGCAGCATATACACGAGATAAATCAAGAACACGAATATCCTCTAATGGTTTAGTCATAGTTGTTCACTCCTACATTACTTGCATTACAATTTATTTAAACTTAGCCTTACGTTTTTCTGTAACGGCTTGGACACCTTCTTTAAAGTCATCTAATTCCATTACCAAGCCCATCTTGGAAGATATAAAGTCAAGTGATGAACGAAGTGGCATTTCCTTACTTTGATAAACAGCACGTTTTGTTAAACGCATTGCTTGCTGTGGTCCCGCAGCGAGACGCTCAGCGTATTTCTGAACATAAGCATCCAACTCATCATCTTCAACTACGAAAGTCACTAACCCCATCTCTTTTGCTTCTTTTGCTTCAAAAACTTCTCCCGTCCAAAGCATATGCAACGCTTGATCAGTTCCCACTAAACGAGGCAAGAAATAGGCTGCTCCATCTCCAGGTACAAGTCCTACTTTTACATAACTTTCAGAAAGTTTTGTAGATGCAGCGGCAATCCGAATATCACACATTAATGCCATATCGAGACCTGCGCCGAATGCAATCCCATGAACTTTTGCTATAACTGGTTGATCGATTTCTTGTAACAAGAGAGGTACGCGTTGGACTTTTTGCCATAATGAGTTCTTACGTTTAAGACCTGTAGAAATACGGTCTTCATCCGTCTTATAAAACCCTCGACCTGCAATCATTTCTTTTATATCCCCACCTGAACAAAATCCACGTCCATTTCCTTGTACTACAAGTACGCGGATGTCTTCAGAATCGCGTACCGTTTCAAGGGCTTTAATCCATAGGTCAATCATTTCGCCACTAAATGCATTGATTGAATCGGGACGATTTAGAGTAATTGTTGCAATTCCATTTTCAACATCAAATAATAAATCAGACATTCACATTCCCTCTTTTCTCATTCGTTATGAATTCCCAAAGTGTTAAATCATTGTTTTCAATATAAGTTTTGGCTAATTTCTTAGCCCAATATGATTCATTCCCATAATCTTCTCTCCAAGCCCACAATCTTCTGGACAGTTGATGAAGTTGGTGTTCATGTGTCATTCCAATTGCACCATGTAATTGATGTGCAATTCCTGCTACTTTTCCTGCAGACTCGGAAATCTTCATTTTTGCAAGAGGCAATTCCTCTTTTATAGTACCTTCTTGGAATGCCACAATCGCATAATTTAGAGCTGCTAATACAACTGCCGTTTCAGCTGTAAGTGCTGACAAGTGATGTTGGACCGCTTGAAACTTTCCTATCGGACGGCCAAACTGCTGTCGCTCTCCTGCATAAAAGACAGACATATCAAGAACTTGCTCCATCGCACCAGCCATCATCGCTGATTTTCCGAGAGCAGCTAGCGTCATTACTCTATTAAAAGTATCTTGTTGATCAACATCGAATTGAGTAATTTTTTCTAATTCAATTCCACTGAAATGTAATTCATCTAGTGGTTCACCTGCCAAGTTTTGGTTGAGCTTAACTGTAGCATGATCAGTAGGTAGAATAGCGATTTTGAATGCACCATTAATTTCACCTATATAAACGACTTTTTTGACATGTCTGCCCCAAGGAACTTGTTTTAATACGAAGTCATTTGAATTCAAATCACTTTCGATATTCATACTAAATGATATCGGTTCATATGTTGTTTCTACCTTATGGTCAGCCAATAACCAACCTGCAATAATAGTTTCAAAGATTGGAACCGGAGCAGCATATTTACCTGCTAAACGAAGTATCGCAAATCCATCGGTTGCATCTCCGCCTGTTCCACCTAAACCTTCTTCAATTCCAACAGATACAAGTCCTGATTCTACGAGCACATCCCAAAGTTGGTCTGACCATTCCCCTTTTTCGGATGCGTCAACCAATTCTTTTGTGACATGTTTTTTCAAGATTTTATTTGTTGCGTCTACTATATACTCCTGCATTTCGCTCATTTTGCTAACACTCCTTTTGCTACAATTCCTCGAAGGATTTCAGTCGTTCCTCCGCGTAATGTAAATCCAGGTCCGTGAAGAACTGATTCTGCCATCAATCGATCGATTAATTTGCTGGAAGTAACTGATGGTGTGGAATCGATTAATAACCGAACTGTTTCAGCGACTGTCTGCTCGAATATTGTGCCGAGATCTTTTACTAAAGAAGCCGTTAAGCTTACGTCTTCCCCTTTTTCAAGCATCTGTGCAACACCGATTGACATATTCCGTAATGACCACATTCGAGAAACGAGTTGAAGTGCTTGAGCAAGTCCATTTATATCTTTTTGCTCTTTCAAATATTCAACAGCTTCCTGTAATAAAGGAAATGTACTCAGTATCCGTTCAGGTCCACTTCTTTCATAAGCAAGCTCTTCCATTCCTTGCTTCCAACCATTTCCGATTTCTCCCACGACATGTTCATCCGGTACAAAAACATTATCAAGGAAAACTTCATTGAAATGATGCTCTCCAGTCAAAAATTGAATCGGTTGTATCGTTACACCTTCAGCAGAAAGATCTAAGACGAATTGACTCATTCCAGCATGGCGATTCTTTTCATCAGGTGGGGATGTTCTGCAAAGTGTAATCGCATAGTGTGAATGATGTGCACCAGAAGTCCAAGTCTTCATGCCGTTTACAAGCCATCCACCATCAACTTTTTCAGCTTTTGTTTTTATAGATGCTAAATCCGAGCCTGAGTTTGGTTCAGAAAGGCCAATAGAGAAATAACACTCTCCTTTTGCAATTTTTGGTAAGAAGAATTTCCTTTGTTCTTCAGTTCCAAACTTCAAAAAAAGTGGACCAGATTGTCGGTCCGCAAACCAATGCGATGCGACTGGTGCACCTATCGCTAGTAACTCTTCCGTCACTATGTAACGATCGAGTGCGGAACGTTCTTGCCCGCCATACTTTTTAGGCCAAGTTAGTCCAATCCATCCTTGTTGTCCAAGCTTTTTAGAGAATTCTGAAGAGTATCCACTCATCCATGAATCTGCATGGGAAATGAAAGAACCTGAATTCAACTCTTTTTGTAAGAAATCACGTACTTCTTTTCTGAATTTATTTTGTTCTGCCGTAAAACTCACGACAGGTAGGTCTAGATTTTTCAAGATTTTACCTCCTTAATTTCTAATAACAATAACTAAATTCCCTTTAATATGATTTATCAGGTTTCGAATTAGAACTTAACTACCTGAATTAACATCTCGAATTAATTTAAACGTTCCAATTCCTTTAGCTAAAATTTTTCCTTGTTCATCATAAACTTCACCTTCTGCAGTAACAATTCGATATCCTTGTTGAACAATTTTAGCCGTAGCAAATATTGATCCATCGGTTGAAGGTGCAAGATAATTAATATTTAAATTAATAGTTGCACACCGTGTTTTGGTTGTCACTCGAGTCACCATTCCCAAAACTTGATCTAACATAGCTGCATGAACACCCCCATGCAAGGTTTCATTTACGTTTAATAAACGTTCATTAATAGGAAGTTTTAATAAAACCTTCCCTTCTTCAAAATCAATAATTTCAAACCCCATATTTGAATAGAATGCACTTTTTTCGAAGCTTTCACGAATATTCTGTATGACCTTTTGCAATTTTAAAAACCACCTTATCGTTTCACATCACATGATTTTCAATCTAATAATTTAGTTATCATTTATAATTGCTATTTTCACTTTATTATAAGATGCTTGAAGCTCTGCTACAATTTCTGAAACTGATTGAACTTCCTTTATCCCACCAACACCATGACCAGCTCCATAGATATCTTTCCACGCCTTTACTTGAGAGTCACTATTCACAGACGAAAAATCTATTTCTTTCTTTTCTACAAGGTTACTAGGATCGAGTCCTGCCCTTTCGATACTAGGAATAAGATAATTTGCCTTTATACCACTGAAGGCATCTGTGTATAAGACATCTTCAATCGTCGAAGTAATCACCATATTTTTGTACTCATCAACAGCCAAACTTTCTTTAGAGGCAATAAATCTTGAACCCATATATACAAAATCTGCTCCCAATACTTCAGCGGCAAGAATATCCTGACCTTTAGATATTGCTCCAGCTAAAACAATTGGACCATTCCAGAATTCTCTAACTTCATGAATAAAAGCAATGGGATTTAATATTCCAGCATGTCCTCCTGCACCGTTAGAAACAAGAATTAAACCATCAGTTCCCTTCTCTATTGCTTTTTTGGCAAACTTAATATTGATTACATCTGAAAAAACAATGCCTCCATATTCGTGTACAATTTTAACCACTGGACTTGGGTCTCCCAATGATGTTATTACAATTGGAGGTTTATATTTTTTCATTACTGTAAGGTCTTGGTCATATCTTTTGTTTGAACGGTGACTAATAAAATTAACAGCCCATGGAGCAATCTTTTTATGGGGATACTTCACTTTTAACGTCTCTAGTTCAGTGGTAATCTGTTTCATCCATTCTTCTAAAATATCTGTAGTTCTAGCATTCAAGGCTGGAAAAGAACCCACAATACCTGAGTCACATGCTTTAATGACCATATTAGGATTAGAAATTAAAAACATGGGAGCCATAATAACAGGTAACACCATTGAATCTTTGATTTGAGTGATATTTTTTTTAATCATTAAATTGCTCCTTACTAGACTAATATTGAAATTATTTATATCCATTTTCTTCAAATGTTGTGGTTAAAGAAAACTGATTCTCGCTCTTATGCTCACCTACGATCAAAGCATCTACTGCAGTCACTCCAAGTCCTTCCTTATGCACGATTAAAGGATTAATATCAAATTCCACTAAATAATCTTTTTTGTCTGTGCAAAATTCAGAAATACGAACCAGTGTTTTAACCAAACCTGATATATCATATTTTATATTACTTCGAGCACCTTCTAGAATGGGGAAGCTTTTTATCGATTGAACCATCTTTAACGCAGTTTCTTCTGTCAAGGGGGTTGGCATTACAACAACATCTTTCATTACTTCAACAAATATCCCACCAAGACCAAACATGATACACGGTCCAAAAACATCATCTTGCACTGCGCCAATAATTACCTCTATTCCTTTTGGCGACATTTCTTCGACTAAGATACTTTCTAATTTTTTATCATCACAATACTTTTGTTTATTGCTTAAGATTTCTCTATATGCCTCTTCTGCTTCTTTCATAGATGATATATTCAATTTAACTAACCCATAATCACTTTTATGCATAATATCAGAGGACACGGCCTTCATTACAATAGGAAACTGTATATCTATGTTTCTTAAATCTTCTGCACTATGAATAATTCTCCCATTGGGAACTGGCACATCATATTGTTTTAGGAGAGACTTGCTCTCCCATTCATTCATAATTCCAGTGATTTTTGTCGTGTTCACTTTTGTAATTCTTGGACTGTTTTCTGTTCCTACATTTACTGGTTTTAATCCTTTATAATAATTCATTACATTTGCAACTGCATTGATTGTTCTAGTCGGGTTGGGAACCCAACAAATATCTTTATACTTGAACAAAATCTCTTTAGTGCTAGACTGTATGCCAGCCCAACATAGGACAAGTATTTTATCGGCATTCTTCGCTATTTTGGATAAATCGGACATAATTGGCAAAAATCGATCGTCTGTCATTTGAATATAAATGACTACAGACTCTACAGAATCTTCTTGAAGCACAATTCTTACTGCATCTAATATTTGTTCTGGTGTTTGGTTTACTTGCGCAGTAATATCAATAGGATTTTTTACTGATGCGAATTTTGGCAATACTTCTATTAATTTCTCTTCTGTTTCTTTCGATAATTCTGCCAACGGAATATTTCTTAATTCACATTGATCAGCCATGACTATTCCCGCTCCACCAGATTGAGTTATAATTGCTACGCCGCCAGATGTCTTAGGTTTTTTAGTTTTAGTAAATAAGTTCAACGTATCTGTTAATTCTTCTTCATCCGAAACTCTCACAACATTATTATGTTTTAAGTAATTTTCGTAAACCTTAGCATTACCAGCAAGTGATGCAGTGTGGGAGCTTGCAGCCTCTGCCCCTTTTACCGAGTTACCTACTTTCATTATAACCAATGGTTTACTTTTCACTTTGCATACTTCTATTGCCTTTTCCATTTTAATGAAGTCTCTTGCGCCTTCTAAGTATCCACCTATTACTTTTATTTCTTCTTCTTCAGCAAAGTAGTTCACATAATCAAAGAAATCCACACTGGTTTCATTTCCGGATGAAACGAAGTATTGAAAACCTAATCCCATTTCTTTAGCCAATGTATAAGTAAGGGAACCGAGGGCTCCACTTTGAGTTATAAATGCGATGGGATCATATTCACCGACTTTTAAACTTGAAAAAGAAACTATGGTCTTTTCTTTAAAATTAGTTAAACCTAAAGAGTTTGGGCCACATATCGGTATTTTTTTTGTTTTCGAAAAATCTGATAATTCTTTTTCTAGTTTATCACCTTTTTCACCAATTTCCGAATAACCTGAGCTGAGAATAACTACACTTTTAACCTTTTTTTCATGTAATTCTTCCAATAACCCTTGAACCTTCGAGGCATTTACGGAGATTAGTGCTAGGTCGATATTTAACGGAAGGCTTTGAATGTCTTTATAGCATGGAAATCCTGCGATTTCTTCATATTTTGAATTTACTAAGTAAACTTCACCTTCATAACCAACTTCTCTTAAATTTGAGACCGGTTTGTAACTAATTTTACTCTCGTCACCTGATGCGCCTATTATAGCAATTGATTTTGGTGAAAACATCGGTTTTAATAAATGAGTTTGCTCGTTCAAAGTAAGTCCTCCTTGTAAATTGGTAAACGTCATATTTTTTCTATCCTGGCTTCTCCTTTAACAACTATATCTCCATTTTGGTTTATCCCTTTTAAATAGAAGGTAACCTCATTTTCCAATAATTCTTTCTGTTCTGCTTCACATGAAATTGTATCTCCAGGTTTAACCATTCCCCGAAATTGTACTTTGAAGTTCTTCACCTCTCCATGATTCCCAACAATTTTCTCGATATATTGTCCTAAGAAACCCATTGAAAGCATTCCATGAGCTATAACACCACCTAGAGGAGATTTCTTTGCAAATTCTTCATCTATATGGATAGGATTAAAGTCCCCTGATGCTCCTGCGTATTGAGATAGTTGAACTCTAGTAATTGGACTTTTTGTTAACTCCGGAAAAGAGATTTCTTCGTACGCCTTTTTAAAAGTTGTCAATTCTACTACTCCTCTCTTACGATGAAAGTAGACCTTTCTGTAAAGACCTTTTTATCCGCTTCATCATATCCTTCTCGGTCCCTTACAATGAATGTCATTGTTCCATTTTTACCACTTTTCTCATATACTTCGACTACATTTTCTATTAACTTTATTTTTTCACCTGCGTAGAAACGACGCTCATATTTATATTCCTGTTCTCCGTGCAATAATCGGTTCTTATCTAAACTTTTAAACCAGTCCTGTACCTTCCCTCTAAAAGTCGTTGGGAATGTTAGAGGAGCAAGAAGTGAAATATATCCTCTTTCCCTAGCATATTCCTCATTATGATAAACTGGATTTTCGTCACCAATTGCAGTGGCAAATTTACGAATGGCGCCTTTTTCAACTTCATAGTACTCAGGGGTACTTATCCTTCCAATGATATTTCTATCTATCATTTTTTCACCTCATCCTTTATACACCAATATGATATCCTCCTGAAATATTTAAAACATGACCAGTTATGTAATTTGCACCTGGTGATGACAAAAACATTATTCCCGGAACAACATCATCAGTTTTTGCAAAACGATTTAATACGATTTTATTTTTATATATATCTACAAATTTTTCCGTTAGGATTGTTTCAGTCATTCGAGTTTCAACAATTCCAAATGCAACTGCATTGGATTGGATTCTATATTTCCCCCACTCTCTTGCAGTCGACATGGTAATGCCTACCACACCAGCTTTTGTTGCTGAATAATTGATTTGACCAATTGAACCCGTTAATGCCGCAACTGATGTAATATTAATAATTTTTCCGTTTGATAATGCTTCAGGATTTTGTTTTCCTCGTTCTTTAAAAATAGGAGCAACTGCTTTTATACAATAAAATACTCCCTTTAAACCCACATCATTAACTAGATCCCATTGTTCCTCTGTCATCTTATCTATCATTGCAGGTCTTGTAACAGCTGCATTATTAATTAAAATGTTGACTGTACCAAATTCTTTTACGGCCATTTCGACTAATTGCTCTGCTGTATTCCACTCAGCTACACTCCCAATTACAGCTATAGCTTCTCCACCAATTTGTTTTATTTCTTCTACAACTGAAAACGCAACATCCTCATCAATATCGTTTACTATTACCTTGGCTCCTGCTTGAGCCATTTCCAGTGCTATAGAACGTCCAATACCTCTTCCCGATCCTGTGATAATTACTACTTGATTTTCAACTTGCATCATTTACCTCCACTATCTTATTCTTTCAATAATTGTTGCGGTTGCCATTCCACCACCAGCACACATAACTTGTAAACCATATGTTTTATCCATATCTTCCAACTCATGAAGCAATGTTGTCATAAGTCTTGCTCCACCGGCTCCTACTGGGTGTCCCAATGCAATTGCACCTCCGCGTGGGTTAACCTTTTCTTTGTCTACTCCCAATTCTTTCATCCATGCAAGAGTAACTGCAGAAAAAGCTTCATTGCATTCAAAAACATCAATATCATTAATTGTTAAGCCTGCTCTTTGTAATATCCTTTTTGTAACTGGTATTGGTCCTGTTAGCATCATGGTTGGATCCGAGCCGATAACATCCCTTGCGATTATTTTAGCCCGTGGTTTCAAACCTAATGATTCGGCTTTTTCTCTAGACATAATTAAAACCGCTGCAGCTCCATCACTAATCTGACTTGAATTCCCAGCAGTTACTTTGCCGTTTGAGATAAAAACTGATTTTAACTCACTCAATTTTTCAACAGATGAATTCGGTCTAATTCCTTCATCTGAAGTAACCTCTATTATTTCACCATCTTTTTTTCCGTCAAATGGTAAGGTTTCTCTATTAAATGCACCATTCTTACGAGCGTTATCTGCCAATTGATGACTTCTAACTGCAAATTCATCTAATTCTTTGCGTGAAATATTCCACTTATCCGCAATTCTTTCAGCTGATTCTCCTTGAGGAATTATTTCATATGAATCAGTTAACTCTTTAGGTTCGGCAACCCTATCAGTTCCTAATGGATGTCTACTCATATTTTCAATTCCTGCTGCTATAACGACATCATAATCACCTGCTAATATCCCTTGAGCCGCTTGATGGATAGCTTGTTGGGAAGAACTGCATTTTCTGTTTAATGTCATAGCAGGTGTATCCTTAGAAAGACCAGCCATTAAAGTTGCAATTCTCGCAATATTGTTGCCTTGTTCCTGATTTTGAATAACGCAACCTACTATAACATCGTCCACTTCTTGTGCACTGATACCACTACGTTCTATTAAGCCTTTAAGCACCGCAGTTAGCATATGTTCAGGTCTAGTTTCTGAAAAAACTCCATTACGTCTTCCAACAGGCAATCGAACTGCTTCAATGATCACTGCATCTCTATTTGTCATCTAATCTCTCCACATCCTATATTTTTATAATAATTATTTCCCTTGAAAAACTGGCATTCTTTTTTCTTTAAACGCTTTAATGCCCTCAGCATGATCTTCTGTTTGTTGTAAAATCGACTGTGCATAATTTTCATATTCAACTGTTCCTGCCAAACTGTGATTTGCTGTTTTCGTTATAATAGATTTTACAAATTGCATTGTTTGAGCAGGACCCTGCGCCAAGTTCTCAGCAAAAAGAACTGATTCTGAAAATACCCTACCCTTTGGAAAAATACGGTTAACAATTCCAAGATTCTTTGCCTCTTCAGAAGAAATCACTTCTCCTGAGAAAATTAATTCTTTTGCTTTCCAGGGGCCTACCAAACGAGGAAGATAGTATAAAGCACCACAATCCGGTATTAAGCCTACCTTTGAGAAGCTAAGGCCAAACTTTGTATCTACTTCAGCAAAAATAATATCTGAAGCCAAAGCCAAACTGAACCCTGCTCCAACTGCATAGCCAGTCACTGCAGCAATAATGGGTTTCCTAAATGCCTCCATTCGAACAGGAATTCTACTAGTAAGATTAATTTTTTCAACAGACTCAAGGGTTGTCCTTTTTCCCATTCCTTTAATATCACCGCCTGCACAAAAAGTATTTCCCTCCCCAGAGATAATAACAATTTTCACATCCGAGTCTTCCTCTGCTAAATCTAATGAATGAAGTAACCCTTCTTTTATTTCTGTTGAAAGGGCATTACGAGATTCTGGTTGATTTAATTTTATAAAACCTACACCATTTTTTACTGAATAAATGACACTATTTGTTTGCATTTAGCAGCCTCCAAAACATAAAATTTCTAAATTAAAGTGGTAATTTTAATTTAGGGATTCTATATATGAATTTATCTTATTGGAACACACCTTTTTTACTAGAAACATCTGAAAACTCTCCCATTAAATAAGTTGCAACTTTTTCACGTTCTTGATAAGGAGTCTTATATATATTCGCAAGACGGTATGCACGCTTTAAATAGAAATGAAGGTCATGTTCCCATGTAAAACCTATAGCTCCATGAACTTGAATCGAATTCTCTACAATACGAGTTGCTGCATCCGAAGAATAAGCTTTCGAAATAGATGAGATAATTTCATAATCTTCTCCCATATTTTCTAAAGTCCACGCACCAAACTCAACGGAAACCTTAGAACTTTCACATAGTAAGTGCATGTCAGCCAACATATGTTTAATAGCTTGGAATTTCCCAATTTCAACACCGAATTGTTTTCTTTCTTTCGAGTATTCTAAAGTCATCTTCAATGTTTCTTGAGAGATTCCTAATAATTCTGCTGCAAAAAGTAAATCGGAAATACGACTAAAATCAGTTAAATTAATTTCAATTCGCCTAATCAAAGTTTCATCAATTTTTATATTATTTAATTTCAGTTCGAATAGGGGATAAGTAAAATCTTGCACTTTCATGCTTCTTAATTGTGATTTAAAGCCCTCGGTTTTAATAATTAGTACCAGATCTTTTTCGTTGTTATTTTTTTTCTTTATCGGGACGATAATCCGGTCCGTATCAACTGCAAATGGGATTGAATTAATAATTCCGTTTACATGGTAATCTCCGTTAATCACACTAAACTCTAAATCTTGGTTCCATCCAATTGTGGCAATTTTTTCACCTGACTCAAAATCTTCAATTTCTGTAGAAATTGATTCTTGTTTTAGAATATATAAAGCCATGAGGTGCTCAATAATAGGAAATGTCAGCAACCTTCTACCTGCTTCACTAACTAAAATAGTGCAAAGCATTAAATTCATATCACCATGTTTTACAGGATTCAACATTGCTAATAAACCTTGATCGCTTAATAATTTATGGACTTGTTTATTTATTTTTTTTTCATCTTCTTCTATGTCTTTACGGAGTTCACTAGATGGGTAGGTTTTCTTAAAAGCTTTATTAACTGTACTTTGCATTAGACTTTCTTCAAATTCTAATTCAAATTTGAATTTCTCCATCTTTACATCTCCTTTTATCTAGGTAAGTTTAAGACTTTTTCTGCTATTATATTTCTTTGGATTTGGCTGGTACCTGCATAAATAGTCTCACCTCTTGTTGTAAAGTAAATATTAGTAAAGTAATCTGCTGAGAATGAATCCTCCTCTGCCATATATACATTTCCACCTTGAACTTCCATTAAAAGATTGCCTAAACGAGAACGCATTTCAGACCAATATAGTTTTTGTAATGACATTTCTGGTCCAAGCTTTCCATCATTATTTGTATAATCACTAATTGTTTTCAAACTGTGATATCTCATAACTCTTAACTCTATAAAAGATTGAGCAAACTTTTGTCTAAAATAATGGTTGTTTTTGACATGGTCACCACTTGCTAATTTGTTCTCTTCTACATATTCCAAAGCTTTCTCAAATTCTGTTTGAAATCTTGCTTGTCGTCCTAAAGCTAAAATACCTCTTTCAAATGCGAGAGTTGTCATGGCTACTTTCCATCCCTCATTTAATCCTCCAATATAGTTATCTTTCGGGACTCTGACATTATCAAAAAAGATTTCATTAAAGTCCTTTTCCCCTGTTATTTTTCTCAATGGTCTTATAGATACTCCTTCAGCATCCATCGGTACAAGAAAGTATGTAATGCCTTTATGTTTAGAAGCTGAGGAATCAGTACGTGCTAAGACAAAACACCAATTGGAATTTTGTGCTTCAGTTGTCCAAACCTTTTGGCCACTGATTACCCATTCATCATTTTCTAACTCCGCTTTAGTTTGTAGAGCTGCAAGATCTGATCCAGCGTTAGGTTCAGAAAATCCCTGACACCATATATCTTCACTTTTTATAAGACGTGGTAAGAAATGTTTTTTTTGCTTTTCAGTTCCATATGCCAATAATGTAGGTCCTAGCAATATTTTCCCT
Organism: Paenisporosarcina sp. TG20; assembly: GCF_000286315.1. GTDB lineage: Bacteria > Bacillota > Bacilli > Bacillales_A > Planococcaceae > Paenisporosarcina. The sequence continues at coordinate 48,643 of NZ_ALJG01000365.1, read as the reverse complement.
AAAAAGTTATGTCCACGTGGAGCATCTAATCTGCCCACCTCTTCTTCAAACACCATTTCCTTTAAAACACTCTTTCCCTGTCCTCCATATTCTGTCGGCCAAGAAATCCCGGAATATCCTCCTTCATACAGGTTCTTATCCCAACTTTTTAAAAAACTGTTATAGCGATCTTTATCTATCATTCTATCTGCGTAATTATTCCACCATTCAGGCAGAGATGATTTTAGCCATTCTCTGGCTTCATTTCTATATTTCTCTAATTCTTCGGAAAATTTAATGTCCAATTTATCCACCACTTTCATTTTAATTTAAGCTGAATTCTTATCGAAAACAGCTCAATAAGTATGTATTTATCTCCACCTCCTGGGAGGTGGAATAGTATCAAAAAGAAGCAGCAATGAAAAAGTTTTCTTTTTGGTTAATACATATTATTCGGCAAGTATAATGCAATCTCTGGAAATAAATACAAAATTGCTATTAGTAATACGATTGGGATCATAAATATTGCCGCACCTTTAAATATATCCTCTAAAGATAAATCAGGCGCCGCGCCTCTTAGAACAAAGCAATTCATTCCAATAGGAGGTGAAATCATAGCTAATTCCATGACTAGAACTATAATTACTCCGAACCATATAAGATCCATATCCATCGAAATAATAAGAGGTAAAATAATTGGCAATGTCACTACAACCATTGCAAGAGAGTCCATTATCGCACCAAGTAAAATATACATTAAAATAATTATCCCGAATAAAGCAAACTTCGGTAAAGCTAATCCGTTAAGGAAATCTGATAATAAAAATGGTATTTTAGTAATTATCAAAAAGTAATTTAATAGAAACGCCATAATAATAATGGCAAATAAAAATCCAGTGGTTTTTAAAGTAGAAGATAGGGCTTCAATAAACGATATCAAAGTAAGTTTTCTTCTCAGCAACGCAATAATTAGTGTTAAAAATGCACCCACACCTGCAGCTTCTGTTGGATTAAATAACCCTACATACATGCCACCTACTACACAAGCGAATAACAGAAGAATCCATATCGTTGTTTTTAATGAAATAAATTTTTCTTTCCAACTTACTTTTTCTTTTATAGAAGGGGCTAGTCGTGGCTTAATCAGAACAACAATGTAAACCGTAACTAGATAAAACACCATAAGGAGAATCCCTGGAATGATACCTGCAACTAGTAATTGACCAATTGATTGTTCTGTCATCATTCCATAAATGATAAATAGAGTACTAGGAGGAATTAATACTCCTAATGTTCCCCCAGCGATAATTGAGCCGCCTGTAAGAGACTTGTTATAACCTGAGTTAATCATTTCTTTAGATGCAATAACACCCATTGTAGCTGTATTTGCCAAGCTTGATCCCGATGCTGCAGCAAACAAAGCAGATGAGCCTATAGTGGCCATAGCTAAACCGCCTCTTAATCTACTTAACCAAGCTCTAAAAGTTGCGAATAATTCTCCACTTATTCCACAGACATATAACAATTCACCCATCAAAACAAACATAGGAATGGTGCTTAAAGTGTAACTAAAACTGTGATTCCAAATAATTGTTTCAACAGCAGTTGTTAATGTATTCCAATCTTTTAAGTAAAGAATCCCGAGAAATGTTGGGACCACCATTGCAATGGCAATAGGAACTCTTAGAAACATCAAAATTAACATCAATATAATTCCTAGTAAACCGACTACCTCAACTGCCATTTTCTAGACCTCCTTCCGCGATTCCTGGTCTGTTTGAAAGATTGAAACAATGGGTAAGACTAGTTTCAATAGTCCTTGCATTCCCCACATTACGAAACCAAGAACAATAATATAATCGATTGGATAATAAGGGATATTCAAAAGTCCAGTACTTAACTGCATATGATTTTGATGATTCAATGCTACACCGATATAAATAAAACCAATTGTCAACGTAACCACAGTCGTCAATAAATTCGTGAAAATTTCAAAAATTTTCTGTACTTTTACGGGAAATCTATCTACTATTAGTCCAATTGCTATATGACTACCTGCCTGTTCTGTATACGCTAGACCACACATAATTAAAACGACCATTCCTAATTGCACAAGTTCTATGTCTCCAATAATGGGGGTAAATAACCATCTGTTAACAACACCAAACGTGATAAAAAACATCATTGAAGCCATAACCAATAAGGCAATATACCTGGTGAAACGTGTTGCAGTATTAATGATACTAGCAAATAGATTCAATTTTTTCACCTCTGTTCTTAATGGATACTTCTAACCCTATTAAAATAAGGTTAGAAGTATATATTAGTAATTTTAATAAGGTATTGGATAGCCAGCCTCTTCTAGAAGTTCAAATAAATATTGTGCCATTTCTTCGCCTGGATATCCTTTATCATTTGCATCATTGATCCATGCTGTCCAAGCTTCTTCTCCAAGTAGTCTAAAATTCTCTAGTTCTTCATCTGAAAGAGTAATAAATTCTCCCCGCTCTTTTACGAATTCTTCTAGCTCTTTATGAGATGATTCAAGCTCTGTTTCATAACTCGCAGTAATTAATTCAGTTAATTTCGGATTCAATTCTTCATCAAAAATTGTTTTTAAATCTGCTGGAAGACTATCATAAAAGTCTTTATTTATAATCGGTATTATAGGAGTAACAGATACTGCAAGTTTTGTAATGTAAGGTGCTGGTTCAAAGTATTTCAATCCTACTGCTCCTATTGGCGTGTAGAAAGCTGTATCAATAGTACTTTTTTGAAGTCCTTCATAGGTATCTTCCGTGGCTAAACTTACCGGAACACCGCCTAAACCTTGAACAAAAGCAATCTCACTTTTACCATTCACACGCATTTTTAATCCTTTTAAATCTGCTACGGATTTGATTGGTTTAGTGGAAAACAAATCATAACCATCAGTGGCGGTTGGACCTAATACAACAATGTCTGTTAAATCATCTTTTGCATACTTGTCTCCAAATTCTTGTAGTATACTTGCTGCTTCTTCTGGTCCTTCAAAAGCAAATGGTAAGTTCCCGACTGTATATGGGAAAAAGCCTGTATCATAAAAATAATTTGCAACGATCAAACCAACATCGTACAATCCACCACTGACATCCTGATAAACTGTACTTGATTTACCTAAGGCACTCCCGTGGAAAATATTTACTACTACTCGTCCATCAGTTTTTTCTTCAACAAGTTCTTTCCATGGTTCAAACACATTGTAAGCATAGTGGTGTGTTGAAGATGTCCAATTGTTCACATCTAGTTCAATGACCTCAACTTTGTCAGCGCTTACATTTTTACTTTCATTTGTACTCTCATCTTCACCACAAGCACTTAGAATCATTATGGACATAAGAAGTAAACTTAAAATCATATAAAACTTTATTCTTGGATTCATACTCTCTCCCCCTTATCTTTATACCGATAACCGGTAACGCGTACTGATAATCAGTATATTAATTTTATATTAACACGAACATTATTTAACAATCAATACTTTTTTGTAATTATTAAAATATTCTATTTTCAAATATTTTCTTAAAGTGAGTGTAAAGAAACTTCCAGAAATGTGCATTGGCTTGGTAGTAATTGTGTTTAGTATTACTCCCTTCTGTCATGTAAGGGGTAGTTGTAATAGTGAAATTCAACATCTCTTAACTCGTATACTTTACTGGAGGAGTAGTGTTGATTGATCTTGTATTATCTAGTAAAATAAGGGTTTATTGGTTGTAGTTTGTTTATGATTTATTATTCAAGTAAGTAATTGGGAGGTTAGATTTTGTCTAAAGGAGATTCAATGCAAACCATCGATAGGGCAATGCAAATACTCAAATCTTTTTCTGTTAATGTACCAGAATTATCACTAGCCGATCTACATCGTAAATTAGGTGTTTCCAAATCAAGTTTACAAAGAATATTAAATACCCTTATCTTACAAGGAGTTATAGATAAAGATGAAAAGAAAAAAACATATCAACTAGGATTAGAACTTTATTTTTTGGGACAATTAGTTGAAAAAAACTCTCACTTACTCTCGACATCCAAACCCTATATGGAAAAACTTAGAGATGAATTTGGCGAGTCAGTCGCGTTAAATATTATTTATCAAAAAAAAAGAAAATGCATAGGTTATGTAAGTGGTGGACATGAGTTAACAACAATAACTTATATAGGACAGACTTCTCCTTTATACGCAGGTGCATCTGCAAAATTATTAACGGCACACATACCTTCAGAAGAGTTGTGCGAGTTGTTAAGTGAAATAGAATTTAAACAAATAGCGGAGAATACGATTATGAATAAGGAAGAATTGATGAAAGAACTTACAAAAGTTTATCAAGAAGGCTTTGCTGTCAGTTGGGGTGAACGAGTAAAAGGTGCATTTTCTGTATCCGCACCAATAAGAAATCGCTTAGACGAAGTAATTGCAGGGGTAACGATAATTATCCCTACTGCCAGAGTAGACGAGAAAAAATTAAATCTATATATCGAATCTGTTAAAAAAACTGGCTTGTTAATCTCAAATGAATTTAAGTAATCAATAGACTACTCCCGACATTTTCTTTTATGTTAAATTCGAAAAAATTTACTTGATTGAAGCGGAAAGCGTCCGCCTTGAGCAAAAATCATCGGTATCATAATAGAACCTACTCCTTAAAATGCCTGGAATACCGAATTCATAGCACACACACACCAATTTCATATACTTTCTTATTTTTTAAGAAAAACGGGCACGCCCGGTCCTTGATTTGAGTGTTAGTAAAAATTGATTTTCCATATGTTTCACCTACGGTTTCCGGGTCGCTTTGGACGGCAAATGGCTGGTTTGCGTCCAACGAGAACCTTCAGCCAATTGGTATATCGTATTTTTGATTTGTGTTGATGAGAGGAAATACACTAATATTTTAAATTGCGGCAGAAGATACTATTTCTGTCTTTTTTTCATTTTTTAAGATGGGTATAAATATCAACGTAATTATGTACACTTTTGTTAGTCTTCCTTCTTCAAATGATCTTTAAGACGATAGGAATTTCCAATGATTTGAACGTGTACGAGTAACTTTAGGTATATTGCCATTCAGATATCTATCTATGGTTCTTCGATCTACACCCATTTCACGAGCCAGCATGCTTTTATTAATTTTCATATTTAGATTCTCCATTAGAATTTTTAATTTAGGTAAGTCTGTAAGACTATTAATTTCTAAATTAGTAGTTACGTCGACATTAAAATGCATAATATTCACCTCAAAATTATTATGCATGTATGTCAGTGAAACTGTACATCCTTAGACAATCATTTATGTACATTCTTATGCTAGCATTTATAGTTGGGCAGTTTTTAGCTACCTGGCGTAGGAAAGAGTTACCTATGTAGAAGAAACAACGTTTTACAAGTGGAAACTCTTCACATTTATCGGTTTAGCGAGAATTAAACTATAGAAAACACGTTTATAAATGAAAAAAACCTACAAAGAATATTTCCTTTGTAGGTTACTACTGTAAAACTTTAACTTCCCATCATTAAATTAGGGAACCATAATATAATTTCCGGGAAAATCGTAATAAGAACCACTACTAATAAAATGATTAAGAACGATGGTAGTGCATACCACGCAATCTTCAGTACGTCATCCCCGGTGAGCCCATGAATTACAAACAGGTTAAATCCTACTGGCGGTGTAATTTGAGCAACTTCAATCATTATGATCAAAAAGATACCAAACCAAAGAGGATCAAATCCGGCAGCAACAATTAAAGGTAAAGCTAATGGAAGACTCATTACAATCATGGAGAATCCATCTAGTAAACACCCAAGTAATAAGTACATGATAACCAAAATTAGTATTAACTCATATTTTGATAGTCCAAGAGTTCCAATAAATCCAGTTAATTTGCCAGGAAGTCCTAAGTATCCTATTACTACGGATAAATAAGAGGCAGAAATTACGATTAACATAATCATTGCATTTGTTTTAATTGTACCAAAAACCGCTTCCCAAAAAGAGGCTTTTGTTAAGCTTTTTGAGATAACAGCGAAAAACAATGCTCCAACAACCCCAATTGAAGCTGCTTCAGTAGGTGTTGCCCAACCAGCGTAAATACTACCTAATACGAGTACCATTAAAAGTATTACTGGAAGTAAAAGAGGAAGACCTTTTAATCGATCCGTCCATGTATAGTTCTCGCCTTTGGGTGCGAGTTCAGGGTTTATTAAACAGCGAATCATGATATAACCACTAAAACCAATTGCAAGCATGGCTCCTGGAATAATACCAGCGATAAATAGTTTACCGATACTTACGTTTGCAGAAATACCATAAACAATCATCATCATACTAGGGGGAATTAAGAACCCTAAAGTACCTGCTCCAGCTAAACTCCCTATACTAAGAGAACGGCTGTAATTTCTACCTGTCAATTCTGGCATCGTTATTCTACCAACCGTCGCCGTAGTTGCAGCAGAAGAACCACTAACGGCAGCAAACATACTACTAGCTACAATATTTACGTGAATTAATCGTCCTGGTAAAAAGGACATCCACGGAGACAAACCTTTAAACAGGTTTTCACTTATTTTACTTCTAAACAATATTTCTCCCATAAATATAAACAATGGGAGTGCCATCATTGTTGAACTGTTCGTCTCATTCCATAAAATATTAGTGATTACATTTAATGGAGGTGTGCTCGTAAAAAATAGAAAGCTGAGTATCCCAACCAGCATCAATGAGATACCAACCCAAAGACTACTTCCTAAAAATAAAATTAATAAACCTAATATAGTAAAAGAAACAATAGTTAAATCCAAGCTGTTCTCACCCCTTACGTTTAAGTAGATATATTATCAATGTCCTAACGCTTGGGACTCATCTTCATCTTCACCTAGTTCTCCGGAACGGAATTTGACAATTGATTTAATTATTTCAGAAACAAACTGTAGTGTGATTAGTAGTGAACCAAGAGGTAGTGCAAATTGCGGAATAGCCAAATATGTTTTACTTAATTGCATTGACTGGGATCCCGTCATTAAAGAGTCTAAAAAGAACTGAAATGTGGCTACGGTAAGAATACTAAACAACACTAATCCCACAGTGAACGTGTATAGATCAAGGATCAGGCGAGCTTTCTGACCTTTAAACCTCTTTTGGAGAAAGGCCATGCGAATATGACCCTTTTCTTTTAAAGTGTAAGCTAAACCCAAAAAAGTAACCCCAACCATGAAATAAGCAGAGTATTCTGATGTAATGTAGATTGTACTATCAAAGGCAGATCGCATAATTACCTCAGTTATAACTAAGACAACACTTAAAATCATAAGAATTCCTGCTAGGACACCAAATGCATTAGATGTTTTATCTATTATCCGGACAAACTTCTCCATATTTCTCCTCCTTGTTAAAGAAAAAGGCAACCGACAAAAACGTTCTTTTGCCGAGTTGCCTATCTGGCTATTTATTCACGACCGATTGCTTCATAATATTTATCAATAATTTGTTGAGCTTCAGGAGGAGCAGTTTTTAACCAATTCTGTCTAATTTCTTCTGTAATTGTCTCTAACTCACTTACTAACTCTTCACTTGGTTCAACTGTAGTTATTCCATTCTCAGTAGTAGTTTCTTCCGCTTTAGCATCAATTTCAGCTACTCTACTCCAAACGTCTTCTTCAATTTCTTTCCCAGCTTGTAGGATTGCATCTTGTGTTTCTTGGTCTAATTTATTAAATTGATCGAGGTTTACAGTAAGTGCATTAGTACCCATCATTACACTAATTGGCAAGTAATAATCCAGTACTTCCCAGAACTTACCGTCAACAGCTGAAGTAGTAGACGTCAGTACTGAGTCAATTACTCCTGTAGATAGTCCAGAATATACTTCACTAAACGGTAGTGGATATGGAGTTCCTCCTACTGCCTCAACGACCTGTGCTCCCATTGCATCATACGTACGCATTTTAAGACCCTTCATGTCTTCTAATGACGTAATTTCATTTTTAGTCCAGAAACCAGATATCGGCCAAGGGATTACATAAAGGATTTTTTGATTCCACTTTTCTTCGGCAACTGTATCGTAATAAGGACGAGCTATTTCATTTAAAGTTTTAGCTTCATCAAAGTTTCTATAAAGAAAAGGTAGAGTACTTAAGCCAAATAATGGTTCATCTCCAGAAACACTACTTAAAACCATATCACTCATAGTTACAGTATTATCTCTAACGACCTTTAGTAATTCAGAACCTTCATATCCCAAAGCACCATCCGCACGAAGTTCTATTTCTATCTGTCCGTCCGTCACTTCACTAACTTTATCACCATATTGAATAACGGCCTGACCTAAGTGATTACCTTCTGGATAACCAGAGTTAGCAATCCATGTAACGGACTCTCCAGCCTCTAAACCCTCATCTTGACCACCGCAAGCTGAAAGCACCATTGATAATACTAACAATGTAGATAAAAATATTGATTTACGCATTATTGTTTTCCTCCTCTGTGTTGTATTTATTACCAATGTAAATATATTACGCTAATCAGAATAGTCTAATAATATAAAACATAACTTAAGTCAACATTCTATCTTACTAATAAAACTTTTACAATAAGTTATCAAAATATTTTTCAGAAAATATTAAGAATTCTCGAAATTTTTTCCTATTAAAAGGAAGATACCTTTATATTATTTTCTTCAAGCTTTTGTCTTAACACTTTAATAAGATTTAATTGTGTTGGTGTATCTCCATGAACACAAAAAGTTTCTCCTTCAACAGCAACTTCCTCTCCTGTTATTGCTATAATCTTACCTTCTAAAATCATCTTTACAACTCTATCTGCTGCTATTTCAGGGTCAGTAATCAGAGCACCTTCATTTTTTCTTGAAACGAGCGTAAGATCCTTGTTATATGCTCTATCCACAAACAATTCTTTTATAAATGGTAATCCCTTTTCTTTAGCAACCTTATGTAACTGAGTATTAGGCTTTACAAAAATGGGCAAGTTCGGCTTGACTGCTAGTACTGCATCTACAATTGCAGTTGCTAGTTCCTTATCGTTATCAGCCATATTGTTTAATTCACCATGGGGCTTAATATGTTGCATGGGAACGTCGTGTTTTTTGCAGAAAATATCTAATGCACCAATTTGATAAATGATTAAGTTCATTAAGTCTTTTCTTGATATGTCCATATTTCGTCGACCAAATCCAATTAAGTCTGGAAACCCTGGATGAACTCCAACTCCTACTCCATGTAACTTGGCAATTCTGACTGTTTCATCCATTACATTTGGGTCTCCAGCGTGGAATCCACACGCTATATTAACGGAAGAAACATACTTAATCACTTCTTCGTCTATCCCTAATTTATATACTCCAAAACTTTCTCCCATATCGCAGTTTATATCTATTTTCATAATTATGATTCCTCCTTGGATTTTGTATTAATTAATGATTCTCCAACACAATGTTTGCAGGTAAAACTCTTCGATTAGTCATAAGCGCCCATTTTATAGCAGATGCCACATCTTCAGTAGACAACATCTTTTCTTGAGATTCTTTAGAGAATACCTCTCTCCCTTTCATATCATCCCTAAATCCTGTATTGATAGTGGAAGGGTTAATTGAAATGGCTCTTATACCATGAGACTTCATTTCGAGTGCTAAAGCTTTTGTGTAACCCTCTAAACCAAACTTTGAAACGCAGTAAATAGATTGATTCTCAACTACTCTCATTCCCAATACAGAAGAAACATTTACAATCATTCCATCTTGATTTTCAATCATAATAGGAAGTATTGCGTTTGTTAAAAGAAACACACCTTTTAGGTTAGTATTAATCACTTCATCCCATATTTCTTCTGTACAATCCAAGATTGGGTTATAATGCCCAACACCAGCATTATTAATTAGAAAATCTATTCTCTCGTAATTTCCAGTGAAATTATCTTTTAATTGACTTATTTCTTTAGCATTAGTCAAATCAACTGACATTACGCTTATATTAACGGCATACGAGCTTAGTTCTTCTTTTAAAGCAGTAAGTCTTTGTTTATCACGTGCTAAAAGAATTAAATTCACACCCTCTTCAGCTAATTGAATGGCTAAAGTCTTTCCCACTCCACGACTAGCCCCAGTTATAACTGCGGTTTTTCCACGTAAAGATTCCATGCTAATTTATCACTCCCGTCGGATAGTGCAGGTTAATTATGGTTTGCCATTTTTAATAAGTACAACCATTTCTCTTGTTTTGCCCATAAGTTTTGTGCTTCCTCAATGGGTATTGACTCGAATTGAATAGAATCTCCGGGTTTCTTTTGAGCCATTAAAGGAAGATCTACACCTATGATCATTCCAATCTTTGTGTACCCTCCTGACATTTGACAATCAGCCATTAACACTATTGGTTGTCCATTAGATGGAACTTGAATTGCACCGGGAGCAATATAATCGCTTAAGATATCTGCATTATCTTTATGAAACAGTTTTGTTCCGTCTAAACGATAACCCATCCTATCGGACTGATTTGTAACTTCATAAGTATTTTTAATAAAATCTTCCTTAGAACTATCTGTAAATCTATTGTCTTGAGGTCCCCAAATAAATCTTATATTTTTTTTGAAGTAAGAGTCCGGTCTATGATGAAATGGTAATTTTCTCCCTTTTAATTTCATGGAATCTATTACTGGTGGACCGACTTTTATAAAATCCTTTGACTTTATGGCCCTTCCTTCGAATCCACCATATTCCCCTCTTAGAAAGGTAGATTTACTCCCCATAATATCCTCTACATTAACCCCACCACTTATTGAAACGTAAGTCCTGCAACCACTGTTTGGAATTGCAAAGCTAAGCAAATCCCCATTATTAACTTGAATTGCACTCCACATTTCAATAGATTCACCATTTAATTTTGGTGAAGAATCTGCTCCAGTAATAGCAATAATACCATCACCATGGAAAATCAATTCAGGTCCTAAGAGGGTTGTTTCTATTCCGGCAAAGTGTTCAGGATTTCCTGTAATAATATTACCTATTCGCAGTGATAAGCTATCCATTGCACCTGCTGAAGAAATACCATATTGCTGAAATTTTTGCCTGCCTAAATCCTGTATTGTTGTTAGAAGCCCTGCTTTTTTACATTCTATGTATTCCATTGTTGATCCCACTCTTTTTGTTTAATCTTATCCCAATTCTCAGCTACCTCTTCAGAAATATTTTCATACCTTACATAATCACCAGCTGACAATAAATTTGGAGGATTTTTCTTTACATCAAAAACCTCCATTGGCGTCCACCCTATAATATGCCAACCACCTGGAGATTCAAGAGTATAGATATTTGTCATATCATTCGCTATGCCAATGCTTCCCTTAGGTACTTTTAATCTTGGGTTTGATTTCCTAAGCAGTTCAAGACGTTTGTCCACATTTCCCATGTAAGGAACTCCGTGGATAAATCCTACCATATATACATAATATTTTTTAGCAGTAATCATATTGATAATGTCATCTTTTGATATATCTTTTGTTTGGGAAACCTCTTCTAAATCAAGACCAAAGCGTTCATTAAATACTACAGGTACTGTAATTGTCTTATTTTCTATTTTCGCTTGTTCCTTATGTACTAGTAATAGTTTTTGCAACATTTTCTTCAATGGGTTAAATTGTATGATTAAAGAGTCATATTTTACCGCAATACTGGCCATCGTTGTAATGACACTAGAAACCCCATTTATATTTTCCTGCCTTATCATGCTTGCACAACTTTGAACCATTTGATTATTATCGATAGATAGAACATCCTCAAATTGAAGAACTAAAATTTGATCTCCCATTGGGACATATGTAATTTTAATTTTGTTATTCATAAATATTTAGGACCCCTTAACAGCATTAAGTTCAGCAATTATCAATAATTCAATTTCACTATAATTACTAGAATAATTAGAAACTTCAGTTTAAGTATAAGCTATTCAATAGAAATTTTCGAGTGTTTTTGATTTAAATACCATCAGGAGTTTAATTATTCTGGTTGGATGAGATCCTCCCAATTTTCACCTCTGTCAGATGGACCCTCATTTTCAGCTATTCCCGTTTAATACCCCTCCTCATTTCCCTGGTTCATTTTAAAAGTTGGCATTACATGGGTTATTGAATCGCTTATTTGATTAATTATATCTTCGGTAATTTCACTTATTTGGTTATGTATGATTGTCAAACATAATTATTTTCGCTTCATTTTTGCTAGGATTAAAAGATCGATGAGGTACATTATTCGGAATGATAAAGGAATCTCCCTTTTGCCACTCCACAACCGTATCCTCTAAATCCATTTTATAGACTCCTGAAATCACATAAATTGAATGTCCTTTATAGCAAACATGATCACCCTCATATCCAGGGGGGAATATAATTACCCTCATTCGTTCTGACTTTGTTTCTAACCATCTCGAAGCTGCTCCCTTTGCTGCCCGGTCGGATACATATGGCTCGTCATTTTTACTAACCATTAATTTCTTTAGATTTTCACTTTGTTTTCCTGACATCAAAAAAACCCCTTTCTTTAAATAATAATTAACATAAATCGTAGCTACTCTATTAATCGATTTTATATCCCCAGATTGATTAATTCTTCATTCGCTATAAACAGTCGGAATTCCTCTATAAAATACCTATTACCTATATGCAGAAAAGCGACCGAAGATTAATTCGGCCGCTCAAAATATCCTATATAATATCTTTAAATACAACACACTCAATTTTAAAGATGCGTTAAAACAAAATTGGTATGTACTACAATCTTCCTTTTATACCAATGCTGAAAGTACAGATACGCGGACTATAATTCCTAAAAGCTTGCTATTTTCATCCACGACAGCAATAGGGAACTTACTCTCAGTCGCTTTAGGAATTAAATCTTGTACATAGGCTTCCAAATCTGTTGTTTCAAAATCATTTCTTAATATATCAGACAGTTTTTTGTCTTCTTGATTAGCTTTAATAGCATCATCAATAGTAATAATCCCTTGAAGTTTACGTTCGCTATCCAATATGAATAGACTAGAAATCCCGTTGTCCTTCATTTCTTTTATAGCTAACTTAATACCGCCTTTTATTGTTCCAATAGCAGTAGGTTTAAACATAACATTTTTGGCTTGTAAAATTTTAGTACGATCAATATCCTGAACGAAGTCTTTAATATAAGCATCAGCAGGATTAGATAGAATTTCTTCAGGAGTACCAATCTGAACAACTTTCCCAGCCTTCATGACGGCAACACGATCGCCTAATTTAAAGGCCTCGTTGACATCATGTGTGATAAATATAATTGTCTTCTTTAATTTGTTTTGAATATCAAGTAGCTCTTGCTGCATTTCACGGCGAATTAATGGATCTAACGCACTGAATGGTTCATCCATTAATAGAATATCCGGTTCGGTCGCTAGAGCTCGAGCCAAACCTATTCGTTGTTGCATACCACCGCTAAGCTGGCTCGGCATTTTGTCTTCCCAGCCTCCGAGACCCACAGTCTCTATAACTGTTCTAGCAACTTTCTCCCGATCGCTTTTCGGCATACCTTTAATTTCTAACCCATACTCCACATTATTAAGAACTGTCCGATGAGTTAAAATACCAAAGTGTTGAAAGACCATAGCAATTTTATCTTGTCTAAATTTTCTTAACTGACTTTTGTTATAGGCTGTGATTTCCTCATCACCAATAAAAATCTTTCCACCAGTTGGGACATTCAACAAGTTCAAACAACGAATCAGGGTTGATTTCCCACTCCCTGATAATCCCATGATAACAAAAGTTTCTCCCTCTTCTACTTCAAATGAAACATCATGAACTCCAACTGTATGACCTGTTTCTTCTTCAATTTGCTCTTTTGTGCCACCATCTTTATTCATTTTTTTTAGAATAGACTTGGGATTACGTCCAAAAATCTTGCTGACATGTTCAACTTTTAATTTGGTTGTCATAAGTTAAACTCCTTCTTAAAGTTAATCAGCTATCTTTTAGCACGCTGATGTTTAACAATTATTCTTTGGCTTTAAAGCGGTTTGTTGCCGCCTGAGAAAGTCGATCTATTATAACAGCTAAAATGACTATGCTAATTCCAGCTTCGAATCCTCTAGCAGTGTCCAACCTACCCAACGCAGTTAATACTTCCATTCCTAATCCTCTAGCACCAACCATAGAGGCAATAACGACCATCGCAAGCGCCATCATAGTTGTCTGGTTTACCCCGGTCATAATCGTTGGAAGTGCTTGTGGTAGCTGAATTTTCCTTAAAATTTGCCAAGGAGTTGACCCAAAAGATTGTCCCGCTTCAATCATCTCTTGAGAAACCTCTCGAATTGCTAAATTAGTCAGACGAATCACCGGTGGTACTGCATAAATAATTGTTGCAAACACGGCAGGAACAAGTCCAAGTCCGAAGAAAACCATTGCAGGAATAAGGTAAACAAAGCTAGGCATTGTCTGCATGCCGTCTAAAATAGGTGTAACAATTGATTGTATGCGCTGATTGTAGGCCATCCAAATACCGAGGGGGATTCCTATCGTAAGGGAAACCAACACTGCCACCAAAATTAAGGCAAGTGTAGACATCATCAAGCCCCAATAAAGGCCTTCGCCTCCAAATGTTCCTACGAGAAAAATCATAGCTCCAAAAAAGATTCCCGTTTTTAAATTTATTAAGCGCCATCCTAAAGCAAATACAATCCCTACGATTACCCACCAAGGTAACCAAAGTAGAAACGATTCAATACCTAGTAAGATTTGTAAAAGAATGAAGCTAATCGCATCAAATCCAATTTCGAAGTTATCCATAAGCCAATCAATTAGCATTTCTGCATATATTCCAATTTCCAAAGTTATGTTGGGAAAATTATTCATAGGTTAGTTGGTATCCCCAAGATGGATGGGTTATCCAATTTCCCTCCATTCTTTATTTTAGTAGCAACCATAAGGTTATTTAGCATAGTGAGCATCTCTTCTTGTGGATTAAAGAGCTGCCTTGACCTTATCAGCAACATCTTGTGGTACCCATGAAATCCAAACATCTTCGTGTTCTTGTAAAAACCATGTAGCTACTTGATTGATACTCAGGTCGTTTTCTTCCATTTGCGCTAACGCTTCACTAATTAAAGTACTGTTTGTTTGGTAATTACTTAGAAATTCTGTAACCTCGGGTGCTTTATCAGGTAAGTCTTTGTGTGCATTAACTGTACATGTATTCGCCGGGAAAGCAGATGCGAATCCATTTGCCCATCTTTCTTCCGTATATTCAGGTTCCTCTAGAAGAGTCATTTCATATTTACCGGATACCCACGTAGGCTCCCAGTTGTATCCGACCCAAGGTTCTCCCTTTTCATGCGCACTAACTAGGGATGTATTAAGTGCTGCTTCCGAGCCAGGGCGAAAGTAATTATATGTTTCATTTAATTCAAATGTCTCCATTTTGACAGATAAGGTTTCGTCAACTTCCCATCCTGCTATCCCGCCGTAGATACGTCCTTTAGAAGGATCTTCAGGATCTTTAAAGATTTCCCAATACTTCGGCAAATCTGACACTGATTTTAAATCAGGTGCAATTGGCTCAATATTTCTTTCAGCATCGCCCTCAATTACATACGTTGGGACATACCAACCTTGAGCATTATCATCAAAGTTTACGCCAAGTTCAATCATGTCACCTTTTTCAATCATCTCTGGATATTGTTCACCCAGATTATCTGTCCAATTTTCCATGTATACATCAATGTCTCCATTTTCAATTCCAGTAAGAATCGCAGGAGTTGAACCCGGTATTAGTCTAGTTGGATGGTCATAACCATTTTCAATGATAAACTGTGCAACTGCTGTATGGAACTTAACACTATCCCAGGTGCCATCAGCTAGTCTAATGGTTGGATTTGCATTCTCATCTTCCCCGTTTCCACATGCTGTAACTAAAATGAGCATGGCTGCAATCATTAAAAGCATAGATTTTTTTATTAATCGGTTTCTCGTTAAAATTTTCATCTAATAAAATCCTCCTAGTAATTTTCTCTGCTTATTTATAGAACTGCCTATCTATTATATACTTAACATTACTCAAAATGTTCCTTAAATTAAGATTCGTCCTAATTATAGTTCTTTTTAACTATACATATATTAAGACATTTATCTTCCTTTTTTCACCACTCTTTTGATAAGTGTTGATGATAATAAAGATGGGGATTTTCTTACGTAAACATTCGCTTATTGTTCTCCTCCTGGTATATTTGATTATATTTACTTATTCTGTACACGTTTAGAATGTCTCGAAAAAATTAGTATTAAATACAATATTTTCCATGTTCGTCTAACGCGTTACAAAGGTCATGATGTTACACTTTCGGATGGGACCTTAATTTAAAAAAATGATCTCCTTGTAAAGATTCACCTACATAATTTCCGTATAGCAAAAGAAATGACATGTATTGATCCAAAATGTAATAAGTCAATTTTTCTTTATACAAAAGTACAAGAATCCTTACCTGAACTGATACGTATGAATATGATCAATGGGTTGCATAAGCATGATGGGAAACCATTTTATATCAGCGAAAGGCTAGGACAAACTGGGGGTTAATATACGTTTTGAAAGTCGTCCAGAGATTACAGTTACACCATTTGACTCCGGAAACTGTTTAATATAGGGGCAGTGAAAGTAATTTACTTTACTTTTTACTGACCTTTTTTTGTACGTATTTATAATTACTCTCAATTTATGGCATCTTTTAAAAGATTACTTTTCTATTAAGGTATACTGGTTCCTTTTAATTAAATTTAACTTATAATGAAAACTGGATTAATAATTTTAGCTTACATATAAAAGGAGATTGAAGGATGGAACCATTCTTACATGGTTTAATACTAGCATTCGGCCTGATTTTACCGTTAGGTGTTCAAAATATATTTATTTTCACTCAAGGAGCAATCCAAAAACCATTCATAAAAGCTCTACCAGCTGTTGTGACAGCTGGTGTTTGTGACACATTGCTTATTTCTTTAGCAGTTACTGGGGTTTCATTATTAGTATTAGGTTTTGATGTGCTGAGAAACTTATTATACGTAGTGGGATTCTTTTTCTTACTGTACATGGGATGGACGATGTGGAAAAGCAAAATAAATGTACCTAATCAAAACACAACTGTTAGATTCTCAGCGAAACGTCAAATTGTATTTGCCGCTTCGGTCTCCTTGTTAAACCCACATGCCATACTAGATACAATTGGGGTCATTGGAACCAGTTCTTTGAGTTATATTGACTTTGAAAAGTGGGTTTTTACTATTACATGTATAGTAGTATCATGGCTTTGGTTTTTCGGTTTAGCCATTTTAGGAAGGCAGGTTGGCAAAGTAGATGTAAACGGTCAATTATTAGGTAGAATAAATAAAATCTCTGCAATAGTCATATGGGGCATGGCATTATACTTCGCTTACACATTCTTAGTAACCATAAACTAAGTTTAATTCTATTGGAATGTCTGGGCTAGAAAAGATTTGAACCCTAATAAATAAAAGAATCCATCACCTCATTGGATGATGAATTCTTAGTATTTATGTTAAATCTTTAAGTCAATTTCAGCATCTACTTTTAACTCTTCAACATGAGCGGATAGTAGTTCTTGCTGTTTCTGTTCTTCAAGAATACCTTTGATTTCTTCACTGACTTCTTCAATTGGAGGCAGTTCTTGATCTGCTTCTTTAGCTTGTGCTGCAACCTGATCATAGTATGCTTTAACTTCTAGATAAGTTATTTCATCAGCAGGTACAACTTTTTCTTGATATTTTTCAAATATGATAGACTCGGCAATATCTTCTTTCAATGTGTTGACGTCCATGTTTTGTGCTTCCAACGCTAGCTGCATAGATTCTTCTCCACCGGATTGCTTTTCAAATGCTGCATATCTCTCGTCAACTTCCGCATCAGATGCAGTTAGGTTAGATTCTTTTGCTTTTTGCAAAATTAATGTTTGATTAACAAGCCTATTTAGCGCTTGAGTTTTAACTAATTCAACAGCTTCTTTGGTTGTTGGATCCTGCCCTGATTGCTGCAATTGTACTTGCACTGATGTCACTGCGGCATTATAATCAACACCTTTTAGTTCTTCACCATTGACAACAGCAACTACCTTACTATTGTCCACTAGCTGTTCAGCTAGCTTAGTCTGCATTTCTTCGACAGCAGCTTGTTCCTCATCAGTACCTTTTTGCGTTGTTTCTTCTTCTTCACTGCAAGCAGCTAAACTTAATGCTAAAGCACTTGTTAATAGTGGCAGTAATAATCTTTTAAAATTCAATGGTGTAAACTCCCTTCAATCTTTCATTTCTTAGTATAAGCCTAGTAAGCATTTTAACGAATATTGCTGATAAAATAAACTCATATCCCTCCATTATAATATACAATGATTGTATTCACATTTTTAGATGTAACGAGAAATGATATAAATTATAAAAAATTCGAATATATTCTATGTCTTTAAATTTTAATACTGAATTGGGGGAATTTTTTATGAGCATTTCAATTGTACAATTACAAGATATTGATATTGAAGATTTGTTTGAATTTGAGCTTGAAAATAGAGGTTTTTTTGAGGAAATGGTACCTACTCGTGGCGATGATTATTATATTTTGAACACCTTTAGAAAAAAGCATGAAGCCTTATTAGAAGAACAAACTCAAGGAATTTCTTACTTTTATTTAATTAAAGATATAAGGAGTTCTATTATTGGAAGAATGAACTTAGTTTATATAGATGAAAATCAAAAGTTAGGTCACATTGGTTATAGAGTTGGACAAGCTCACATTGGTAAAGGTGTAGCTAATAATGCACTTAAGTTACTATTAGAAACAATGATTGTGAAAGACTTGAAACAGATTAAAGCAAAAACAACAACTACTAACATTGCGTCTCAAAAAGTTTTAGAAAAAAACGGATTTAAGTTTATAGAATGTAGTGATGAAGAATTTGAAATGAATGGACAAAAATTAAAGTTCATTCACTATATTTGGACTAAATAACTTCTGTATTCGCAAAATAAAAGAAGCTACTCACCTAATAAAATTAGTGTGATTAGCTTCTTATGCTATTTAGCAAACTTCTGTTTGATACATGGGGAAAAGCAAGTATCCGAAAAAATTCTTCTAGAAAGTATCTATTTAATGGTATCGATAAAATGTTTTAACAAACGAGCTGTTAAGCCCCATATCGTATACTGCTTATACTCATAAAACCATTCTTCCATCGCCCGGGGCCTCCATTGGTACTGATCACCGTTCGCAATCTTATCGTAAGGAAAATCAATTAATGGCTGTGGTTGAACAGGAACCATATGCTTATAAGGTTGATGAGATAACAACCACTTGACCGGAACCGTGAATACCTCTTCGACCTCTTCTTTGTTGAGGTTATATGTAAGAGGGTTATCGATGGTCGCTACAAATGGATAGACAACAAATGTTGATGTTGGAATAAAAACACTCATTTGCCCCAGAATCTGAATCGCTGATGGATCAATACCTAACTCTTCATGGGTTTCACGGATAGCTGCATCTAGTGGTGTTGCATCTGTTGGATCGATTCTGCCACCTGGAAAACTAATATCCCCTGGTTGACGCCTCATTGTCAGTGAACGAACTTCAAAAAGCACATGCCATTCTTCATCCACCTTTACTAGTGGAATTAGAACTGCAGAACGCATGGCTGTCTCTTCTCCTATAAAAAGAGGCTGATTTATATTTAACTCATTTTTAAGCTTTTCTATAAACATAAGATCTCCCCTAAATGAATATTTCGTATATTCATATGGTACCATGAATGAAATCACGTAATGAAAGAAGATTACTTTTTTTAAAATTAAACATTAGCTTATAAACTCCAAGCTCTCGAATCATCACAGGTTTTGTACCACTGATCCTTCGATTTCATGTTGGGTTGATTCAAGAAAACGATTATAACAAAAAAAGACTGAAATTGTAATATCTGTAGCTCAAGATTTCTTATAACCCCAGTGAAGTTTCCCAATGGTATAAGAAAAATCGGTCAAAGTACGCCCGGTCCTTTATAAGATAGCCTTTTAATTAAGTCTAGTGATTTCCGTTACAGCCGGACTCTTTACGCGGACGATCCATCAGCTTTATCGTCGCTTGAAAAACCTGCTCCTGTAGGGTCTCACATGAACACCCTGTACCGTTGGAGTCGCAGCCTTCCACAACATAAAAACGCCATGAACACTGGGTTCATGGCACTCTATAATTATATACTTGTTTATCTACAAGAAAAACCCCACTTCCGTTTAGAAAGTGGGGTTTTACAATTGATTAGTTACCTAAATACTTATCAAGTTCTATTAAGATGCTTTCAGGTACTGCAACATCTCCACCTAATACATCTGCATACTCTACGCCTAAGTCTTGTAAATGCTTACCAAGCTCAGGAGTAACTGTTTTACCAACAATATAGACGCCACTTCCTTCTTTAGCAGCTAAGACTCCACCAGCTAAAGCATCTGCGAAGTTCGTACCAGTTGAAACGAAAACTCTCTTCGTATCATCTGCGAAGAACTCAGAAATTGCAAGTGATGTTTCATAACGTGTTTCACCAAAAATTCGGTAGCTACCAGGCAATGAAGCTAACACGCTATCATTAATCGCAATTGCACCACCAATTACATATGTTTTCGAAACTCCAGCTTTCACTAGTGCATCTTGTGTTGCTTTTGGTAATGAAGAATCTCTTGTTAATAGGATTGGTAAACCTTGCTCAGCTGCATAGCTAGAAACAGACAATGCATCTGGGAAGTTTAAGCCACTAGCAATTACTGCTGTATCGTACTTTCCGAATTTACCAGCAATTTTAGCTGCTGTTTCATAACGGTCTATACCAGAAATACGCTCTACAACGATTCCATCTTGAGTGAGTTTCGTTACAACGTTTTCAGCAATTGCACCTTCTCCACCAAGAACAACCACTTTAGAAGCACCTAAGCGCTTAATTTCATCATAAGTTGTTGCTGGAAGTGAAGTTGATTTAGCTAATAATAATGGTCCACCTAAATGATGTGCTAATGGCACACCAGCTAATGCGTCCGCATATTGATCGCCACGAGCAAGGACAACAGTACTTGCTGTATCCCAACCTTTTTGACTTACTTTAACTGCTGTTTCATAACGGTCAGAACCATTAATTCTTTCAGCACGTAATTCAGAAGCAGAACGTTCTACTGTCACTTCTTTCACAACTCTATGGCCTGCTGCATCCTCAACAACTACATTGAATGTATTTACCCCTTCAGATAAATCAACGGATACTGCCACTGTTTCATTTGTTGGGTTTATAATTTTCGTTTCTTCTATATAAGCTCGATTAAATGCTACTTCTCCATCTACTGTTACTTTAACAGCATTGAAGTTATCTTTAACGAATAAGTTAAAGTCTAATTTTGAAACATCATTATTTACAACTTTTGGAGCATCATGACCAACAGTAGGTGCAGTTACATCAATGAAGAATGAACGTGCAATTGCAAATGAGTTACCATTTACGTCTACAGCTTCAATCTTCACGTCTTTGCGTCCTTCAGTATCAAATGATACTGTAGTTTCAAAGTTGTAAACATTTTTGATAGTGTCAAAAGTGAATGCAACATCTTGGTCGTTAACTGTTACTGTATCGAGCATTGCTTCTTTAATTGTACCTTTTACTAAAATGTCTTTTGTATTATAAAGACCATAAGGTGATGGCGTGTTACCACCTAAAAGTATAACTGGGAAATCAGTATCGTCTATTACGTTTGCTGCATATCCCATGTTATATCCATGGTCGATTGGAACGACTTCAATTACTTCTACACTTGACGCTTCTAAATCATAGTCACCTAGGTTTACTTCTGTATTTGAAGCGTTAAAATAACCTGTTGTTATTCTATTCCCATTGACAAATAATGCATATCTCGCTGTACCAACTTCGTCTGCAAATGTAAAACTCGCTACATTTGTTTCTTTGTTAAACGCAACTTCTGCAGTTGGAGCAATTGTATCCACATAAACTGGTACTTTAGTAGACTGCCACTCAGCATTTTCATAATCTACTTTAGCTTTTAGCTCATAGTTATATAAACCGTCTTCTACTATCTCATTCTTAACTTTACCATTCCAGGTACGAGAATCATTATAACTATACCAGCTACCTCTTCCACCATTGTAGTAGTTTTTCCGAACATCTTGTTCTTTGTTTACAGAACTTAATTGCGTATCCCCATTACTATTTAAAACATTTGTTTCAAGTTCTTTAGCATTTCTCAATAGTGACGGTAATGATAGAATATCTTCCGATAATCCATCGCCATTTGGAGAAATCACATAAACTTCTTCCCCATTAACTTCAACTGGTTTTTGGAAATATTTACCGCCATCTGTTAGCATATTTGAGAATTTGTATGCATCAAACAAATATTGATAGAACTTGTCATCAGCTTCAAAGTTGTCAACAATCGCAGGACGATCCCATTCACCGTAAAAACCGATATAAGGAACTACTAGGTCTGGAGTTGTTGCAATGTCACTAGTCAACTTCACAAATCCTTCAACGAATACGTCTTCTTCAAGATCTTTGAAGATTTCATCGCCATCATTGTTAATTCCTGATACTTGAGCATTTGTTAAATCAACCGAGATTGTTATATCAACTTGTCCATTTGCAGGAACTGTAACTGTTTCGGGTGCTGTTACTATTACGTCTTTTAAGTCTCCAGATTGTAATAGGTTGTAAACAGTGTCACCATATTCTTCGAATCTATCTGCAAGAACAGAAGCGCCCACAGTATATTTAACTTCTTCATCCGTCAAATTCTCGGCAGTAACAGTCATCGAGAATGTTTTAGATTGGAAGTCTTTAAGGTTTACTTTTGCTTCTCCAGTTGATTTGTCGGTTACAACGACTGGTGTATTTACTGCTGCATGCAATTGCATCATACCTGCACCTTGACGTCTTGGAGAAATTTCATCACCCTCTAAACCGAGTGTAATATCTGCTGTGTTCATTAATAATTTTTTCGCTAAGCGAGTACGTTGATCAGCTGTGTATTCGCTAAAACGTGAATCACCTTTTAGATATTGTTGAATTAACGCTGCCCCACCAGAAACATGTGGTGCTGCCATTGATGTACCGCTCATGACCGTATATTTATCGTCATTTACAGTTGAGTAAATGTTTCCACCTGGTGCGGATAGCTCAGGTTTAAACTCTAAGTCAGGTGTTACACCCCATGAAGTAAAGTCAGTTGCACGACCAACTTCTGGATTTTCTTTTTTCTCGTCTTGCTTAATACCTAAAGTGATTGAACTCTTATCAGCTAAAAGTGCTTCAAAAGCTAATCCATCAGAACGTGTTGACTTCATGAAAGGAATATCCCAGCCACCTTGATCTTTATAGAACACTGTTGAAGTTGAGTTATAAACGATAATTCCTGCTGCACCAGCTGCGGCGGCATTCATCGTTTTATCAACAAACGTTAACGCTCCACGCTCAACAAGAACGACTTTCCCTTCAACATCAATTCCGTTGTAATCCGCTACGGCACCTAAAGCAGCTTGGTTACCTGTTAACGCTTTCAAACTAACAACTTCTACTTCTCCAAGATCCGTCCAGTCATCCACACCGAAACCTGTGATTGCTGTATCTGCATTAGATAATGTATGTGTAAATTCATAAACTAAATTACCTGTTGCAGCAACTTGGATTGTGTCTTTGTTCAAACCTGGTGCTCCTACTAAGCCATAGTCAGGGTTTTTGTAGAATGGGCTATCATAGCCATAGCCTATTGTTCCTGAGTTTCCTGCAGAAACCGAAGCTACAATTCCGTTTGCAACAGCATTCGTAATCGCTGCATCTTCTGCGCTATCTTCTTCGTAGAATGAAGAGGTAGAACCTAAACTCATGTTCAATACATCGGCCCCTAATGTAACTGCATCTTCAATTGCAGCTAAATAAATATCCGAGAATGTTGATGGGAAATTCGGGTCATTACTAAATACTTTCATCCCTAATACTTGTGCTTCTGGGGCAACGCCTTTTATACCACCATTTTCGGTATCGCCGTTAGCTGCAACAGTACCAGCCACGTGCATACCATGCATAGATGCTGCTGGTCCTATATCTATGATCGTATCATTTAAATCATAGTAATTATAAGCGTATGGAACTTTAGCCGTGTAGAATTTACCTTTTAAACCTGCTGCTGTAACTTCATCAGCAGTTACCTCACCTGATGCGTTATCAGTTAATATGAAATCTTTGTGACTAACATCAGTGCCTGTGTCAATAACTGCCACAACCATACCTTCACCTTTGAACTTTGAATCTGCCCAAATTTGATAAGATTGGATGAAGTCATGACTTGTTGTCATGTCTGGAGTAATTTGTGGTTTTTCGTACTCGTTTGCTAGATATACTTTTTTAACGTTTGATAGGCTTTCAATTTTTTCCACATCCGCATAGCGAACTAGACCACTAAACCCGTTAAAAGTAGTTGTATAGTCAAATTTAGATTTGAAGTCAATTCCTTGTGTAGAAATCTTTTCTTTCAGAGAATCATGTGTTCTTTTGAGGTTTTTAGAAATTTGTGTTTTTTCAGTAGAAGATAATTCTTTATATAACAATCCTTTACCAGTAGCTACTTCAATTGCAGATGAACCCTCTACTTCAACGATGACACGTACTTCATCTTCTGGGTTTAAATTTGCTTTTAAATCTTTTTTCTCAAACTTTTTCGCTTCTAATTGTTTAATAAGTTTTGCTTTTTCGTTTGACAGAACATTTAGGACTTTAGCATCCTTTTCAATATTGGGATCTAGTGCTTCCCCATTTCTCTCTGCCGACATATAAGATGCGTTACTAAGTACTAATCCTGTTACCAGGAATGTCGAGAGATACTTTCTCCATACGTTCTTACCACTCATCAAATCATTTCCTCTCCGGAATCATGTTTTAGTAGAGAAATACCTAAATTAATAGAATTAACTAGTTTTTCAGATAATCTCTTCAACACAGATTATACCAATATAGGTTTAACATGGTCAAGAAGATAATTTTTAGTTTATTTATTGAACATTATATTTTTAATAGTGTTGTAAGTATGAATCTGTTAAAGTTAAATTATATGTGTTTCTTTAAGATAACTAATTTGGAGTGTGTATAGATTGAAGAGAAAACTAGCTATTTCCAGCTTTTTATTTATACTTGCTACTCTAATACTAAAGTTTTCCGGCTTATTTAGAGATATCGTACTCGCCTATTATTTTGGAGACTCAGATCAAGCGGAAGCTTTTTGGACGGCATTTATTTTACCGAATATTTTCATTTTACTTTTCTCGATGGGAATGAAAGATTCATTTATTCCTAGTTACTATAAATACCAAAAAGAAGAAAAAGGATCATTTTTCTTCTCACAAATCTTTAAAGGTACATTAATAGTAGGAATCACAATTTCAATTTTAGGTATCGTACTTTCCCCATTTATTCTTGGTACCATTTATCCTGAATTCTCTGAGGAGAAACATCAGTTAAATGTGTTAGTCGCAATTATCTTTTTTAGTTCTATCATGTTTGTATCTGTAAATTCCTTATATGAGGGGTATTTAGATTCTGTCAACAAATTCTCAATTTCTGTTACTTCACAAGTTATTGTAATTTTGTCCTCTATTTTAGGCGGTATTTTATTTGCTGAAAAAATTGGTGTGACATCAATGGCATATGGGTACCTTGTGGGAACAATTCTTTCATTGTTATTTAAAAGAATCTTTTTTATTCCTAAGGATGTTCATGCTATAAATGAAAAGTTGGATTTAAGTACATTAAAATCCTTCTCTCTAATTTTCGTCCCGGTCGCGATAACAGTCATGGTTGGTCAAATCAATTTGATAGTAGATAATGTTTTTGCTGGCTTTTTTCAAGGTGGAGCTATAAGCTATTTAAATTACGCTAAAAATCTCGTCCATTTTCCACAAGCGATAATTGGTGTAACTATCGGAACGATTATTTTCCCTATGCTATCCAAAGCAGTTGTAAACAAAGAAGAGTCTCAATTTCTAAAAAGTATTGAACGCGGACTATTATTAACTCTTTTTATCATTTTACCTGCGGTTGCAGGTATGTTATGGCTTATTGACGATATTATCAAACTAGTATTTGAGCGCGGTGCATTTGATCGTCAAGCTACATTATCCACAGCAACTGTTGCCTATTATTATGTAGGTTCTGTTATATTTTTCAGTTTACAAAACATAATAAATAAAGCATTTTATGCTAAAAATAAAGGTTCCGTAATATTAAAAATAAGTTTATTTTCAATTGCGTTGAATTTGGTTTTGAATTATGCGTTTATTAAAATATTTAATACCTATCTGGGTATTCCATTAGCATCATCTATTATGGCGCTTACATATTTTATATTAAACTTAATTGTATTCCATCGTACATTAGGTCATTTAAATTACCCATTATTAATGATAGAGTCATCCAAAGTTTTATTAAATACTCTAATAATGGTATTTGTATTATGGTTAATAAATCCTTTTATTCATTCATTAACCACTATTTTATATCTTATTCTTTCTAGTATAATTGGTATTGTTGTATACACAATAATGTCGTTAATAACAAAAACACGAATAATACATGTATTATTCAATAAAGGAAATTAAATTTGGAGGATTTCATGAAGTATATAAATAAAATACCAGTACCATATATGTGGTTGCTCATCTTAATGTCATTTTTCATAGTAGCGTGGAGCGGAATCTCTATTTTAGGGCTATTGTTTGCCTCTGTACTATTTATGTGGTCATTATTTAATCCTAAACAGGCTTTAATTTTAATGATTATTTTCACGCCTTTGAGACCTTACTTAATTGAATATAACTCTTCAATGAAAATAATTGGAGACGCATTAATCTTTGCTGCTTTATTGCATGTAATATGGTTATTCAGAAAAAACCTTAAATCTCTATTAAAATTTCATTTGTTTGAAATTAGTTATATTGGATTTGTTGTTGTAGGTGCGTTGTCAGCTTTATTAACTGGAGTAGAATTACAAGCTATAATTTTCCAAGTACGTACTTTTGTATTATTTTACTTAGTTTATTATATCGCGAAACGGTTAAGCGTTACAAAACAAGATATTCTACATGCATTTTGGGCAATGTTGTGGACTACACTCATTATCTTGTTTCATGCCATTGTTGAAAAACTATCTGTCCGAAGCTTATTTTTACCTCAGTCATGGATGGAATTGCCTTTGTCAGCTAAGAACCGTGTAAGAATTTATGGTTTAGTCGGTAATCCAAATGAACTAGCTATTTTTACAGGGCTTTCATTTATGTTTTTCTATTACTGTAAAAGGTTCTATGAATTCATTCCTAAGAACTTAATTAACATCATTCTGTTTCTGAATGTTGCTATTTTCATCCTTACCTATTCTCGAGGAACGTGGATTGGATTTGGAATTAGTGCAATTGTTTATTTAATTCTAACAAGAAATAAAACACTAATGGTTGATCTTATTAAATACCCTGTAATTGCTCTAATTTTCTTTGTACTTCCTATTAATCTTCTAACCAATTTTATTGAAAGTACTAGTTATGGAACAGAAAAAATAGAGAAAATTCAACAATTTGACGTAGAAGGAAAATCCGGATTCTTTGATCGTATGGGTACCACTTTTAGTGACGATACGTTAGAAGGAAGCCAAAATACAGGAAGATTGTTTATCGTTCAAAGGGGACTACAAATTTTCAAAGATAACCCACTTATAGGTTCTGGTTTTGGTACTTATGGAGATTCTGCAACTTTGAGCTATTCGTCACCAATTTACGAAGAGTACGGCATTAACTTCAAGTTCTTTTCAGATAATCAGTACATCCAAGTAATTGCTCAAACAGGTGTTGTTGGAGTTTTATTTTTCGCTGTCTTCCTGTTATCAATACTTGTCGTTTCGCTGAAGAATAGAAGTAAATCTAGGAATTATAATTTTATTACTAGTATTTTGCTCGGGGCTTTCTTTATGGGTCTTGTGTACAATTTATGGGAATCAGATATATTTACTTTCATTTTCTTCTTATTCCTAGGAATTACTTACTTAAAAAAACCACTGAGTTTATAAGACATCTATTTTATCGCAAGAAAGTGCTATTGATTTGTTTGTAAGCAGTCTGTATCGACTTCGGTTTCCGGGTCGCTTTGGACGGCAACCTTACTACATCATAGCCTCAAAAATATTAGGGAGGAGCGAATTTCACTTCGCTCCTCCCTTTCTTATAGGCAATCTTGCGGCGGATTTACGTCCGACGCACCCATTCAACTAATGAGCATATCGGTATTTTTGATTTGGGTTGATGAAAGAAAAGGCACTGATTTTATAAAGAGTGGCGGCCGAAGATACTATTTCGGCCTTTTCTTCTTTTTTTATAGTTGGGTAGTTCTTTAAACTACCTGGCGTAAAGGGGTTATCAACATACTATCAATTACCTGTGTAGAAGATACAATGTTATTCAAGTTAAGGCTTCACAGCTTGGAAACTCTTCACATTAATCCGATGTGCCAAGATCTTGAAGGAGATACAATCGTCGGACGCCACCATAAGAGTGCAGTCACACGCTAGTTGAGCGGGTAAGTAAGTGCATTATTGCCATTAAACTGGCTGGGAGAAAAGCATTCAACATTGAAGATGCCATCAATCAATGGTTCGATCAATTACCGAAACACTTATTTATATCAATAATCTTCGACTGTGGTAAAGAATTTTCCAATTGGAAAACCATCAGTAATAATCATGATATTGATATATATTTCGCTGATCCAGGACGCCTTCTCAAAGAGATTTAAATGAGCATTCTAACGGCCTTCTTCGTCAGAATGGATTATCTAAAGAAATGGATTTTCGTCCTATTGCACAAGATTATATATCTAGTTCATGGAACATGTGGGCGGACATGTAGATCAAAATACTCTGTCTCGCTTAATTTGACAAAACATAAATACATACCTTACTTAAATACCAAAAAACCCAATACCCGGGGACTTTTTTCAAAGTACCCTAGGTTTGGGTTTTATGTTTTCATTAAAAACTTAACATATCCCTCTTATTCGTAATAAAGTGAAAATAATGTGTCATCCGAAACTGCTGCTTGGCCACCTATAACAAAGTAAGTCAAGAATGGATTTTCGAATAAATATTCACTAACTTCAGTCGGAACATTTTCAGGACGCACTAATATCATAGGTGCTCCATGTTGTGCTGCTAGAGCACTTCCTGTTAATGCATCTGCAAAACCAGTACCACTCGAGACGAATGAAGCCCATGCATCTGCGTGGAATGCTTCAGCTACAGCAACAGAAGTTTCAAAACGATTTTCTCCAGCAACGCGTGTTGCCGTTGGAAGTTCATTTGCTACCGCTTCGCTTACTACTTTTTTTCCACCGATTACAAAAGTTGTTTCAACATTTGCTAATGCAGCAGTTGTAGCAGCAGGTATTCTGTCAGCACGTGTTAAAAGTATTGGCGTTTCTGATTGTGAAGCATATGAACCAATTGATAAAGCATCAGGGAAATTCAAACCTGACACGACAATTGCTTCAGTAGTTGCATCAAGCTCAGTCGCTACTTTTGCAGCTGTTTCATAGCGATCTTCACCTGATATACGACGAACAGATATACCTAAATCATACAAGCTATTTACAACTTTGCTAGAAATTGCTTCAGTACCACCCATAACAATAACTTTTTCTGTACCTAAACGTTTTAATTCTTCAATAACACTTTCTGGAAGTGAATCCGTACGTGTTAAAAGAATTGGTGAATTTAGTTTGTATGCTAATGGACCTGCAGTCATTGAATCTGCAAACTCATCACCACGTGCAATCACAACTGTTTTAGCTGAACTAAATCCAGCTTTTGAAACTTCAATTGCTGTTTTATAACGATCATCACCAGCTATACGAACTTGATTAATACGACCTTCAAGACCAGCATCAACTGTTT
Organism: Paenisporosarcina sp. TG20; assembly: GCF_000286315.1. Classification (GTDB taxonomy): domain Bacteria; phylum Bacillota; class Bacilli; order Bacillales_A; family Planococcaceae; genus Paenisporosarcina. The sequence goes on along the minus strand of NZ_ALJG01000365.1, from coordinate 18,575 downwards.
CAAGACCTTTAATGTGATTAATGAAAGTATCCCAGTCAGGATTACCAGGTTCACTTACTTTTCCTGCATCATAAGCAGCTTCAAACATTGAGTAGCCATCTCCACCTTTTGCAGTGAAAGAATTTGTCGCTACTTTATATGTTGCATCTGGATCTAACTCAGTTAAATTACCTTCTTCATCTTCTACAAAAGCAGTTAACACACGACTACCAGCTACTTGGGTGTTATCAAAATTGAAAACTAAACCTGATACATGTAAAAACGCACCCGACGCTTTAGGTGATTGACTTACACTATGTTCTAATGCTTCATAAATATCGTAACCTGATAATTCCATTATTGCCAAGTTATTTCCAAAAGGCATAACAGTTAAAACTTCTCCAAATGTGATTTCACCTACGTCAATTGAGTCGCGAATTCCACCACCGTTTTGAACGGCAATTACGGTATCTGAATCAATATTTTTCGCAGCGGCTAACATACCGTCAGTCATCAAGTTTCCAAGGTTTGTTTCACCAGTACGAACGTTTGCACGAGCACCGTCTAAAACAACTGTTGTGGAAACACCTGTTGATTTATTTTTAAGTTCCTCAATTTGATCAGCATACGGTTTTAATGCTGCAGCTGCTGTTTCATCTGAAACTGCGTCTGCCACAGTGTGTAATTGAGCTGTTTGGCTTGTAATCTCCCCAGCATCATTAAACGTTACATCCAATTCACCAAGGAATTTATTGTACTCGTTTGCTTGAACGATAATTGTGTCAGCACCATCACGTTCAACCAAATGTCCATTTTCCATTTTTGAATGTGTGTGACCACCTACGATAACATCAATCTCAGGAACTGCTTCAGCTAATGATAAATCATTATCATATGCATCATCAAAGCCTAAGTGAGTTAAAGCGATTATTTTATTGACGCCTTGTCCTTCAAAATACTCAACTGCTGCATTTGCTTCATCAATATAATTACTAAACGCAACTGAATTAGGGCTAGAGATAAATTCCGTTTCAGCCGTTGTTAGACCAAATATTCCGATTTTCTCTCCATCTACTTCTTTAATAATACCATCAAATATTTGTCCTGATTCAGTATTTCCACCATACCCAGGAGATTGTAGGCCTGCAAATAATTGGTCTGCAGAAAAATCTGTATTAGCACTAATTAATGGGAAATCTGCATTTGTTACAAATTCAGCTAATGCCTTATGGCCCTCTTCAGAGCCTCCTAAATCAAACTCATGGTTACCAAATGTCATTGCATCGTATTTCATCATATTCATAAACTCTAAGTCTGCTGCACCTTGAAATTCGTTAAAGTATAAAGTTCCAGAGAATACATCACCTGCATCGAGTAATAGATTGTTAGGGTTCGCTGCACGCAATTCATTTACTAGTGTTACCTTTTTAGCAATGTTGTCTAAATTGGCGTGAGTATCATTTGAATGTAAAACGGTTAATGAGAAATCTCCTGCTGCTTTGACCGTTACTGGAGCACTAACAGTAAACATGCTAGCTGCTAAAGTCGCTGCAGTTAAGGCCGTTACGAATTTTTTATTCATTGTCCACCATCCTATTTTTTTTTAGGAATACCTTTTCATACTCACATTTTTTTTGCAAAGATTAATAGACTTTACAATGATAATGAAAATATAAAAACGTTCCTATACAGTTTTATTTTACCAATTAACTTTTTATTTAACAAGGTCTATAGCAATAAAAAGTAGAGTTTTAATAGAATAGTATGATACTTTTTTGTGTTAACAATCTATTTGATTAATTTTCAATGTTATTTAGCTTCTGCAACAAATAAAAAAGTCGCAGAATGTGATTACCCAGAGTAGCCGCATCATATTTAATTAATTCCATAGCAGTTATAGATGGGTACTCTTCCCTGTCTTCCAACTTTAATGTGGCTGTTTTCGCAAGACCTAAACTGTTTGATTTGCGTCTTTGTAATAGTCATAGTTCATGAAATTTGTATGAATATTGTTATACCTAAGATACGTAGTTCAACTGTTGGTCTTCCTTTAGAAATCGAATTTCCTTTCCCAAATCCAATATCCATAGATTGGTTTATAGATTTAATAATCTCCTCACGAGTGACGTCATTACTTGCAGCAACTAACCCTTGCATTACCACAGAATCACTAAAAACTAATGGAATTGCCAATGCTGAAACCTATATTTTTTTCCACATATGCATACAATTCTCTCCTTTTATTTGAAATGATGAATCAATTACATCGTATCAAATTTTGACTCTCAATTTATTAAGTCTATGTAACTCTTTTGTAAACATTATCCCGATTATTCCCTCCTAGTTTTGTTGATATAATAAACTCTAAACGCAACATTTAAATACCATTGAAAAAAGAGTTTCAATGGCCTCTTTATGCTAATCGTATTACTTATATACTAGAGAATTAGTAATTGTTTGTATTGACCATTACGATGACTTTTTAATAGAGATATGACTAATATTCTGAACGTCCATTGAACCGCTTTAGAATTAACCGTAAGAAATAGTCGTGACCTGAATCAAGTAACGTCATCCTTTAGATAATTTATCTTGATATTACAAACGAAAACCCATTATTATAAAAGTATAGGAATAATTTCTTATTAAGGAGAATTCGTATGAATAGCCTATTAAAAGATGTAGTTACAACACTTGAAACAAAGCGATTGGTTTTACGTATGCCTCAAATAGGTGATGGAGAAGTCGTGAATCGTGCGATTGCATCATCAATAGACGAGTTAAAAGAATGGTTACCTTTTGCACAAACCATGCCAACCCCAGAAGATACAGAGGCAAACATCAGACAATCCATTGCTAGTTTTGTAAGTAGAACCGCTTTACGCTTCCTAATTTTTAATAAAGATACGGAAGAATTCATCGGAACCACAGGTTTTCACAACATCGACTGGGAAGTTCAAAAACTGGAAATAGGTTATTGGATCGATACGAAGCATAGTGGAAATGGTTATATGATGGAGGCCATTGAAAAATTATGCAGTTACGCACTTGATGATCTTGAAATGAAACGAGTAGAAATACGAACAGAATCGGAAAACTTGAAAAGTCGTGCCGTACCTGAAAAGTTAGGTTTCCGACTGGAAGGGATTCTAGAAAATGAGGACCTCTCAGTAGACGGAAAACAATTAACCGATACGTGCATTTATGCAAAAATCATCAAAAAGCCCTGATCGGAATCTTGTTCCGAGCAGGGCTTTCCTGTTTTCATATCACTCTATGAAAGAGTTACATAATATGTATGCTAAGAAAGTTTCATATGGCAACAAACTTTAGATACTTAACACTTTATATTAATCATAATCCGTATATAGTGATTTGGTTTCTTCCATGTTTTTTTGAATGATATAAAGCACTGTCGGTTTCTTCAATTATTTGTTCTAATGTTTGATTTTCAGATGAAAAACTAACCCCCATAGAAATGGTTAATTTACCCCCTGGCTGTGTTTCTTCTCCTTCGAAATTGTATTCCTCGACGTTCTTTAGGAACAAATTCGTAGCGTTAGTAACATCTTCTGGGTTAGATACATTAGAAAAACAAATAATGAATTCATCTCCCCCATACCTAGCGATAAAATCTTCTTTACTTACACTATCAGTTAAAAGTTGCCCTAGGGTTCTAAGTAACAAATCACCTTTTTGATGACCATGTGTGTCATTATAAGATTTAAAATAATCAATATCAAACATGGAAATAGCAATTGGTTTTTTTTGATAAATAAGGTTTTCAACTTTTCTATTAAAATATCGTATATTCGGTAAATTAGTCATTGAGTCTCGATTGGATTGATATTCAAGTTCTCTTCTTGAAATTATATTTTGGTGAGCATCATTCAACATAAGTCCCATAGCTAAAACGGCAATAAATGCAAAAAAGAACATCGCTATTGTTATAGAAAGTGTAGCTGGCGTTGTCCAAATCATTAAAAATGATTTGATGATTTCAAATATGACAAGTCCTATCATCATACGTTTAATGCTAATTATATTAAGAGTTGGATTAAATGTTTTTTTATTGTGAAATAAAGCACCAATTAATACAGGGAGTAAAATTGATAATAAAATCCCATGTAAAGCCGTAGGGCCTCCAAGGTGAAATCGGTAAAATGAAGGAAAAATACTAGATATAATCCCTAACTTCCATCCACCCACGTAAGAGATAAAATATAAAGGAACCTCTCTTAAATCCAAATGCATTCCCTCATAATCTAATGAGTTATACATAACCGAAAAAGTTAAAAAACCTATGAAAAAAGAAGATAACCACAACCACATAAAAGGGCTCTTAATATTTAAAAGGAGTAATTCCTTTCCTTTCAAAGCTAAAAACATCAAGGCAATAATTAACGCCATATTCTCTAAAAAGAAAAATACCATTGATTCCATATACAAAACTCCTATTTTAAAATCCTGTAATCATTCTACCAATAATAGCCACTAAGTCCAAGGAAATCAAGTAGAATTAATATACTTTATACCTATTATACTCGTATTTATTTGTAATAGTATACAAATAAATACACCTTTTTACTCATATCAGGTTCAGTGAAAATGATGATTATAAACAAAGTTCATAGCAACGCTTTTGGCCTTTTAATCAATCCATTTTCATACATATATATGAATTTAGTTTCTTGTTATAATTCAATAAAGGGGCAATTAATATGAAGCATTTTGTGGTGATAAATGACAAGAAAGTTGAGGTTTTACAAAAGGGTCAACACGGTATTCCCATTGTGATCCTGACCGGGATGGGTTGCTCATTTGAGGAGTGGTACGAAGTTTTCGAGACATTAAGTAAAACAAATCAAGTTTTGATGTTTCATCGACCTGGACTTGGTGAGAGTGAAATAGGTGATGATAACCGAAATACTCATGATGCTGCAGAAGAACTTCATGCATTATTAGCCCTTTTGAAAATAGCAGAACCTGTAATATTAGTTGGTCATTCTTACGGTGGTCTATGTGCACAGCATTACGTCAAAATGTACAATAAAAACGTTAGAGCTTTAGTATTAGTAGATTCTACTTCAGTGGATTTAAATATTTTGGATAAGTTAGATTTACCTGTTTTAAATAGGGAATCTACCGATGAAGTATGGCTTGAAAAATGTACCTCTTATTCATTAATGAAACAAGATGAATTAAGTGAAATAATAAACCCTATTCTTACACATAAACAAAAGCAATTGCCCGATGAAATACAACAAAGACTAATTGAATTTCAACAAAAACCTTCCTTATATAAAGCTATGCACTCTGAAATAAAGAACTGGGGAAAAGATGCCAAGTTATCAAGAGTTTAGGAGGAATAAATAATGTGCCTCTCTTAGTCATTGGTCGAGATAAGGAGTTTAATACCCGAATCGGGATTGAAGAAGGTTTACCGGAGTGGGAAATACAATTATTTGAACAAACATGGCACGAATTAATTAAGAAGCAAATTACTCTTTCCCGAAACAGTATATTATTATTTGCCAAACAATCAACTCATGCTGTGCACCTAGATCGTCCTGATATTGTGGTTAATGGAATCCTTAAAGTTATTAAACAAACTTCTTATTGAATAGGGTGATAGCTGGAACAATGCCCAAGTAAAAGGTGGTTAAATTGAATGAAGATGAAAAGATATTATATTAAAGACAATGATTTAGATGTACATATTACGGAATGGGGGGACAAAAGGCATCCGGTAATCTTTTGTCTTCATGGATTAGGTAGTACTAGCCTAAGCTTTATTGAAATTGCTGAAAAATTGAAAGAAGATTATCGAATAGTTTCATTAGATGCTCCTGGACACGGTAAAACTCCTCCTTTTTTGGATGCCGAAAAATATGAATATCCTTATCTTGCTTTATGGCTTCATCGTATTTTAGATATTCTTGAAATTAATAGATTTTATTTCTTATCCCATTCTTGGGGAAGTTTTGTATCACTGTATTACTTGTCTATTTTCCCTAATAGGGTGATAGGCACAATTCTCATTGATGGTGGGTACCAGACTAAATGGCGCGGGGGAAAATCTATGGAGCAAGAAATAGCTTATTACGAAAAAGACTTTGAAGAATACGTCTTTAATAACTGGGTTGAGTTCCTAACAACTGAAAAAAGAGTCTACTCTAGATGGTCTCCTCTTTTGGAAGTTGCAGTTAAAGATCTAGGTATCCAATTGAACAATAAAGTAATTTGGCATGCAAGAGGAACAACGGCAAAACATATAATTCAAGCCATGCATAAGCATGAAACTGAAGACATTTATCAACAATTGCCACCACATATCCAATTATTGAGGGCGACGTTACCAATGCAAATGGATGATGAACGAACTATTGCATCAGATATATTTAGACAAAAAGCCAATGGCCATGTCCAGTTGATTGAAGATACAACCCATATGTTGCATTGGGATAAACCGGATGTTGTAGTTAATGAAATACGTAAGAATTGGAATCTATCTCTCAGTGTATGAAACGAGATATTAGTACAGGCATCCTGCTGCGGAATGTAGGGTGTAGACATTAATGCTAAGATGATGCATTATTTAAAGTAAATTATCCTCTTTTGAATTCTAATGGACTTCTTTTCTACTCTTATTCGTAACCGTTAAATAAAGCCCACCTATGCACTAGGCGAGCTTTATTTGAAGCTTATACAGATACTGCTTAAATGTCCAGATGTTCCCGGAGTCGATTACTTATAGTTTTATTACCATCACTTTGGAAATTTAATTACTCTATTTCTAAGTGTTTCTGAAGTAGAAGTTGAGTTTGCTGCAACTCCTCTTCATCAAGTTTCCAGTAGTAGAAGTTAGTGGACATATCATCATATCCAGCAAGTGTTAGGTTTTCAATTGAGGGCATCCCGTCTTTGGCATATTCAAAAAATGCTTGCATTTCATCTAATGTCATATCGGTTTTCATGTTGTTTCCAACTGCATCAATCACTTCTCCATATCTCATAAAGGAACTAGCTGAGAGCACTTCGTCTAAAATTGCTTCCAGGATCACTTGCTGTCGTTGTCCTCTCTGGATATCATTGTCGTAGTGACGGGTCCTCGCGAGTGCCAATGCTTCTCTGCCATCAAGATGCTGCAATCCCTGTTTAAGCTTAATGGCTCCCTGTTGATCATTCTCATCCTGCTCTTCCAGATCATAAGGGACTTCAACTTCGATTCCGCCTACTGCTTCGACCACATCAATGAATGCGTCAAAATCCACTTTCACATAGTAATCGACCGGTACTTCGAGTAATTGTTCCACACTTTCAATGGTCGATAGAGGACCGTTATAGCCATATGCATGTGTGATTTTGTCTGCATAACCCGCAGCCGGAATATACGTATAAGTGTCACGTGGTATACTAACCAGTTTTATAGAGTGCTCTGTATTATTCAAGGTAGCGAACATCAAGGCATCCGAAAGGCTAGTGTCTGTTCCATCCTGTTCTCTTTTCGCACTATCATCCACTCCGATGAATAAAATGGAGACATTATCCGTTAACGGTTCCACTTCTTTGTCTCGGAGCTCCGATTTCATACGACCACCAGCGGTTTCGTACGCATTTCCCGCAGCGCTTTCAGCTTTTTTCATTAAATAAACACCATACGTTGTTAGACTACCTAACAAAATTAAAGAGAAAACCAGCCCAATTTTAACGATTGTCCTACTTCTTTTAGCCTTCGTCTTTCGATAATCGTGGCGGTTCATTGTATGTACTCCTTTTTAAAAAAATTGTTTGCAACTCCGAGAAAAAATAAAAATTAGCTTCCTGTTATTAATCTATGCCTTTTAACATTTTAAGAGTTTAATCAACATATCAAATGAATATATACTTATCAAAGATACTTTTTAGTAAAATTTACAAGTTTAATTCTTATTGATCTTAAAGATCAAGTAGGACTTAAAGTGAAAGCGAAATCATTTTATCGATTATTTTTAATTGATATAAACTTGAAGAGCCCCATTCAAAAGGGGCTACATTGACAGTAATCTCTTAATTAAATTAATCTAAAAGCTTTTCCATAACGTATTCCATATTCCTTTTGTAATTGAATATTGTATAGCCCTACAAAACTTCCTATACAGTTTTATAGCCTCACACATAGTTAATGAATATTCGTCAAATATTAAATTAAAACGACCTATTGCCTTTATCTTTCCTGAGTATTATTGCGGATAAAATGTTTCGTTGATTTCCCAAGATTCAACCATTTGTCTGGCTATCATAGGTTCATATCCCATACCCATAAGATATGCAATAGCTGAAACTTCTCGTAATGCATGTGTGTAGGAAGTATATTGCCCTTCTTTTAATCCGTATTGAACAATTCCCTCGACTTCGTTCAACACCTTGTTTTTAAAATGATATAGGTTGTGATGAGGATTTTGATTCTGGTGATGTGGGTTATAACGGTAATGATCATTCATTTTAACTCAACTCCTATTTTTGTTTAACTAACAATAGTAGTCTATGTTCGTTTACCATGATGGTAAGGGCAACTAAAAACAAATTACAGTTAACCTGTATCGTTAAATGAAACCTACTAATCATTCTTTTTTTCACAAAAAGGAGTAGCCGAAAATGCAATTCCGACTACTCCTGGATATGTCTTGTGAAATTCTTAATACTTGAACGATGTCATAGATGAAAGTTTTTTTACTGCTTGGATAGTTAGAGTAATTCTATTATAGATAAAGTTTACGAAATCCGGCTTTGTTTTAACCTTTTTGTCAGAAGTATTTATTATTTACTTACTAATTTATCCAACTGTATCGACTTCGGTTACCGGGTCGCTTTGGACGGCAAAACTACTGCTCTATAACCTGAAGAATGAAGGACCCTAGGTGCAAGTAATACGTTACTTCTCATTTACGGTCTTTTTTTCTTTAGATCTACCCATTTGAATAGAAAGTTATCGCCGCAATGAATAACCCTGTACTAGCCTATAATGCTATTCCATTTAATTTTCCATCAAAAAGAGTGATATTAGAAAGAGTAATGAAATGCATTAAAACGACAAGGATTAATAATCCAGTTGATGTTTTCAATATATCATTCCTTTCATATTATTGAATTATTTATAGAGGTTGTTCAAAAAGTCCGCTAAAAATAGCTGTCGTATCTCTTCTTTGACTTGCTACTCGGCTCTTTTTATGCTCCTTTTTGAACACGCACTTATAGAATATTTAACTTACATCCAGTATATCTTATTTACAATTAAAACCAATGACGATTTTCAAGTGATGGACGCGAATTTCCAAGGATCATTTCTTATAAATAAATGAATCAAAAAAAAACAACATCGCCTTTGAGCAATGTTGTTTCTTATCTTTTATATTATTTCGAGAAAAACACTCCGTAATAGCGGCTAAACGCTACAGCAAAATCACCACGTGATACTTGTTCAGCAGGTGAAAATGAAGCGTTTACAGTAGGTTCCAAATCATATTTTCCTTGTGTAACTGAGAATGTGGCATTCAGGATATTTAAGTCTAATGCCAATTGTACATAGCCTTTTAGATGCGCTGGAATAGTTGCTTCATCTTGTATTGCAACCCTTTCATCCTTATATTGCACGGTTACATTGCCTTCAAATGCTTCAGCTTGGTCTTGAAGTCCCAAGCTTTGAACAAGAGAATAAGCTAATTCAGCTTTTGATACAGAACCATTAGGATCAAATGAACCGTTCGTTTTTGATTGCATAACACCTTTGAACGTTTGATTGTAATCTCTGAAAGCAGCTCCGTTTGCAGTAACTGCTTCTGCAAATGGGCTATCTGCCTGTGAAACATCTGTAAAACTGCTAGTTGTAGGCAAGTTCTGACGAATCTCAGCACCCATGACTAAATACTTCGCTAAGTGAGCTCTTGTTAATTTTGCATCCGGTTTAAATGAGCCATTAGCATTTGAATCAAACAATCTGTTTTGGATACCCATGGCAATTGCAGCTTCTGCTTCGTGACCAGCAATATCGGTCAGACCCGTGATTTCATTTACTTTTGTAAATTTAATCGAACCTTTTACTGTCTCAGGTAAAGCAAGACCGACAGGGTTTAATGTGTTGCCGTGAAGGCCACGTATCTCTAATGTCCATTCGCCTGCAATAGGATTGTTAACAATCACAGTACGATCATAAGTTGTCGGGAACAACAAGCTTATCCCCGAACTATACTCCGTTCCATTTGGAGCGATAAGTACAAGATTTACTGGATTTCCGGTCTGCTCAAGAACACCAGCAGCATTAGCTTTTGCAAATACAGTAGATAAACCTTCTTCTACTGTAAATATGTGCTGTGTACTAGTAGACACTGTGTATTCTACTGCAAAATCTTCATTTTTTGTTTCTGTAACAACTTCTGCATTAAAATCTTTCGAGCTAATTAAAGTAGCGCCATATGCTTTGTCGTTAAAAACCATATCTAATGCTGCATACGCGTTCACATAACCAGCACCGACTTCCCAAGACTCATAGCCAGGCATGTTTGTTGCCGTTTGTTGTAAAGTAGTTTTTACTTCGTCAGGTGAAAGTGTAATGTCAGCCTCTAAAAGCAAGGCTACTATTCCGGCTACATGTGGAGTGGCCATAGAAGTTCCGCTCATTGTTGTATAGTAAGGAAGGTGAGCTGGTTCAATCAACTCTGCATCCAATTCTGCTGCTAAAGTAGTGACAGGTGCAACTGTACGGGTTGAGATAATATCAACTCCCGGAGCTACGACCGTTGGAGCATCTGTCCACGTCCATGATTTACCGTCTAAATCAAAAGTTCCACCTACGTCTTTTGTTCCTCTTGAAGAGAAATCAGCTAAAGTGCCGTCTTTTTCACCTGCACCAACTGATACTACCCAAGGTGCTTTAGCATAAGGATTATGTGTATTTTCAGCGGGCCCTGCATTGCCTGCTGCAAATAATACGACGATACCTCGGTCAAATGCTTTTTTGCTTCTAAGTTAATTGGATGATTTGGATCAAAGTCACCTGAAGAACCCCATGAGTTTGTAATGACCCGAATATTATATTCTCTTTGATGTGTAATGGCGTAATCAAATCCACCAATACCATCTAATATGAATAGTGCACCACCTGAACCGTAGCCTATTAGGTCAGCTCCTGGAGCAGCCCCCTCATATTTACCTCCTGAAAGTGCACCCGTACCGCTAACAGTACCAGCAACATGTGTGCCATGACCGGAATTTGTATCTGTATTGATAACATTTTCAGTATAGGAAACTGGTACAATTCCAGTACCCTGTAAGTTCGTCGTGCCTAATACATTTTGTACAAGGTTTCTACCAAATTCATGATCTTTATGAGTTCCATCCACACCGCTATCATTTATAACTACTCCAACTCCGTTGCCGGATACAGGGAAGCCATCGTTTTGTTTTCTAAATCCTTCATCAGTGCGTGCTTTATCAACACCTGTAATAGTAGTTGCGTCTGCATTAAAATAAGTTAATTTTTCGTTCAAATAAATGGATCGTACTTCATCATTTCCTGCTAAATCTTCAACTTGCTGTTTTGTTGCAGTAGCACCCATAATTGGCAGGCTATGCATCGTGACAGCAGAATTAATTCCTAATCCTTCTACAAATTTAACTTGAGAATCAGTGGGCTTTTGATCTCCCTTGAACGTTATAATCACTTCTGCTGTTCCAATTTCATTAAGAGACGACCAGACTTTGTTGTCTACTATTGTATTAGTAGTGCCAAGTTCCGTTGCTTGTGAGATAGAACTTGTTGGGAAAGCCAATAGTATTATTGCCAAAATGATAATCAGTTTTTTCATTTTCCAACCTCTTTTCATCAAGTTTAATAACTCACACTGTAATTATTACCTTTTTAAAATCTTTAATCTATTAAGCTAAGGACATATTTTTAAAAGCTAACGTACTATAATTGCTTACAACCAAAGCAGTATATTGTAAGAGAGTTGCTAATCAAAACAGTTCTTTATTTTAATGAGTCAATACTGGTTAATACATTAATATTCCACCGGAACCCAATTATTCAATATTTACTCTTACTCTGGATAAACATTAACTCTTTTAATTCATAGTCAGTGAAGTATTTATTAAGGTATTTATCGCTTCATACGCATTTACATATCCGGCACCAACTTCCCATGTTTCATGACCTTCCATAGGAGTGGCACTTTGTTGTAACAATTCTTTAATCTCTAAAGGCGAAAGAGTCGGATCTACTTCTAAAATTAAGGCAATTATTCCAGCAACATGGGGTGCTGCCATGGACGTACCGCTAAATGTTGTATAGTAGGGTAAATGTGCTGGCGATATATTGACATCTTTTTGTGCACTTAGTGGTGAAAGTGGCGAAACAACACGTGTAGAAATAATATCAACACCTGGTGCAGTTACTGTTGGACGATCTGCCCAATGGAAAGTCTCACCATCGACCACAACACTTCCTCCTTTACTTTTCACCCCTCGGGAAGAGAAGTCCGCTAGCTCCTTATCCTTATTTCCAGCCGCAACAGTGATTACCCAAGGTGCCTTTTTATAATTACCTGAAATCGTCGATTCGCTAGAACCTGAGTTTCCTGCAGAAAAAACTGTGATAATACCTCGGTCATATAATTTTTTGGTTGCTATATTTATTGGATGGTTTGGATCAAAATCAGTGTTTGAGTCACTAGTATCACCCCAAGAGTTTGTGATAATACGAATGTTATATTCCCGCTGATGGGTAAGTGCATAGTCAAAGCCCCCGATTGTATCTAGTATGGCAATTCCTGCTCCGGAACCATATCCTATTAAGTTAGCTCCAGGCGCTACACCTTCATATTTCCCTCCAGACATTGCACCAGTTCCCCCAACAATCCCTGCTACATGAGTACCGTGACCGGAACTTGTATCTGTATTTGGGACGTTTTCGATATATGTGATTGGCACTAATCCAATTGTGCTGTTGAGGTTTGTACTTGCCAATACATTCTGCTTAAGATTGCGCCCAAGGGAGTGGTCCGTATGTGTTCCATCAACACCGCTGTCGTTTATGACCACACCGATATCATTACCGGTAATTGGAAACCCTCCATTAGCAGCTTGTAACTCATTATCTTCGCGTACTTGGTCAACTCCAGTTGTAATGGTAGAGTTTTCATTTTCATACTGTAATGGTGCATTGTAGTAAATGGATTGTATACTTTGTTCCGTGGATAGTTTATCAATTTGGTCTGTTGTCAAAAGAGCGCCGACAATAGGGAGATTATTAAAAATAACTGCATCTTTAATTCCAACATTTTTAAGCGTTTGTAAATTATTCTGTTCAACTTTCTCCCCATCTCTAAAGGAAATAATGACTTCGACGGGTGATGTTGCAACCTTCAGAATTTGTGCTAACTTAGAATCAATCACTATTTCTTCACTTGCAGCCATGGGTTTTTGATTAAAAGCTGATGAATTAAAAACAAGGCCTACTGCTAAGCTAATAATGCATATGAGGCTAATACTTTTTTTCACTGAATAACCGCTCCTCTGAATTTAGAATATTAAGACATACTAATCATTTCATAATTCTTTACTAATCCATATTCAACTTCAGGCATATTTTATCTACGCAAAAAGGCGTCCCCCACTACAACTTAAGTAGTAGAGAACGTCAGTTAATTTGTTACAATAATGGAACTAAATTATGTTGTACTGCGTAAATAATTACTTGTGATCTGCTTTTTACATCTAACTTTTTAAATATGTTGCTCACATGTATCTTAACGGTTTTATCACTAATAAATAACCTTTTACCAATTTCCTTGTTTGATAATCCCTCTACTAACTTTAAAAGAACTTCCATTTCTCGTGCAGTCAACGAGTTATCTTCAGTGTTATTTTCAGCATGATGGAGAGAAATCAATTTTTTTGTCATGCTAGCAGGAATCACAGATTCTCCATTGCTAATTGTTCGGAGGGCTGCGATTACATCTTCTGATGGGGAATCCTTGAGTAAGTAACCATCAGCTCCTTCTCTAATGGATGCCATAAAGTATTCATCATTTTTATACATCGTCAGAATAACTATTTTAATAGTTGGGTATTTACTTTTCACCCATTTAGTCAATTCAATTCCGTTCATTTCGGGCATATTAATATCCATTATGATAACAGTTGGATTCACTGTTTTTAATATTTCCCGCAATTGAATACTACCTGTGGCTTCTCCAACAACTGTCATATCATTTTCCTGAGCAATTATGGTTTTAAGACCATCCCTTAAGATTGCATGGTCATCCACTAAGACTACATTAATCAATCACTTCTTCCCCCTCATATCCCAACTTAGGAATTCTTACTATGATTTCTGTCCCAGAGATTTCACGACTATCAATTTGAAGCGTAGCACCTACTTTTGCAGCATCTTCATTCATTTGAATGATTCCATAATGTGGTTCCTTCATGGCAGCTGTCATTGCTTCATACAAAGAAAATCCAATTCCATTATCTTTTACTTTTAAATAAATTTGCTCCTTTTGATAGCTTAATAAAACATTGATTTTTGAAGCTTGCGCATGCTTCATGCAATTTCGAATACTTTCCTGAATAATAGAGAAAATAACTTTTTCAGTTAATAAACTGAGTCTGATTTGAATTCCTCTACTTTCAAAAGAAATATCTAAGTCGGTCTCCTGGCTAAGTTCGTCAATTTTATTATTTATTGCTGTATGCAACCCCACTTGTTCAGTCGGATAAGGACGCAGTGCATAAATAGAGTCTCTAATTTCTTTTAATCCTTTTCTTAAAACATTGTTGCTATCACTTATTAGACTTTGGGCTACTTTTGGCTCAGATGTTACTTTCTTTTCTGCTATATCAAGTTTCATAACTGCACCTGCTAAAGTTTGTGCAATTCCATCATGAATATCGTGTGCAATACGATTCCGTTCTTCCAACAAAATTCTCTGTTCTTTTTCAGAAAATAACATTTGAGTTTTTAGAAAGATGGCTAATTGGTTGGCAATTGTTGAGATTGAATGTACGTCTTGTACGACAAAACTTTTTGTGCGCGTCTTGGTCAAAATTAAGCAGCCTACCAATTCATGATCAAGAATAAGAGGAGCGTAAACAGCTGCGTGAATGTGATCATTAAAGTATTTGGATAAAGGTGAACTGTTTAACTCCCCTTTGTTATAAACAGTGGTGACCCTTACACGATTCAATTCTTCTAAATCCTCAAATTGTTCATTATGTAGTTTTTGATAGCCTTCTGAAATAGCTAGCCGCCACGTTTTTTTTTCATCTCTTGTAAATAAAAAACTTTCTTCATATGAAACTACTTTATTTAGTAAAATCTTAATATTATCTTCCCAGTCAATTATAGGTATGGATTTATTTAATTCTGACGAAAAATGAAACAAAGCTTTCAATCTTTGTTTATCTGCTCTTAAGCGAATAATAGTCGAACTTATTATGGCTAGGAAAATTAAAGGTGAGAGGAAAAAAAAGTATGAAAAAACATCAACTTCCCCGCTACTTCTTTCACCTAAAAAGTGGATGAGAAATCCATAAACTAACGAAATTGAAAAACTAAAGATTTCTCCTCGGCCTTTTTCAGCCCATATGGAAAATGAATATTTTTCAGGTCTAAGGAAAAGAACAATATCCACAATCAGATTATTGATAAGATAAAATGAACTAATAAATACTAAAAAGGATAATAAAGTAGCCGGAAATTCCGAGAATTGGGTTAGTGGCATTATCCAAGCGTTGAATATATGGACTAAGGTCAAACTAAGAACCAACTGAGCCGGATTGAAGAAGATAATCCGAATTGGTCTTTTATTAAGTAAAGCAGTTAATAAAACACTGATAAAATATAGAACAATCGTAATCTCTAATCCATGCACTAAATAAATGAGATAAATAACTGGAAAAGTAAGTGAGGAATTGCCTTTTCGGAAAGGCATGGGGTAGTATTCACATATTAAAATAAAAGCCATTAAAAATAATAATAAGAATGGATTCTTAATACTAGGTAAATTCATAATTGAGTAAAACACAATTGACCACCCAATAAACGAGATTACCATCATAAATATCTGTGCCAGGGATTGCCTATAAGATTTAAGTTTCAATAATATTCACCCTATCAAAATGTTATTGTATCTTTTAGTTATGATTCTCCTATTTCCTCATGCTTAAATAAATTGTTCAACTGATGAAATTATATAAGATTAAAAATACATGTTTCAGTTTTCCGATTATGCTGACTCGTCATTGAGGGATGTTTAATCTTTTTATTCTTCTATTAAATCTTAGTATCTTCAACCGTGATCAGTGAATGTTTTTTCAAATGACTTCATATGAAGACATTCTTTCTCCTGTAGCTTATAATTCTTACCTGCTCCAGAAAACGTCCCTTGGGAATGCAGAAGTCGTAGACATCCAGTGAAAAGAGGGAGAAGAAATAGGTGATTTTCAGTAGAGATCACTTTCAATATAACTAAACTACCCTTTTAAATCAGAATCTTTCGTGATATTAAACTAAATAATAACATAACGAAAGAATTGTTATTTAGAAACTTATTCTATCTTCCCACTTTGATGCGTTTATTCATCTTCATGAATAGTTTCAAAAGGCTTACTTAAAATTAGAACAAAAAAACACTGAGAAAATACTCCAGTGTTTTTTCTCTTTTCCGATCACAAATATACATTTCCCAGTTTACAGGTTTCTTGTTTCCACACCTCTTCATCATACGAATTAGATATCTAACTAAACAGATTACAATAACAATTGTAAGCGCAATAACTTACCTGTCAATTTAAGGTTATAACTTCGCGGATTGTATAATTAAGCGAGACACCAAAAAAAGACATGTCATGATACACTCAATTATAACCGACAAAAGTTAATAAGGAGAGTGTATCAGACATGTCCTATTCCCATCTTACCAAAACAGAACTGATATTCATAGAAGAATACTATTCCATTGGTCATAGTGGACGGAAAATAGCCCTAAACTTAAAGCGTGGTCACGAAACAATCTATCGAGTCATTAGGCAATTGCTGAATGGTCTTACAGCGCTTGATATCTACCTTACCTATAAAGAGAACAAATCAAATTGCGGTCGAACAAATATTGAATTACCTTCTTCTGAAATTGACTATATTAATGAAAAAACACGTCAAAATTGGACGCCTGATGTCATTGTTGGTCGAAACGAAAAGTCCATTTCTTGTAGTACAAGCACACTTTATCGATTGTTTAAATCAGGTGTTTTCAATCAAGAAAATCTCCCGATGAAGGGCAAAAGAAAACCAAACGGTCACCAAGAAACGAGAGGGAAACAGGCTTTCAGACGCAGCATTCTCGATAGAGATAGTGAACATCAAAACTATCAAAAAGAATTCGGACATCTTGAAGGTGATACAATCGTCGGACGCCACCATAAGAGTGCAGTCATCACGCTAGTCGAGCGGGTTAGTAAGTGCATTATTGCCATTAAACCAGCTGGGAGAAAAGCAATCAACATTGAAGAAGCCATCAATCAATGGTTTGATCATTTACCGAAACACTTATTTAAATCAATTACATTCGACTGTGGTAAAGAATTTTCCAATTGGAAAAACATCAGTAATCATCATGATATTGATATTTATTTCGCTGATCCTGGAACACCTTCTCAAAGAGCATTAAATGAAAATTCTAACGGCCTTCTTCGTCAGAATGGATTACCAAAAGAAATGGATTTTCGTCCTGTTGGACAAGACTATATATCTAGTGTTGCCTTACGAAGAAACCATATACCCAGAAAATCACTGAATTACCAGACACCCATTGAGTGTTTCATGGACCATGTTACTGAACATGTCGATCAGGATATTCTGTCTCGCTTAATTTGACAAAACAGACTTGGAAAAAGTGATTCATAGATCACAGTCAAACGGTTATACGTACTATGCAATCATTTTATGAATACTCGATTATTGACACAATAGCTATAATAGAAAATAATGTAACTCCTAACGCAATCCACCAATACTTTTTCGGATTTATTTCTTGCCTCAGCAATAAGTAGTTGTAACCGAGAAAAATAACAGTACTTATACATAAAGTAATAAGTGTCTCAACAGAGAAAAAGCGAATAGGATCTCCCCAACTTAAGAGCATCCAAAAATATAAAAAAGAATAATAAGAAATAATTCCAATGAATAAATTACCTATATAAAAAAATATTCTTCTCATCTTAGACATCAATATTCCTCCTTATAAACTTTGAGGATTCTTTAATTTTTCTTCACAATCTTAATTTAAAAATTAAATGTCATATAATTGAGTCAATTTCATAACTCCTCAATTCGATAATAAACACGAACATTTAATTGCTTTTAATATTAATTATCCATTTATTTTAATCAGGTATCGTTTGATTGTAGCGCAATGCGGCGTAAAACATCTGCTCCTGCATCGCTACGCTAGCTTCGTCGCAAAGACTAGGACCAAATTGCTTTGGTCCTAATCTTTCCTGTGGGACTACCACGAACTGAAAACCCCGCATGAACGCATGGAACGAAGACTAAGAAC
>NZ_ALJG01000364.1 GCF_000286315.1 Paenisporosarcina sp. TG20 | reverse complement strand
TCAAGCTAGACAAGGTCAAGTTGATCATGGATCGCGGTTTTTACAGTGAGGACAATATCAATGCCATGTATCAGAAGCATTTCAAATTTCTGATAACTACAAGAACATCCCTAAAACTGGTTAACCCAAGTTACATCAAAATATTTATAAAAAGCATGAAAAGACCCGAAAATGACCATTTTTCATTCGCGAAATCCCGATATTACAGTACTTCTCTTTTAAATTTCGAATTGTATTGACCTAAGGAAAAATAGTGATGGAGTGGATAGTATTGCTCTGTTCTGCTATCGTGATTATTGAGGAGTTGGAATACGAATAAAAGTACGCTAAATATACATTTGTGAAAAAAGAATGATCACGATTGGATTGAAAGAATAATATGAATAAACTAATAAAGATTGTAGTGACCAATTAAAAAACAGAAATCCCTATATGAAGGGATTTCCGTGTACTTGAGATGAAAGAGGGGCTAGTCAAATCAATATAGTAAATCCAGCGGCTGCCGAAATTGCATTTTCGGTAGCTTGATTTAATTGAAAAAATGTGAATATTATTTCATCTTCCAAATCGTAAAACGGAGATCTGTGTGAAAAACTATTCAATTTACTCGCTATATATACATGAATAATCTCCTGGAATCTGTAGTCAATGGGTTTTGCAATTTAAATCCTGTTTGAATTTTCAAATCTATGAGTTTTCATAATTTAAGCGGTGCCACCTGCGATAATTTTAATGAATTATTTTGCTCAGATTTGTTATTTTATTGCTATGTATCCCCCTATTTAATCAGGAGTTCCATCAAAATTTAATATGGGTGGCACCTATTGTTGGGGACAATCAGATTGCCACTTAAAACTAAATAGGTAATCTAACAGCGCCCAAAATTTCATCTTCGGACGTTTATTTTATGTAAAAGATCCCAGTCTCTTCTTTAATTTTCCTAGTCGGTTTTATTAATAGCATCAAAACTTTTCGTTGGATCTACTCCAACAAGACTTTTAAATCAAGTTTTGTGGCGTTATAGAAATTCCAACTTTATATGTAGAAGGGAATACAACCACAATGGATTGTATGAAGGTAGTTTCGTACATGACCTAGTTTATTTCTGCTCAGGCCAGATACTAATTATTCTGTTTTACTATAGGCTTTCAGTAACTGTCTATGTAATTATAGTGAATAACTTGAATAGTAATTTATACAGGTACCAGTTTTTCTTTTCAAAATGATACTAAGGTTCTTCTGTTGACATACTAGAAGGCGTAGACTAATATTAGTCTCGAAGTCGAGATAAGTGAATTAAAGATAAATAAAGACAAAGTTTATTGAACATATCTTTTGAGTATCTCGTAATAGCGTACGGAAATTTGTTCAAAAACCTGTACCACAAGAGGATATTAATCGAATCTTTGAACTCGTTCGTTTAGCTCCGAGTGCTTGGAACCTTCAACCTTAGCGTTTCCATGTTATAACGGACAATCAAATGAAAGTTAAGCTACAAGAAGCCGCTTATGGCCAACAACAAGTTACGTCAGCTCCTGCTGTTGTAGTTGTGACAAGCGATATGGAAGATGTGCTTGTAAATTTGGAAGATACTGTTCATCCTGATTTGTCTGCGGAACGTAGAAAGGAAGAAGTAGCAAGTCTTTCATCATTCTTTGGTGGTATGAGTGTTGAAGAAAGAGGACAGTGGGCCCTGACTCAAACGAATATTGCCCTTGGGTTTACATTATTGACAATCCAGGGACTAGGATATTCAAGTAATCCCATGTTAGGTTTTGATCAAGAGAAGGTAAAGGAAATTTTAGGACTAGCTGAACACGTGAAGTTTGCAGCAATGGTTCCGTTTGGTCTTCCAGACTCAGAGGGACATCCTCATCATCGATTTACTTTAGATAAAGTATTAATTAATCACTAAGTATTAAAGAGTGGTCTCAGACGAGGCTACTCTTTAAATTTGTTTGTATGATTAAGAAAGCTTCTAATAATTCGAGAAATCTAATATTGTTTTTTCGTATTATTTCAAGAAATTTGTAAATACTACAACTGCATAATAAAGCGTAATTTTATTGAAGAAAGGAATTATGAACATATATGACTTCAACTTTATTTACACCAGTTAATTTAGGAAATATAACGATAAGTAATCGTGTAGGCGTTGCTCCTATGACTCGGACAAGTGCGACATCTGATGGTTTAGCGACTGATCAAATGGTTAATTACTATGCAAAATTCGCCCGAGGAGGATTTGGTTTAATCATTACTGAGGGAACTTATCCTGACAATAAGTATAGTCAAGGTTATTTTGATCAACCAGGAATTATTAACAATGAACAAGTCACGGCATGGAAGAAGGTGACGGATGCCGTTCACCAAGAAAACGGGAAAATTATTGTTCAGTTAATGCATGCGGGTGCTCTGTCACAAGGCAACCCATACAAGAAAGAAACATTAGGACCTTCTGCTGTTCAACCGAAAGGTGAGCAAATGAAGTTTTATGGCGGGAATGGACCCTTTGCAGTCCCCAATGAAGCAACGAAGGAAGATATAGCACAGGTTGTTCAAGCGTTCGTTGAATCGTCAATCCAAGCTAAAGAGGCTGGTTTTGATGGTGTTGAAATTCATGGTGCAAACGGCTATTTACTGGACCAATTTTTAACGGATTACACAAACAAACGAACTGATGAATACGGTGGATCAACCGAAAATCGTGTTCGCCTATTAGTTGAAGTGTCAAAAGCGGTGCGTAATGCTGTAGGTCCAGATTTTACAGTTGGAATCCGGATCGCTCAAGGAAAAGTAAATGATTACGATCATAAGTGGGCAGACAAAGAAAAAGAGGCTGAAGTAATATTTGGAAAACTAAGCCATACTGGAATAGACTATATTCACGTTACAGAATACGAAGCATGGCAACCTGCTTTCCCTGTCGGAGAGGGAACAAAAGCAACGGACCCAGCATTTAGTGGAGGAAAACTATCGCTTGCAGCATTAGCGAAAAAGTATGGAAAACTACCCGTTATTGCAAACGGAGGTCTGCATGACCCGGAAAAAGCAAAAGAAATGATAGAAAGTGGCGAAGCAGATGTCATTGCTTTGGGTCGTGGAGCACTTGCAAACGAAGACTGGCCAAACAAAGTGAAAAATGGAGAACCATTAGAAGAGTTTGACCCTGAAAAAGTTTTAAGTCCTGACGCAAAAATAAAGGACTTTGAAGCAGTGTCCTAAATTCGCGTCCAGGGTTGATAATAAATCAGCAATTGCATAAACAAAAAGACACCTCCAATCAAGCCAACAGCTGATTGGAGGTGTCTTCTGTATGAATATTTTTCCCTGGGACGACTCAAACGGTGGGTGGCACTTTTCTGATGGATGGTTGCTATTGCTTGGTTCTTATATAGCGGAGTTGAAATCTGAGTTGAAAAACAAGGACAAGCATTTTATTGATGTCCGCACGCCATATGAGTTTAAAACAAATCACAAAGCTGGTTGAAATGGATTGTTTCCGATAAAAGGGAACAATCCTGAAACCTTTTTATAAAAGGTGATTTAAATCGTTGAGAATTTCCATAGATGAAATGAGTATCTTCTATATAGGGGTAAAACGGGTCTTCAACAAAAGGTGCCACCCACGTTGAATTTAGGAGACATTTCTAATCAAATCAGTGGATAAATAGCAATTGATTGATAAAATCAATACTTTTTTATCTAAATATCCCCAATAAATTACTGTGGGTGTAGTCTACCCCCAATTTTTCGGACAGCTTCTTTTCCGGATAGTTGATATATTGATGGAATTCAAAGCGATATCTTTTTCTTTTGCGACTTCTTTTCGATTGCGACCATTTTCTACCACTTCCTGCACCACCTACAACTTCTCTTCCGCTATTGATCGTTTATAAGTCTTTCTTGGTATTTTTGTATAATTATGCATTGGAATCCCCCTGTTATTTTGATTTATAAACAATTGTATCTTGTACACTGTCCATTATAAGGGGGTCAGGCAGTGGCATCCCTAAGTTTATGACAATTCATAAAAATGAGAATTTATGAGGAATCAATTTAATGAAATCCATTTTCTACAGATTTCCAGTAATTATCTATGCATTTGTAGTGAATAATTGGAATAGTTCTTTACATAGGTACCCGTTCTAGGTTAGTTCATCAAAAATGGAACGGTCCTTTCCCTATCATTCTGTTAATTTTTTTAACTAGTAATATAAGTACTTTCATCCATATCCAACTGTAAAGAATTGAAAACAAAGCAATCACCATAATTATATTCATATCCACACTTGAAGTGACTGAAGGACCTAATAATGGAAATTGTATAATGTAAAGTATAAATAAGATACCAAGTGTCAATGAAACTCCGGAAAATACGGTGACAAAAAATCCTTTTTTGAAAATACCAAAAGCAAATCCCATACATAAACCTAAAAGCCCCGTAGTAAAAGGAAATGCGAAAAGCTCACTTGGTTGAATCATAGAAATCATCGCAAACTCTACTATATATGTTAAGATACCCAACTGTTTAGATATAATTGTGGCTATTAAAATTGGTAACGTGCTAAGCGCACTTACAAAAAAACCGAATCCACCTAAAATTCCTGCAGACTGAAGTATTGCTGCGAAAGAAGCCAATAGTGCACCAAAAACGAACCTTCTGGTAGGATTATCAATAATCCCAATATATTGACTAACTATTTTTATATCGGAACTTAAAATTTGTTTACAACTCTTCATTAGACCGTTCATATTAGAATATCCAACTCCTTTATAACTAAACTCATGGTGGAACACCGTAGCTCGTAACCTATAGTTAACATTTAAAAACACAGTTTGCACCCGAAATGGTGCAAGCAGATGTATTTTCTTATACTGATATCCGTAAACTTGTACTTCTTATCAGTATAAAAAGCCTCCTGCCAAAACGACAAGGAGGCTAAAGTGAGTTGATCGAGTATCTTTAACAATTTTCAGATTATCGAAACCTTTTACTTCTTTCTTCTAACCCTCCAGAGAATCCCGCCGCTTGCCTCGGTTTTAAGATCGGGTGACTTATCTACCGTAAAAATTTTACCGAAGTCTAGGACATATAAACTGGACCCGTCAGGACTAAAACGACAATCTACAGGGCGTACAACACCTGTTGTTTTTGGTCCGGGTCGAAGGTTTGCTAAAAAGTCAACGGATTTACCAGTTTCGACATTCACCCGTACAACCTTGTACCCATTGGGTTGAGCAGGTAAAAAGCTTCCAAATAGTGTAACGAAAGCCCAATTCTTATGTCCGAATCGTTTACTCTTAGAGAAGTCGAACTTACTTGGAGAACTTCCATGCTCCCATATTACCGTAGGTTCCGTTGCAAGAGGTGGATGTTCTTTAAGAACGAATTCTGGTTGAGGTTCACCTTCTGGCTTAAACATCGGGTCGGTAACAGGGATCCCTGCACTATAATCAGGAAATCCGTACCATCCTCCTTCAACTGCTTCCCACATGGCTTCTAACCCCTTTATTGGGCGAGAATTATGTTTGTCGTCATACCCAAATTCCGTAAAATAAAGCTTCCCATTCGGTGCAAAACCTAACCCAAATACATTTCGGAAACCATCAAGGTAGACCCTCAGATTTGAACCGTCCGGGTTCGCCTGATACATAACGGAATTAGCCTTTAATTGTCCTTTAACAATTTGCCCATCCTTAGCTGGAGTGCCGAAGGGTTGATAAGGAGCAGTAACCACATTAGCCTCCTGTGGATTGATTTCAAAAGGATTGATGGACTTATAATTTTTTCCGTTTAAAACTAGATTTCTAGCTGGGACATCGTGAAAGCTAGGCATTTTTTGCAGCCAGTTGAAATAATAGTAGTTGTCAATCCCTACTACGGCCGAAGTAGTGGCACTCCCCACACAAAAATACATCTTACCGTCTGGTCCAAAAACAACATCAGATGTATAATGATCGCCACCGGAACGGAGACCGTCTACCAGAACGTCTTTAGACCCGTCTTTACCAACACGTAAGATACGTCCCGGGTATTTTCCTTCCGCGACATAGAAGAACCCCTGATGCCAAGTGATCGAAGTAACAGGTCCTCGAAAGCCAGATACAATCTCCCTGACCTCGCCATTACTTCCAACCTCAAGGATACGACCTCCTTCGGGTGTATCAGCAGCCCCATAAGAGAAACCAGCTTCGCCTACATAAAGACGCCCCTCATCATCAAAGGTAATACTTGTTGGGAAGTTGAGCCCAACTACAACTGGTTCGAGTATATAATCTGGGTCTAAATACATATCTTGAGGGCTGATAGGGATACGATCAACTGGTGCAGGAACATCCTTGATATACGTTTCTAATTCATAATTAATTTGAGGTTTTACCAGATTGTGATGCGGAATCAAGGAAGAGTATTGCTGAGTATTCGCGATTTTCTGGTTCATATAATTTTGATACCTCAGCCATTCTTGATACTTTAACCACTCTTGATAATGAAGCCATTGTTGATACCATGGATTCCATGTCATTTCTTTCCTCCTTTATTCATAAGAACTCCCAACCATTCCACTATAGAATATGTCTGGAAAAGTCAATTTGCCTACTCTGAATTAAAAAGAAAATTGGTTACTGAGATATTGATGACAAAACTAACATATTTGTTGGAGAACAAAACAGGTCAGAGGGTAGTAATAATTGTTATTAGAAATTTATTTAGCGTTTAACTTGAAACCTTTATTCACATATTAAATGTAAAGACGAGATACAAATGGAGGTTTTATTATGGAACCAAAAGAAAGATTAAAAACTGCCGCTATCTCAATGGCGAGTGACTTAAAAGTACAAACCTTTGGCGGTGCTGAAAAAACAACTGAAACTGTTGAGGATATGGTAGTGGTACACACGATTATTAATGATTGGAATGCTATGTCAAAAAAATCCGCCAGTATTACCATTGAACAATACGGACCTCCAAACGAAGCTATTCAAAGTAGATTAATCTGGTACAACAATGGACCGTGGAAACGAACGATTGTGTATCGTGATGAAATACCTCACGATTTTCCACAGCCTCACACTGACATAATTGAAAATGTTATTAATTATCAGGTGGCACCAGAGATGTTCAGCGAACTGGCAAAGTTCGATGGAAGTTTAATCGTCGAAAGGACAAAGGGAGAGGTATCTTCCCGCTGTGATATGGAGGCTGCTAATTTTACTGCCATCAACGTTATGCATGATATTGTTACAGGGAAGTTAAACGCCGAAAAAGCGCGTGAGGTCCTATGTGAAGTGATGTCTGCTTATATGATGAACAGACCAGCAGCCTATGCGGAAGCACTCCAATTCGATGTTGCAAAAGGAGACACAATGGATACAGACCAAGTAATGATTGTTGGAGCAATGGTGCATCAAGCTATTGAAAAGATTAACGATATAGTCGACAAAAGGATAAGTGATGACAGGCTTTATTAAATCATGCATTAAAGCTAAAAAAGCTATCGAGAACCTCAACAGCTTTTAACAGGTACCTGTGCGAAAAATTATTCAATTTATGCACTATATACACCAATAATTTACTGGAATTTGTAGTCAATGGGTTTTGAAAAACTAACACTGCATGAATTATTATTCAAGTGAATTTTCATTGATTAAGTGGTGCCAACCACTCTTGAGTATTGAATGCGACGGTGCGATGTATCATAGCTCTAGGAATGCCAAAGAGCGGGACATTTATCGTCAGAAACTCTTGGAGAGCAGAGGATGGACCATTGAAAAGATTTGGAGCCGAAACTGTTGGAAGAACCCCACATTTGTATTCGAACGAATTGATCAAGCAATTATGAAGATTATGAAACAGGATGAGGTAAAACGGAATTTAAAAAAGGGAGTATATTAATGGGAAAGTAAAGTGGATATTCACTTCTATTAGTTTGTAGATTCAAGGCGGAGCCACATCTCCAATAAAACCAAATAATACTTATAGGCCTCAGAGGGACGTGTTCTGTGAATCATAGAAATTGATTTCACAGAAGACGTTCTATTTTTCTAAAGTCCACCTCATGTTTTACATAAACCTCTTATCCAAACAGTCGAATCGTATGAGTCAGCCATAAAAAGTGATGCCTCTGCCCGAACTTACACATATTCGATAACTCAAGGTGAAACTGCTTGTAAAAGAGCATTGTCCTTTTCACCAAGACCGAAGCTTGCTAGCATAAAAGCCATTTTCTTATAGTTCTAAATTATAATCTCACTTTATTTATAATTTTTATCTACGGTATAAAAGAGTGTTCTTCTAATCATATTAATAAAGATTGAGAGACCAATACCGATTAGTAACCCCCAAAAAACATTGAGTAATAATGTTGCTAGAAAAGTAGAAATAAGAAGAACCGCATTAATAGGCGACGTCCTAAGAAGTAGTGTTATCTCTTTTAAGTTTATAAGATTTGAAACAGCCAAAATAATAATAGCTGCAAGAGTTGCCTTAGGTAAATAGTGGAAAAGGGGAGTTAAAAATAATAGGGTGATTATAATACAAGCTGCTGTTATTAAAAGTGAAAGGTTTGTTTTTGCACCCGATTGGTAATTCACGGCTGTTCTTGAAATAGCTCCTGCTACAGGTATAGAACCGACCAATGAACTCGATATATTTGCTAATCCTAACCCAACCAACTCCTGATTCGTATTGATTTGCTCCTTATCTCTAGCAGCCAGCGTTTTTACAACTGCATAAGATTCAAGAAATGATATGAAAGCAATAGTAAAGGCGATTGGTAATAATAATTGAATTATATCTAGTGTTGGGATGTTTAAGGAAAGTTCAGGAAGGCCTTTAGGGATTTCCCCAACGATATCAACACCTTTTTTCTGTAGAGCATAAAAATTAACAAATAGAGTATAAATAATAACGACAATTAAAGGACCGAGTGACATGGATGTTGTTTTTTTTATAATTATTAACATACAGATGCTACCAATGCCAATTAATATAGTATAGGGATTTGTCTCATGTAATTTCTTTATAATTTCTAAGGTATAACTAAAAAAATCATTATAAGGGGGAAGTGAAACACCTAATAATGACTTAATTTGATTTAGAGCTATAATTATGGCTACTGCAGATGTAAAGCCACTTATGACAGCTGGAGAAATATAATCAAAGAAGTATCCTGTTTTGAGCAACCCCATAATTAGATGAATAGACCCGACTATTAATCCAAGGAGTAATATTAACTCCAAAAAGTAAGAGGAATCAGGTTGAGCGAAACTTGAAATACCCGAAAAGGCTAAAAGTGAGACAATAGATACTGGCCCAATTGATAAATATTTAGAACTTCCAAATAGTGCATATACAATAAGGGGTAGCGTTGCTGCATATAACCCTATAACCAATGGAACCCCTGCAATGATTGCATAGGCCATACTTTGGGGAATAAATAAAATAGCAACAATTATTCCAGCTGTTAAATCTCCAGTTATATATGACTTTTTGTAATGATAAATTCGTTTTAATCCCGGCATTAATCTAAAAATCATAGTTTGATCCTCCCGTGGTATCTTTTCCGACTGGGACATATTGAAAAGTTTTTTATAAATGATATTTTCATTGGTAAATTACCAATTTTATTGCATAGGTCGGTAAATTTTTACCGCTTAACCAAACAGGAAGAGCAAATATTTTTTCCAATGCTTGTCGTATTTATATGTGTTAAATATAGAAAAAATTCGAGAACTATGAAATCATAATGGGAAAATGACTATGTGCAGTAAGTTACATTCTTTTCTTTTTAACTTCTATGCACGTTTTTAAGTATCTTATGACTGTATTAGCGTTAATCGTTTTTATCATATTTTGGGCTTTTTAAGAGAAAACTCCTTATCGAAATGCCTATTTGTCAAGGTTTATAAAAATCTGAATTAGGAAAATTAAAATATAGTGACCTAATATCCGATTTATACCTTGAAAAAATCTTGGTATTTTGAAACACTTATAGTATGATTTTTCAACTTTCAAACAATCGATATTTTATAGAAGAAAGCAGTATGTTCACAGATATATGTTGTAGAAATAATACAATCGGTTCATTTGTAGTGACCAAATTAAACAATCAAATCGCTTTGTAACGGGGTTTTTCTGCCCTTCTACCGAAAGTTGGGCTAAGACGGTTTTATTAATAGCATTAAAATTTTTCGTTGAATCGACTCCAGCAAGGCTTTTAAATCTAGTACTTGTGGCGTTAAAGAAATTCCAACTTTATATGTAGAAGGGGGGTTCAACCACAATGGAATTTCTGAAGGTAGTATCCGTACATGTCCTAGTGTTATTCCTGTTCAGATTAGATGTTAATCACTCTGCTTTACTGAGTGGAGCAATGAAAAAGTGACACCTCTGCCATGAGGGAAGCCACCTTCTGTACATTGAATTTACACAATATTCGATAAAGCGAGTTGAAACTGCTTGTAAAAGAGCATGATCCTATTCACCAAAACCGAACTTTTCTAGCGAAAAAACCATTTTGAAGATAGGTCAAGCAAATTACATTCGACTTAAGCGAACCTCGGTATAATTTCATCCGCTTTTGAATTTCCTTATAGTTTTGAAAAGCCTGAGGGTCTTCAACAAAAGGTGACACCTAAGTTGAATTTAGATGCCATTTCTAATCAAATCTGTGGATAAATTTCAATTAATTGATAAAGTCAATACTTTTCTAACTAAATACCCCAATAAGTTACTTGGGTAGCCTCTATATAACATAATCATTTATTAAAAATATTTAGAATAAACATATTACATTTGAACAAACTATAGTTACAATGCTAATCAGGAGGTTAACAATGTTAAAAGTAATTGACGTGGGTCTAATGGCGAACCACTTGTCTGCTCACAAAGGTGCTATAAAGAGATTTGAGCTTTACTCTAATCTCACAAAGAATCCAAATTTGTTAACGATATTGGGACAGCAAATTGGTATGATGCAAAATCATGTACAAGTAATGAACATGCTTCTCGACCCAAATCATACAAATCAAGTTACACTCCAACCAGTTCCACAGGTCACTTCACAGTTAAACCAGAATTCGGTTGCTATCGACATTGAGATAGAGGACAGAGATATGGCATTTGACTCCCACTTTACTGCTACTTCCATGGCCAATGATAATTTTATTTCATCAACAAATATGAAAAACCCACAAGTCAAACGTATTCATAGCGAAATGGCTTTACAACAATCTCAAATAGCGAAGCAATATGAAATGTTTGCGGAACAAATGGGGTGGATGGACCATCCAATTGCAACGAGTATTCAGCAACAGGGGGCAATGAGTCCTTTACAAAACCAAACCTTTAACCCTTTACATCAAAATGGAAAGCAAGCGCAAATGAATACCCAAAACTCTCAAAGAATCCAATAATTTTTGACTTTTTAATTTAAGGTGATCTGCAATAGTAGGAGGTATATTATTTGGAACAACATCATCCTCAGCACCAACAAGGCCATATGAAGAGTAGTGTAATGGAAAGTGAAATTAAAACAACCCTTACCTATCGGGATAGTGTTTTACAAATACGTCTGGAAGATAATGAGGGCAAAGCACCAGAACTAACACTAACTCATGAAAAGTATATGCATGTTATTGTAGTTAGTAAGGATTTAGACGAGTTTTATCACGTTCATCCAGAACGAATAGATAAGCACACATATGAGATTAATCTGCCTGTTACAGGCCAATCTTATAAGGCCTTCATTGACATCAATCCAAACGGAAAACAATACCTAATCGAGCCGAATTCTATAGAAATTCAAAATCATATCCACACTCATTCAGACAGTATGAAACCACTAAAAGTTGATAAAGAAAGAGTAAAAGAAGTGCGTGGGAAAACTGTGGAGCTTAATCATGATTCATTTGTTGTCGGTAACGATGTTAACCTAAGTTTTGATACTAAAGGTGCAAAACTCTCAACATATTTAGGTGCATTAGGACATGTCGTAATCATTGATGCCAAAGTAGAGAAATTTATTCATGTCCATCCTATATCTGAAAACGAGACCAGCTTTGTTGCTCATTTTGAAGAAGAAGGGATATACAAGCTTTGGGCAGAATTTAAATTTGGACAAGAAGTAATTGCTTTTCCCTATATAATTGAAGTAGGGAACAACATTTCAAATTTAATGAGCCATTAATTATCACTAACTCAAATCCCCAACAGTATGTTTGTTGGGGATTACTTTTATTACACTAGTTTCCTGTTCTTCTCTCAAAAATTAGAGGTGCCATAATTGAAACAGAAGCTTTAGTTAAGTTTTTAAGAGGGGAATTGATTGAAAGATTACAAAGAGGCCATATTGCAGTGGTCAATTCCATTCGGATTCTCCATTTAATATGCAAGTCATCACAAAGAAGCAGGCGCTGAAAACCTGCGAATGACAACGGTTTACAAGTCGATTGTTTCCCACCTTTAACGTGAAGCCACTTAAGTAAAACAGAAGCGATTACCCCTGCGAACAGTTGATTAAAGACGGCATTTTCTGTCGTGCCGAACAGAACAGGTACATTCAAGTTCTGCTTGATCCAACGAAAAGAGGATTCGATTGCCCATCGAGACTTGTACATGTCCGCAATTTCTCCCGCTGCTACGTTCAGTATACTTGTCACGACACGCATTTCCTTGCAATAAATATATTATAGCCATTTTTAATGGAAGCGTCGCTTAAGCATTGGAACTAATAATAGATATGTGATAAGTTTTAATTGGTTGAATTGGGGAATTATAATGGAGTAAAAGATTAAAGAAGGAGTGGGATAAAATGTTTGACTATACTGTTGTAACATCAAAAACTGTTGAAGAAGCTGTTCGTTCATTGGAAGAGAATTTAAAGGAGGAAAAGTTTGGAATCTTATGGAATTTTGATTTAACGGCGAAGTTACAGGAAAAAGGCGTGGATTTTGACATACCCTATATAGTACTCGAAGTATGTAATCCCCACGAAGCGAAACGTGTGCTGTCTGAGAACTTGCTAGTCGGTTATTTTTTGCCATGTAAAATTGTCGTCTATAAGGATGGAAACAAGACCAAGATTGGTCTTCCAAAACCAACAATGTTAATTGAGATGCTCCAAGATAATAAAATCAAGGGAATTGCTGAAGATATTGAAATAAGACTAATCTCTTCTATAGATAAATCTGTTTAATAATAAGGATTTATCCTTTTTAATTTAGCGGAAGGAGGACAAATGGATGAATAAAATCCAAATGCCCTTCTTTTCTATTTCTTCAAATATGGTTTATAAAATTTTAAACTTTATTTCTATTGACATTATACCCCACAGGGTATAATGTGAGGTTATCTAAGTTTTATTTTGTTCAAATTGGGGAATAATAACGGAGATTAAAGAAGGAGTGGGATAAATGTTTGACTATACTGTTGTAACATCAAAAACTGTAGCAGATGCGGTTCGTTCATTGGAAGAGAATTTGAAGGAAGAAAAGTTTGGTGTTTTATGGAATTTTGATTTGACAGCGAAGTTACAGGAAAAAGGCGTGGATTTTGATATACCCTATACGGTACTCGAAGTGTGTAATCCCCATGAAGCAAAACGTGTGCTTTCCGAGAATTTGCTAGTCGGTTATTTTTTGCCTTGTAAAATTGTAGTCTATAAGGATGGAAACACGACAAAGATCGGTCTTCCGAAGCCAACAATGTTAATTGAGATGATACAAGATAATAAAATTAAGGGTATTGCTCAAGATATTGAAAAACGACTAATCTCTTCTATTGATAAATCTGTTTAACAATAAATGAATTATACTTGACCTTACCTGAAGGAGGACAATTGGTTTAATTAGAAACCTAAGTGTCCTCCTTTACTTTTAGATTTTTTCAAAGAATGTCTTATAAAATATTCAATTTAACTCTCTTGACATTATACCCGCAGGGGTATATTATAAGTTTATGACTTACAGGTTGCTGAATTTTTATAAGCCTTTATTGTTCATAATGTTATAGTATTTTGGTTAGCCATTCTATATAAACGCTATGTTCTAATATATTGAAAGAAGTAATGATATTAGTAGTGACTCAGCTTCGAATATGCTACATTCATATTTGAAAGTCTAGAATAAAGATTCTCCATTAGCTGACAACATATTGTTGCTTAGATTATTCGAATTGAACATTGGCATACGCTTCTTGTTAGTAAAGGATAAAAGTATAAAGTTAAGTTATGAAATAATAGACTACTTTTTTAAGAAACGGAGGATAGATCATGGAATACGATAAAAGTGTTATCAATCGCTTAAAGAGAATTGAAGGACAAATTAAAGGCGTTCTTGGAATGATGGAACAGGGAAAAGACTGCAGAGATATCGTCACGCAATTATCAGCTGCTCGTAATGCAATAGATCGTACAATGGGCGTTATTGTCAGTACCAATCTTGAACAATGTGTAAGAGAAAATGTTGAAAAAGGTGAAGGTACCGGTGATCTGGTTAAAGAAGCTGTTGAATTATTAATAAAAAGTAGATAAAGAAAGTTCTAGACACTCAAAATCTGGGGGTTGACGAACCTTTCTTTTTATCATAACATATACCCATACCGGTATATGTAATCCGGAAAAAATTTTAAATAAATATATACCTGACAGGGTATAAATAAAATCAAGGGAGATAAAATAATGACTACAAAGAAAAAGACCACAATTATATTGTTTAGCGGAGATTATGATAAGGCAATGGCTGCTTATATTATTGCTAATGGAGCTGCAGCTTATGATCATGAAGTCACCATCTTCCATACTTTCTGGGGATTGAATGCAATGCGTAAAGATGAGCCGTTAGCTTTGAAAAAAGGTTTTCTTGAAAAAATGTTTGGCAAAATGATGCCTAGAGGTGCAGACAAGATGGGGTTATCCAACATGAACTTTGCTGGAATGGGACCTAAAATGATCAAACATGTTATGAAAAAACATAATGTCTTGACGCTTCCTGCACTTATTGAGATGGCACAGGAACAAGAAGTGAAACTAATCGCATGTACAATGACAATGGATTTATTAGGACTGCAAGAAAAAGAGTTGCTGGATGGAATTGAATACGCCGGCGTGGCAGCTTATCTGGCAGACGCAGAAGATGGTAACGTAAATCTATTTATTTAACACAGGAAATTTTCGACTCCACAAACAGAGAGGTGTTTTTTCACGATGGATATGTTGCTAAATGTCATATTAATTGGTGCAGTCGGTTGGTTTATATATAAGCGAATTGCTCCGACCAAAGGGATTCGAACTATTAGTACAACCGAGTTGAAAGCTGAGTTAAAAAATAAGGATAAACAGTTTATTGATGTTAGAACGCCGAATGAATTTAAAGGGAATCACATTAAAGAATTTAAAAATGTTCCATTAAGTGATCTTCAGAAGAAAGCAAGTGAACTTTCTAAAGACAAAGAAGTTTTTGTGATTTGCCAAAGTGGAATGAGAAGTAGCAATGCCAGTAAGATATTGAAAAAGATGGGGTTTGAAAATATTACTAACGTAAAAGGCGGAATGAGCGCTTGGCGCTAAGTAAAGGAGGAAGATTAGTCATGAAAGAGATATATACGTTTGAAGTAGAAGCTTTATTAAAAGAAAAAACAGCAATTAACCTTATTGATGTGCGTGAGGCTGACGAAGTACAAGCGGGAAAAATACCGAATGCTATGCATATTCCATTGGGTTTGGTGGAGTATAAGATGCATGACCTAGATAAATCAAAAGAATATATCATGGTTTGTCGTTCAGGAGCTAGAAGTTCTAAAGCAGCAATGCTACTAGAAAGTCATGGATTTAAAGTGGTTAACATGGCCGGTGGAATGCTCGAGTGGAACGGTCAGACTGAATAATTTTTTGTGGATTGTATACCCCTATCTGTATTTGAAATAAGGAGGAAAAAAACATGATTAAAACAGACTTAGTATTAGATGCAAAAGGTTTAGCTTGTCCAATGCCAATTGTGAAAACCAAGAAGGCAATGAGCGGGTTGGATTCTGGAGAAATATTAGAGATTCAAGCAACTGATAAAGGATCGACAGCCGACTTGAAAGCTTGGGCACAGAGTACAGGACATCGATATCTTGGAACAGTTGAAGAGGGGAACGTCTTAAAACACTATCTACGTAAATCGAGTGAAGAAGAAAAAGAAGAGAAGAAGCATCCAAACGTGATGAAAAATGAAGAGTTGGAACAAAAAATAGATGCAAACCAAGATACAGTGGTACTGGATGTACGTGAGGCAGCAGAGTATGCGTTTAGCCATATTCCGAATGCCAAGTCCGTTCCCCTAGGTGAATTGGATGAATACTTAAATGAATTAGATAAAGAATCCGAAATTCATGTGGTTTGCCAAACGGGTAACCGAAGTGATTTTGCCGCACAAAAATTAACGGCAGCTGGTTTCAAACAAGTAATCAATATCGTGCCTGGCATGAGTGAATGGACTGGACCAACAGGAAAATCAGTAAATTAATCTAAATCAACCTTAAAATGGAGGTATGAAAATTGACGAACAAAAAAGTAGCAATTATCGCTAGTAACGGTGGACTATTTGACGCATACAAAGTATTTAACATTGCCACTGCGGCGGCTGCAACAGATCAAGAAGTGGCCATTTTCTTTACATTTGAAGGGTTGAACTTAATTAACAAAGAAGCTAATCAACAACTTGCAATGCCTGAAGGTAAAGAACATTTTGCTGAAGGGTTTACGAAAGCAAATGTCCCTCCAATCCCTGAGTTACTGGCTATGGCACAAGAAATGGACGTGAAATTCATTGGTTGTCAAATGACTATGGATGTGATGGGACTTGAAAAAGAAGCTTTTGTTGACGGAATCGAAGTTGGAGGCGCTGTAACATTTCTAGAATTCGCCAAAGATGCAGATGTGACTTTAACATTCTAATTTAATGAATCAAACTATAGGAGGTATAAGTGATGTCAGTAAAAGAAATGACAGCTAAAGAAGTTGCCAAAAAAGTAATCAATAAAGACGAACTGTTTATATTGGATGTTCGAAATGAAAGTGATTTTAATGATTGGAAAATAGAAGGTGAGAATATTGAAGTCTTTAACACTCCATATTTTGATTTACTTGATGGTGTGGAAGAAATTTTGGATAAAATTCCTACTGATAGAGAAGTATTGGTCGTATGTGCTAAAGAAGGTTCATCTAATATGATTGCGGAAATGTTGTCGGATGAAGGATTTACTGTTTCTTATCTAAAAGATGGGATGAAAGCATGGAGTGAACATTTGGAACCAGTTAAAATTGGTGATTTGACAAATGGCGGAGAAATATATCAATTTGTACGCCTTGGAAAAGGCTGTTTGTCATACATGGTCGTTTCAAATGGCGAAGCCGCTGTTATTGACTCGACAAGAAAGTCGGATATCTACCTTGATTTTGCCGCAAGTTTAAATGTGGAAATTACCCATGTTTTTGATACTCATTTACACGCCGATCACATTTCTGGGGGAAGAGAAATCGCACAAAGCACGAATGCAACCTACTGGTTACCACCAAAAGACGCTGAAGAAGTTGTATTTGAGTATTCACCATTAGAAGGCGGTAATGTGGTGACAATCGGTAATACGGATATCAATATTAATGCCCTATATTCACCGGGTCACACGATTGGTTCCACTTCATTTGTGATTGATGAAAAATACTTGCTTTCTGGTGATATTCTATTCATTGATTCTATTGGAAGACCTGATCTTGCAGGGTTGGCTGAGGACTGGGTTGAAGATTTGAGAGAAACTTTGTATAACCGTTACAGAGAATTATCAGATGAGTTAATCGTTCTTCCCGCTCACTTCATGATCGTTGAGGAATTAAATGATGATGGCAGTGTAGCTAAGCCGTTAGGAACTTTATTCGCCGAGAATCATGGTTTAAACATTGCCGATGAAGCAGAATTCAGACAAATGGTGACTGGAAACTTGCCGCCACAGCCAAATTCATATCAAGAAATCCGTGAAACCAATATGGGCAAAATCACCCCAGATGATGACAAGCAACGTGAAATGGAAATTGGACCAAACCGTTGTGCTGTAAGATAATTAATAAAATAATTCGCAAATAGGAGAGATGACATATGAATGCAGATAAATTATTAGATGCCCAAGGGCTAGCTTGTCCAATGCCAATCGTTAAGACAAAAAAAGCGATGAATGACATGGAAACTGGTCAAGTTTTAGAAATTCATGCCACAGATAAAGGTGCCAAAGCAGATCTAGCGGCTTGGTCAAGATCAGGTGGACACGAACTAGTACAATCCATTGAAGAAAACGGTGTATTTAAATTTTGGATTAAAAAAGGCTAATAAAATTTAGGGAACCGATGAAGGTTTCCTTCTTTTATAGGGGGAACTAAAATGGATTTAACGTATATTATTGTCATCTTTTTAATTGGGTTTGTAGGTTCATACATTTCAGGAATGCTTGGTATTGGCGGCTCAATCATTAAATATCCAATGCTTTTGTTTATTCCATCAATGTTCGGGTTGGCAGCATTCAGTGCACATGAGGTGTCAGGTATAAGTGCTGTACAAGTGCTTTTTGCTTCAATCGCAGGAGTATGGGCTTATCGTAAAGGCGGTTATTTAAATAAGACGCTGATTATATACATGGGAGTCAGTGTGTTGATTGGTAGTGTGATTGGGAGTTTTGGGTCGCAATCCATGTCGGGAGATGGTATTAATATTGTCTATGGAGTTCTAGCTTTAATAGCCGCTGTCATGATGTTTATTCCGAAAAAGGGAGTAGATGATATTCCTTTGGATCAAATAACTTTTAACAAGTGGCTAGCCGCAGTACTAGCGTTTATTGTTGGTATAGGTTCCGGTATAGTGGGTGCTGCTGGTGGATTCTTATTAGTGCCGATTATGTTGGTCGTATTAAAAATACCAACACGGGTAACCATTGCCTCTTCATTGGCTATTACCTTTATTTCTTCCATTGGTGCAACAGTAGGGAAAGTCTCAACGGGACAAGTTGATTACTATCCGGCAGCAATAATGGTGATAGCAAGTTTAATAGCTGCCCCACTTGGAGCAATGGCTGGGAAAAAAATGAATACAAGAATACTTCAAATTATTTTAGCGTTGTTAATTTCAGGGACAGCTATAAAAATTTGGACAGATATTTTACTATAAATTTTGAATAGCATCTACTATGATAAAACATCCGTAAGCACCTTATTACGGATGTTTTTTTATCGTAGGTACGAAACGAAGTACATATAAAACACATATTCAGAATAACTCCGCTTCCCTAGGATGGAAATAAATTATATTTTTCCATGATGGTCCTCGTAGCTCTCTGCAAACAAGGGAAGTTAGATGTATTTGGAAAAAAGGCTACCTCCTCCCAAGAGTTTGGGAAGGGCACTGAAAAACTTATGTTTTTAATATTTGTAAGTGTGTTTAAATTAAAAAGGCGACATTTCGTTCGATTTTGAACGAAATGTTGCCTTTTCTTTCGTATTGCTTACTCTTATTCCTTCATTTAGGTCATAGATGAAAGAAAATATAATTACAAATGATTGAAGTGGAAGGCTGCGACTCCTGTGGGTAAAGCGCCCGCATGTTTCTGCATCACTACGCTAGCTTCGAAACATGAAAGTGCGCTGCAACGGAAATCACCTGTACTAGTCCATAAGCTAAAAAATTACAAATTGACTTTTTCAGTGGCCTCGAGTTTGGGTGTGAGGTAGCCTTTATAGGTTTCATATCAATCGGTTATACTTATTTTAATTTTTTCTTAATATATTTGACAACTTTACGTAATTCATTAACATGGGGACGACCATATGGACTGGTCTGCTTTTGTTGGTAAAGGATATTCCCTTTTTAATCAAGTAGGAAATATGCAGCTTCGCCATGTACAACATGATCTTCATAAGGTGCATTTTCATCATGATAAATCACCGTATTGATTTAATAAGTCAACTGATGCATCAGATAATACAGGAAAAGATAAATGAAGTTCCTCTTTGAATGAGGTAGAATCCTCCTGATTATCGGTGGAAATAGCAGTGAAATAAACTTGTTTTGTATTAAAATAGGATTTGCTTTCTTCTATTTCTACTAAGTCCCTCTTACATATGGAACACCACGCTCCACGGAAAAACACTAAAAATCTCCATCCATTGCGTTCATTTAAATCTTAGGTCCCACCACTTGCTTCTGGTAGGTCAAACAATGGAGCTGGAGATCCGAGTTTTAGAGTATTCATATATTTCCCCCCTTCTAATTAATTAGTTGTTAGATCTTCTCTTTAAGCGAATTTAAGTGAAAACGGCTGAAGAAAGACTTGCACTTCTTCGGGTGTTTTGGCATTAGCACTACTTAGATGTCCAATCTTTTATTTGTTTTGGCATACTAGTAAACTAGGAATCCCCATGACATAGTTCTTACTGGCAATTTCTTCGAATTTATCTTTATCTATTGAATAAGAAGGGATCAATTTAAACTCTTCCATCAATTCTCCAATAAATAGATCCATTCGTTTACAATCAGAACACCAATCCATAAAAAACGTTATTAATACAGGTTGGTTTTGACTGATTACTTTTTCGAAAGTATTTGTAATCCAATTTGTTCAAACATTGAGGAACCTCCCTTCTAAAAAGTTGCTATGGGTTTTTAAATCATAATAAATAAGAAGGGGAAATAATGTGAGATGGATTACTTTTAGGTTTCAATTCTAGGGGTAGAATGAAAAATAGATATCACTAACATAATAGTTGAAATATTATGTTAGTACAAACACTTCTATTAACTAAAAAGTTTACTTTTTGTGAGCTAGTTAACAAAATCCAATTTAATGGTTTGATTAAAACATTAAATGGGGTAAAGAATATATAGAATTAGATGAAATGATTTGACAAAAATAAACAAGAATAGGAATTTTGAATTTTAACTTTTCTATTCTCTATACTAGGAGATGAAATGTGTGGAAACACAAGTCAAAAACAAATTAATCGAAAGATATACCACCATCCGGAAATACAGTGAAGAACTAGTAAGACATTTGAATACTGAAGATTATATTATTCAAGCGGACACACATGTAAGTCCAATAAAATGGCATCTTTCCCATACGACATGGTTTTTTGAAACATTTATATTAGAATCTTATAAACCAGCATATAAACCATTTAATCCTGCTTATCGAACCCTATTTAACTCTTATTATGAAACGTTGGGCTCTTATCATCCTCGTAATTATAGAGGGTTAATTTCACGACCTACTGTATCAGAGATGTATGAATATCGCACCCATGTTGATTCATTAATCATTGAATTGATGAACAGTGACGCCTTTAATACGGATATGTCTTCACTCATTGAAATGGGTCTTCAGCATGAACAACAGCATCAAGAATTAATATTAATGGATACAAAATATAATTTTTCATTCAATCCTCTTTATCCTTCCTTCCACTCTCATGGTGAAGTCAATAAAGAACAATCAAAAATGAAAGTTCCAGACTTGATCTTTCATCGTGTAGAGGGAGGGTTAGTTGAAGTTGGTCATAATGGTGAAGGGTTTTCATTTGATAATGAGGGACCACGGCATAAAGTTTGGCTGGAATCCTATACACTAGCAAATCGGCCGGTTACAAACGCTGAATATACTGCTTTTATAAAGGATGGAGGGTATCAAAATCCAGAATACTGGTTATCTGATGGTTGGAATCTTGTGAAAAATGAAGGATGGGAAAAGCCACTTTATTGGATTGAAAAAGAGGGTGTATGGTTTTATTTCACTATGTTTGGTCTTCAAAAAATAAATATGAATGAACCGGTTGTCCATGTCAGTTTTTACGAAGCAGATGCCTATGCAAGATGGGCTGGAAAACGACTTCCAACAGAGCAAGAGTGGGAACATGCGATGCAAGAGGTGATAATCGAAGGGGAATTCATGGAAGCAAATCTTTTTGAACCGACTGATGTCTATACCGAAAAAAAGTTTGATAAAGCATTTGGCGATGTATGGGAGTGGACAAGAAGTCCTTATGTTCCTTACCCTGAGAGTAAACCGTTAGACGGAACACTAGGAGAATACAACGCGAAGTTTATGTCAAATCAAATTATTTTAAAAGGTGGTTCTAGTGTTACACCACAAACTCATATTCGGGTTACTTATCGTAATTTCTTTCATCCTCATATGAAATGGCAATATAGTGGAATCAGATTGGCTGGACGCATATAAAATCTAGGGAGTGGACAGGATGAGCATCTTGTCCATTCCCTTTTCTATAATTATTTTTAAAACTATCAGCTTAGTTTGTTTCACTTTGCAGCTTTTCTAAATTTTCAGTCCATTAAGCGGCGAGTTTATTAGAAATTCCATTTGCGTTAAGTTTATCTGACTTGAATTCCTTATCTATTGCCGAATACTTTTCTTGTAGTCTGTGGGTGCATTTAAGATACGTATATTCATAGGATGATTATTGAACATTAGTATACAATAATTCCAAACAAATCTCTGGCTAAGGTTGATACACCGGAAACACTTTTAAGTATTTATC
Source organism: Paenisporosarcina sp. TG20 (assembly GCF_000286315.1). Lineage (GTDB taxonomy): Bacteria > Bacillota > Bacilli > Bacillales_A > Planococcaceae > Paenisporosarcina. Next base: position 43,758 of record NZ_ALJG01000364.1, on the reverse strand, counting down.
ATTTGATTGATTCATCTCATTCATTTGAATGACGGTTTTTTCATACTCTCCTAGCAAACTTACTGTTTCTTTTATATTCTTAATCTCGTCATATGTATAATAATCATGATTAATTTTCAAAAGAGGAAATCCTTTTCTTTTTTTCTCATAGGGTACGTTTTGTAGTAAATCGCGATGCTTAAAAATAGGGTATGATTGAAAAGGAATGCCCTGCTCAATTAATATATTTTTTGCCCGCTCACATTTGGTGCATCCTGGAACGATAAACATAGAATTTTCAGAAGGAAAAGAATCTGATAGAAATGAGGGAATATTATTCATGGATAAACTGACACTCCTTTCGCATATTAATCTCTTTGATGAATTATCGATGAAAGATTTAAAGTTAATTGATAATAGTAGTACGATGACGTCGGTAAAAAAAGGAACCCAAATTCTTTTACCAGAGCAGCCTCTAGATGTACTGTTCTTCTTGAAAAAGGGGCAGGTTCGACTTTACCGTATGACCCCTCAAGGTAAACAATTTACCACCGATATTCTAGTGGACGGTAATGTGTTTGGCGAAACAGAATCCTTCATGCTAACGGACCAGCAAACCTATGCTGAAGCGATGATTGACTGCTATTTGTGCACTATGGATAAGGAAAAATTTGAAAATTTTATTAGAACAACACCAGATGTTTCCATTAAACTTATACAAATTTTGACGAACCGCTTGAAGGATACGTATGATCTAAGTGAAAAAATTGCACTTGGTGATGTACGTTACCGAACCATTTTTCTCTTGTTAAAAATGAGTGAAAAAAGTGGTCAACGTGAAAAAGAATGGCAATCGATTAAGATGAAAATTACCCATGAAGATATTGCCACCATGGTAGGGTCTTCACGCGAGTCGATTTCACTACTTATGAGTAAGTTGAAAAAAGAAGGCTTACTAAAGAAAACGATATTTGGTCTATCCATTAAAGCAGATGAAATGAAGAAAATGTTAACAGAATAGGTCATGAAATCGTGTTTAGATAACCATAACCAACGCTCAACTGAGAGAAGAAAGTATGTATAATAAATGAATAAATTAGAAGAGGCAACTTTTCGTTGAAAATAAAACGAAAAGTTGCCTCTTAAATAGCTTACCGTCAGAGGAGTTTAATATTAAGGAAGTTTCTCAGCGGCTTCATAATAGTGAACGTTACGTTGTCAATTTGTTTTTCTTATTCTTTTATTGACTTATTAATTAGAAAACTGAATACCCCAGCTAAAATTAGTGAAAATCCTAAGTGAGTGAAAAGACTCATTAGTTGTGGACCTTCAAACATTGCCCCAATCATTGACCCCATGCCCATCATCATTGGCATCACCATTAGTGGACCAATCACCCAAATGAGAACACCGTGGATAATCCCGACTAGATAATACCGAGAAGAGATAAGTGTCATCGCACCATATCCAAGTCCAAATATCCAACTAATCATCATATGCATTATCCAACCAATTACGAGGCTTTCACTGCCAAACATGGAAGCAATCATCCCGATCATACCCATCATCTGCATAAATATTCCTAATAAAATTCCAGCTACTGTACTACCAATTAAAGACGCCTTAATAATAGATGAATAGTTTGATACAATTGCCATTTGTTTTGTAACTACCAATTTAATTCCTCCTTTTTAACAATAATAGAACATAATTGACAAAAAAAAAGTAAGGTATCTAACAATTCTAATAACAAGAGGATTAAAGTTCTCTGAACATAATTTAGTAACAAAAACCCTATTTTCTTGAGTTAATTCAAAGTATGCGGATAAAAGATTCATACAAGTCCTTTTTTACTTTTGACAAACTGTCTTTTATAAAAAGACGACTTTAAATTCGTATTTTGAATTTAAAGTCGTCTTTATTTAATTACTTCTACAAGAAAAGTTGAATTTCAAGCTTTTTCCCAATTAGCTTCAATTGGAATGCCAGCAGCTTTAAACGTTGTATATACTGGACACCGAGCATCTGTTTTTTCTCTTAGTTCATTAATTCGTTCTTGTGTCTCATTTGTTTTTACTTTTGCATGAACAGAAACATGGTTGAAATAAGGTTGCACATCTGTTTGTCCCATTAATCCACGTGGATCCAATTGACCTTTTACATCAAATTCAATACCCTGAAGGTCAAATTTCATTTCTTTTGCAACTAAATTTGCTATTACGTTCTCACAACCAGCAAGTGAAGCAAGTAGGTTTGATAGGGGGTCAATTCCTTGATCAGTTCCACCCATACTTGGAGGTTCGTCAATCGTTATCGCATGATTTTTAGCATTCAGTTCTGATTTCATCTTATTCGATGTTCCTGTTACTTGAAAAGTCATCATATTTGTCATTTTTAACTCTCCTCCTTATTTGTTTACATTTCTAATTTATCCTATTTTCTTGGATTAAAACGTTAGCTATCTTACAATCTTGATTTCAGAGCATTTTAAAGAACAGTTATCTTCACCACGATTTTACAGCTAACGATTTATATACTGATACAGCAAAAGAAACCTAAAGATAAAATTTCAGGTTTCTTTTGTGAAGTAAACGATTCCAGGATTCGAAGTATTGTCGTGTTCGAAAAGTTTGATTCGACACTTACTAGTCATCATAATGGGTAAAAAAATTGCCCATTAATCACGAATGAAACGGACAACCTGTAGGGCGAGATGATTCTGTCATCTCGCTAATTTTTTTGAAAAGTTTTGGGCGTTTGTGCTTAATAAAATTGGGCGACAATTCTTCATTAATAATGCCTTGGTGAAAAATAGGTGTCAATGCAGGCGAAACTGGTGGAACAAGCCAAGTCCAATCCCCTTTTACTTCTCTTTGTAGTTTTTCTTCCTTTTCACGAAAGGTCTGGAATTGTTGAGCAGCTGTATAATGGTCAACCATTTGAACACCGGCTTGTCTATAAGATGAATACACGGCGTGTTGCAACTCGACTAAAGCACGGTCTCGCCAAAATGTTGTCGTACTCGTTGTATCAAGCTTTAATTGATTTGCGACATCTCTTAATCGGTTGTATCGGTAAGAATCTACTAAATTCCGTGCCGCAATTTCTGTCTCCATATACCAACCGTTAAACGGAGCCGGATAGGACAATCCTCCAATTTCAAGATAGCGATCTGAGATGATTGGTACAGCATACCATTTTAAATTTAGAGGTTTCCAGTCTAAATTAATGGGATGATTAATCTCTACTTCAAGTACTTCTTCATTCGCAATTGGAACCACACTTGGAGGCTCTTCATTCCATTGGAAAATGACCGGTAAAATGTCATAGGGAGTACCTTCTCCTTGCCAACCTAAATTTTGTGCAACTGTTGTTAATTCTAGATTAGCTGGATCCCCTAAAATGTCCCCGGATTCTTTCTGATAACCAGCGTAGCGAATTAATTGAGGGCTCCACAATTGTACTTTTTGGGACGAACTAATCTCCGGGAAAACAGTAATGGTTGATCGGATTTTCCCGTCATTCGTGGCGTGATGAATATGATGATGAATATGTTTTGCTACATCTTCTTGTGAATTAACATTCCTGGCATCAAAAACATCGAGTGTTTCCCAAAATAAACGTCCAATACATTTCGCGCTATTACGCCAAGCAAGTGTTGCTCCATAAGTGATTTCTTCAAGGGTATGTGTATAGGTTCCCGTTGTTTCAATTTCTTCTTTAATCATATGTTGTCGATTAATTATCGTTTCTTCAGACAATCCACTTTCTTTCCCATATTGAAAAAGGAACTTAAGTGCTTTATTTAGAAGAAGTGAGTTGTTCATGTCTATTCATCCTTTTTCAACTATTTAATTTCAGTTTAATCAAAATTCACTCCGCTCACAATAGATAAGGTATTTTCAAAACACGACTATGTAACAAAGTGGAAAATAAATAGAAACCTAAAATAAAATTTTAGGTTTCTTTTGTGAAGTAAACGGTTCCAGGATCAGCAGTGTTGTACTGTTTGGGAAAAAGTAATCCTTCTGTGTATGGAGATTTAATATTTTGTTTAGTAAATAATTCTGCTGTTTGTGCATAAAACAATTTTGCATTTTGAACATCACATTGACCTGTTGCGATGTCATTTAATAAGTTTAAGGAAAGAAAATTCATGGCTTCTTTATGACATTTTGCAGAAGCTTCTCCTCTAGTGCGGTCTAAATAGACACTTCCGTCATATGCGGCCACGTCATCATATAAATGCACCGGTACACAGTAATCAATAGTTTGTTCTAAAAAGTCTTTATGTGGAGTTGGAAAGTAATGTGGTACGGTCTCCTTATAAACAATCGTTCGTTTCCAAGGACCGTTATTATACCAAATCAACCTACTAATCGTTGCTTCTTGTGGGTACCCATATTTCTGAATCATCGTCTTCGCACCTTCTAACGGTTTGCCTTTCCAATGGGACAAAATTTGATTTACATAGTTCTCCATTCCATCCTCCTTACTTGCTTAGAAATAGTATATGTTTTTAATTTTTTTGTGTTACGAGTCAATTGCATAAAAAGATCTAGTAATAATATCCGAACAAATCTCAATGGATTAATAGACCTAATTAATAGAAATGATATTGTAATCAAAAAAACTTTGTATGTTTAATAGGGATATTGGCGGCGGAAAAAGGAAGTGTAGTTCATCATTTCTCCGCATTATTATTATCTATCTATCTATCTATCTGACCATTCTTGGCAATTGAAATACCACTTGAAACCCTAATCATAAAGGTGGATTGTTTGATAGAACGAATACTTTATCCTTAATAGGATTTAAAAATTTGGGTACATATTTTTAAAGTAACTTAAACCTTATATTGTCGATGGGAAAGCTGCTATTACAAGCTCTTACAAAGCATATGGACCTCAAATAATTATTAGGTTAGCAGTTTATGTATCTATTTTTCATGTGAATTTTTAACGAAGTCAGAAATATAGTTAGTTTTATAAGCTTTCTCAATTTGTAGTTTTTATGTTGTTAGAGGAACTATGCAGATTTGAGTGCTTGAAAATAATTTTAGTAAAATTAGCATTTATTTGAATAGACCTGGATGCAAGGATTCTATAATTATGTCCTAAGGGGTGTCAATATATAGTTATATTTATTTTTAAAAAAGGAAGTTTCTGAATGTTTAGTTTAGTGGCTTTAATCATTACAGATACTTTTCTTTTTCTGTCTTATTTTTTCGAAAAAGGAGACTTTAAATTACTGTCCATAGCTACTTTCTACGACTCGCCCCATAACGAATTCCTATAAACTCTGCTAAATCTTTATTTAAAGTTACGAGATCTTCTTGATTAAGTTCAGTTGTTGATTTTTTCCCAATTACTTGGACAGCGGATTTCATTTCTGCTGCGCAAGATAATAAGAAATTGGCTAAATGGGTTGCACCTTCCTCAACATCAAATTCATCTTTAAGTTTGCCGTCATAAAGGGCTAATTGTGGTGGTGGAAACTCCGGGAGGGCTTTGGTCATTTGACTTTGTAAGACAGCCATTAAGGCGATAGATCCGATATAGACAGCATCTGCACCAATAGCTAAAGCCTTTAGAAAATGACCTGGGGTGGTGAGCCCTCCTGAGACGATTATCTGGTATTTGTTTTTTAAGCCCTTTTCTTCTAACCATTGGCATGTTCTTACTAGAGTGTGCAGTGTAGGTAATCCAATATCATCCTCTAAAGTGGGTGGAGAACCTGCTGTTCCACCTTCGGAGCCGTCAATCGTGATGAAATCGACATCTGTCTTTGCGATTACTTCAAGGTCCAATTCTATAAAATCAGAGCCAGCAATTTTTACACCGACAGGTACATCATGACTACTTTTGATGCGGTTGATTAGTTTAACAATATCATCACTGGATTTAACATTAGGAAAACGAGGCATGATGGTTGACCCTTCATTTTCGTTTAGATCCCAAGTCTTTCTTAAATGGTCCCCAATTTTTTCGCTTTTTGTTTCAATTTCTGCAGCGCCTCCCCAGGCACCTTGCCCGAGTTGGATTTCAATTACATCTAAGTGTCGCAAGTCCTCTTCCTTCATTCGCATTGCTCGATTATATTGACCAATTAAAAGTTTCGCGTTATCTCTTTCTTCGGGTGTTAATCCTGTCTCACCGGTATTCGTTGACGTTCCTGCAATAGTCGTTCCTTTTGCAATGGCAACTTTCATATCGAGACTTAATGAACCACCATAAGACATTCCTGTTAACATGATTGGCATTTCCAATTTCAGAGGTCTTTTAGCGTTAGGACCAATAATTGTTTTTGTGCTAATCTGACTTTTGCTTTGAGTCGGAAGGTGGAATAATTGCCGGGGGTTCAATAGGATTTCTTCCCATGGAGATAAGACAATCGGACTTCCAAGTGGTCGTTTTAGTTCCTGTCCGGATTGTGCTCGCATCCCAGCTTCCATAATTGCACGTGGAGTCAATTTTCCAGCAATGGTAGTCATTAAGAATGGGTTTTCCTGATATTTACTTGTCAGCATATTTTTCATCGCAGCATCCATAGAAGGACCCATCATCCACAACATCATTTTCTCAAGCATCATTTCACTCCTGTTCAAATATTGATACTACTATCTTTTCCGAGTTGTGGATTTATAATCATTGATATAAATATAGAAAAGATCCATCTTAAGCTTCAAACTGAGAAAGCAAAAGAGGGTTAACTCGACTTTTTAAAGATAAATTGTGAACCCAAAGCGATCCAGTTTTAAACAAGATTATACACACTTCTCTGAGATGAAAACTGATTAAAAATTATGCAATAAGTTTTATTTGATTTAAATGGGGAATTCTAATACCAAATAGTTGTTCAGTTCGATAATAAGGGATTAAAAAAGGATAAAAAGAATAGGGAACCAACTGAACGTTCACTTCTTTTAAGGGGGGAGTAAATTGGACTTAACATTTATCATTATCATGTTTTTAATTGGATTTATCGGTTCATTCATTTCTGGAATGCTTGGTATCGGTGGCTCAATCATTAAATATCCAATGCTTTTGTTTATTTCGCCATTGTTCGGGTTGGCAGCATTTAGTGTACATGAAGTGTCAGGTTTAACTGTTGTATAAGTGCTTTTTGCTTCAATCGCAGGAGTATGGGCATATCGTAAAGTGGGTTATTTAAATAAGACGCTGATACTATACATGGGAGTCAGTGTGTTAATTGGTAGTGTGATAGGTAGTTTTGGTTCGAGATCCTTGCCGGAAAACGGCATTAATATTGTCTATGGCATTCAAGTTTTAATAGCCGCAATTATGATGTTTATTCCGAAGAAGGGAATAGATGATATTCCTTTGGACGAAGTAACTTTTAATAAGTGGTTAGCCGCAATTTTAGCGTTTATTGTCTGTATTGGTTCCGGTATAGTGGGTCCTGGCTGAAGGATTCTTATTAGTACACGGGTAACCATTGCCTCTTCAGTGGCCATTACCTTTATTGAATCCATTGGTTCAACAGTAGGTAAAGTTTCCACTGGGCAAGTGGAATACTATCCGGCCGCAATAATGGTGGTAGCAAGTTTAATAGCTGCCTCACTTGGAGCGATGGCTGGGAAAAAAATCGATACAAAAATACTTCAAACCATTTTAGCGTTGTCAATTTCAGCGACAGCTATACAAATATGGCTGGATATCTTACTTTAAATCTTGAATAGTACCTACCATGATAAAACATCCGTAGACACCTTTTTATGTATGTTTTTATCGTAAGTCTGAAAGGATGTACATATTAAACTAGCTGAAAGTACCTCTATCAATAAAAAAGCCTTCAGGAATATATATTTCATTCCTGAAGGCTTTTAAATTTTGATTAAGGTTCTTACTTAGTAAGCTGTCCAACCGCCGTCAGCAGAAACAACTTGCCCATTTATAAAGCTTGCTTCGTCAGAGCCTAAGAAAATAGCTAGGTTCGCGATTTCTTCAGGTTGTCCTACACGTGGATTGATAGCCATCCCTAATTGTTGACGAGCGATACCGGTCTGACTAATGTTATTCATTGTGCTCGCAATATTAGTCATGACTGCACCAGGCGCAATCCCATTACAGCGGATATTTTTGTCTGCATACATAAACGCCGTAGGGTCTCTGTTTTAAGAAAGCAGGAAACTCTATTTTTACCCAGTTTGTATTCTCTACCCTTTAGAAAATCCCTATAGTGTGAACTTCAACGTTTTCCCGGTTTCTAAGTATGTCTTCATATTGCTCAAAATAAAAGGCCATCCATTGTTGAACCCTTGGAATGAGTTGTTATCTTCTACATAGTCCGCTTCCAGTAAATTCTCATGGGTTAATGATAATCGCACCACATCGCCGTCCATCTGGTGTAATTTGAACGTCACGACTGTTGGTTTTTGCCTAATTGTTTCGTCATTCACGCTTTCCCATGTATACGTCATTTCGCGATTAGGTTCATAGCTTAAAATTTCTCCGTAGTCCGTCACATCACCTCTAGAGTATTCTACTCGTGAGCCTACTTTCCATTCAGATTTAACGGCCGTTCCGAAGAAGTATACTTCTGTATGTTCTGTCTTAGTCAATGCGTCCCAAACCTTTTCCAGTGTAGATGAGATATAGGTTACATAGTTAAAAGTAATTGTTGTCATATAAATCCTCCTTTACGTGTTCTTATTAGTAAGGTTCGCTTTTAAAAAGGGATTTCCTTTCTAAGTTGATAACTCACTTGGTATAACATTTCTTTTGATGGTTTAATTCCATAGTTAATAACAGGTGGTCAATATGATAATAGGCAAAATGCTTTCTCCGTTAATGTTGAATATTTCTTACAGAATATTTAACAATAGAAAAAACATGATCTATTTATGTCCAATTGTCGTCTTATGCAAGGAATAAAAAACACTTACATCATAGGAAATAATCTTAGTATAGTAAAAAATAGACCGGTTTTATATTAGGAAGAATAATTAAAAGGGATACAAAATCGCAATTGGACTAGTTAGCGACAAAAGCTTAAAGCAAAAGGATATAGAGGGATCTCCATAACCATTACCGTCACAACCATCACTTGCATTTATTCATGTATTTAGCGAATTACCAAGGTCTTAGTATAAGCTTTTTGAAAGGAAGAAAAAATGCATCAAGAAAAAAGACTGCCAAGAAACGGTAAAGAGGGTCTATTGTACGGTACAATTATTGCTACATTAACGATTCTATTTATGACATCATTCAGTATCATTCTTGCGGTTTGGGAATTCAATGGAGATGTGGCTTTAACCTTTTAAAAACTTTACCGATTATGTGGATTATTGTTATGGTTATTGAACCCATTATTTTCGGTCGTATTGAAGAAGCTTTAGCTGCTAAATTCACACAACCAACAGACAGCTTCAATTCTAAAATTTTATACCGTATTCTGTTCACTGTACTAGGAATGTCAGCCGCAATGACGCTTATTGGCGATATTGTAGGGAACGGATTTAATACTGGAATCTTCAGTAACTGGATACACAATTGGCCACGTAACTTCGTAATTGTACTTATTGCAGAAAGCTTAGTAATTCAACCGATAGCCCATTTTGCGATGGTGAAATTACATGAATCACAGGATAAAAAAGCTCAATTAGAAATAAATGCACAAATACAATAAATAAAAATAATCTCTCAGACGAATTGATTTGTCTGAAAGCTTTTCCTGTTTTATGACATAATTGCTTCATTATAAAACCTGTATTAAATTCATCTATATTAAATTCTATGACGGTTTTATCAATAGAAATTGAACTGAACAAGATTACTTACATAAATGAACGGAAAGACTATCAGGAAGGAGAAAACAGTTAAAGAAGATGAATGTATATAAAATAATGTGTTTTAATTAGATTCAAATGCGGAAGAGTTTGAATCATGATACACTTCTTTTAGGTATTGAGGCATTAGGAGGGAAATAATGCAGGAAATTTTACTTATATTGTTGTTGCAATTGATTTATGTTCCAACGTTTACGCTACGAACAATCATGCTGGTAAAGGGAAGGTCGGGAGCGGCTTCATTATTAGGTTTTGCAGAAGCGTTGATATATGTGTTTGGTTTGTCCATTGTATTCAGTGGAGAACAGACATTTATAACCATGTTCGTTTATGCTCTAGGTTTTGGTATAGGGATATTGATAGGTACAAAAATCGAGTCAGAACTTGCGATTGGGTACACTACACTACAAGTCATTCTTACCAATAACAATGAAGCTCTCATAGAGGAGTTAAGAGCCGATGGATATGGTGTAACTACTTTTGTTGGACATGGTCGAGATGAACCTCGCTATAAACTAGAGATATTAACAAAGCGTAATCAAGAAGAGGGTTTATATGAAGTTATACAGGATTATGAACCAAACGCTTTCATTATTGCATATGAACCAAAGGCTTTCAAAGGCGGTTTCTGGGTAAAATCAATGAAAAAACGTAAAAAGAAAAAGAAGGTTCAAGAGGTAATTAACAAAGATTTAAAGCTTTAATTACATAAAGAGGTTGTTCAAAAAGTCCGCTAAAAATAGCTGTCGTATCTCTTCGTTGGCTTGCTTCTCTGCTCCTCACGTATCAACACCATACGCTCCGGTGCTCGAAGGCTACGTCGCCTCGACCTACTCGGCTCTTTTTATGCTCCTTTTTGAACACGCACTTAAGCTACTTTAAACCGATAAGAACATTATCGGTTTTTTGGGATTAAACTACTTTTTAACCAATTCAACTACAAAAGGGACCGCTATTGTAGAATTCTAATGCATATCTTTAATAGACTCACTACACCCAATTAAAGAAAATTAGATATCCTATAAAGACTAATAAAATACGACAAACAACAAACTTAGTAAGAAGACTATAGACGTAAAAGTGCCTCCACCATATAAAGATAGAGAAAAACTCCTTGCAGATTTTAGAAACTGCAGGGTTCGTATGAAAGCATGTTCTTTATTATAGAAGTAGCTCAGTTTTCAAGTGCTGTGGTGGCTCACTTTTAGGTTGCCGTATACATGTAGTCCAATATCAGCATGTCTTACTTTGTCTTGATTTGTTTAAGTTTACCAATGTGCGTTCTCTTCTTTTCTCAAGACAAGATTTCGATACTCCTAGCTGTAGAACAATTTCATCCAAAGAACAACCTTCGACAAATAAAAGGTGAATGAGCTGATGCTCTTGGAATTTTAATTGAGCTAATGCCTCCATTATCTTCTCTGAACACATCGTGTTTTCAAGCGGGTGAACTTGTCTGTTTACCATCAGCAAGGATTTGATCCTCTTCAGGAATCAACATATCTTCAATTATCCCTTTTTTAAATTCATCCAGCAGGCTGCCGCATATGCTACAAAAGCAAAAGGTGCAAAATTCCCTTTGGTTGAATCATAGCGATGCCAAGCTTTCCAAAGGCCAATTCGGCCGACTTGAATAAAAGAGTCGTGATTCTTATAGTTGCGTATTTATGTAAACATGCATAAATCATTGGTTCAAACTGATTTTACCTCTTCGAAATTCGTCATTATCTACTGCCTTGCCAATGTGTACAGCAGGGTTAAAGGTAAATACAGTGTAGAAGATTCATACATAACGTTCCATTAACCAAACGTAACGTTTTCCCTGCCAAACTGTATGTTTGATAGGGGCGTTCATGTAGTTTCATTTACTCAAACTTCTAAAAGACACACATATTTTTTAAAAAGATTAGAAAGTCTATAAAATAGATGTGCCAAGAACCCAGAGTTCATGGTGTTTTTAGTATATGGATACTAACATTCTAGAAATGTATTTTCTTTGGTGATACTCTTCGCTAAACCTTAATGTAAATATTTTCCATTCTGTGAATCCTTAACCTGAAGAACATTGTTTCTACTACATAGGTAATTGACAGTATGTTGATACCCTCTTATTACGCAAGGTAGCTAAAAGAAACTACCCAACCTTAAAGTATGAAGAAAAAGGCCGAAATAGTATCTTCGGCCGCCACTCCTTATAAAATCAGTGTTTTTTCTTTCATCAACCCAAATCAAAAATACGATAAGCCCCTTGGTTGAAGGGGCGCTTCGGACGCAAACCCTCCGCAAGATTGCCCGTATGGGGACCCTAGTGAAGTGACAACGTCACTTCACTAGGGTCCTTCATTCTTCAGGTTATGATGCAGTAGGTTTGCCGTCTAAAGCGACCCGGAAACCGAAGTCGATACAGAATGGAAAATCATCTTTACTGACACTTAAATCATTAGTAATTGCTTAAAAGGACCGGGAGCACTTTGCCCATTTTCTTATGTTTGAATCGACTGACAAGGGACGTTTTCTGTAATTATTCTTAACAGTAACTATTGAATACAAACGATTGCTCATTTAAACTAATAAAAGTAGTTGTTAAAATAACTGAATATTTCTACAACATACTTAAGGGATACCTAGAAGCTTTGATTCAATAAAATAAATTGAATACGAGAAGAGTAACTATTGAGAACGATTGAACTTAAAGGGTCATCTTTTGAAATCGGTTTTAAGCATGGTGAAGTTGGAAGAAACGAAGTACATCGTAGTTTGCTAACATATGAGGAACTCTTCAAAGGCTATGCTTTATTATCATGGAAAGAAGCGAGGGAAAAAGCTTTACTACAATCTTGAGGCAATCCAATCATATCGACCTGAGTATATTACTGAAATGGAAGGTATAGCTCGTGGAGCGGGAGTTGACTTTGAAGATATATTGACCTTAAATACAAGAAGTGAAATTGCACTTACAAATGCACCTGATGGATGTACTGCACTAGCCATTACTGAACCCCGAACTTCAAAAACTTGGCTTGCGCAAAATTGGGATTGGAAAGGGGATCAATCTTCTGCTCTTCTTTTTTTGAAAATTAATCAACAGGATAAACCAAATCTTCAAATGATTACGGAAGGTGGAATTATTGGTAAAATTGGTTGTAATGATGCGGGTGTAGGGGTTTGTTTAAATGCTATAACGACAAATACAGTAGAAAGAAAAGTGCCAATTCATCTTGGTTTAAGAGCTGTTTTAGATTCATATACATTTGAAGAAGCTCTAACTTCTATAAACGACAACCAAATTGCATCACCTGCTCATATTTTAATTGCGTCTAGAGAGAAAAAAATCATAAGTCTTGAAGTATCACCGCTCTATACTGCAGAAATTGAACCTATAAATGGTGTGCTTGTTCACACAAATCATATTTGTTCATCCGCTATGAAAGAATTTGTTTCCGATAGTCCGAAAGAAGATTCTTTTAAAAGGCTATCAATAATGAGCAAAAGTCTAAGTACTTTAGGTAGAGATATCGAGAAACATGATTTATTTTCCCTACTAGCAAATCATGAAAATTATCCGGACTCTATATGCCGACATGATAATCCCAAAAGGTTAGCGCATGAGAATATGGAGACTGTTTTTAGTATTGTTATGGACTTAACAAGTGGTGAAATGTCAGTGATAGTGGGGCATCCTTGTGCTGGTGATCATCCATGAAGTTCACAACTGAAAAATTATATAAAATATCAATTAGCATCCAAAATTTTATCTTCGGGCGCTTGTTAAGTTTTCAGCTACATTTGGCTTTATGTCTTCATTCTTTATGTTGCAGTAGATTTAGAAACAGTCTTTTGTATTAAATTAATAGAAATATCTTACTTATACGAAAGGAATAGCTTAAAATAGAGAAAAAGTTAATTGCGCTAAGGTCATGAAGGAGTGAAACGTTAAATGAGGATGAATGTACAATATGCTTATGGGTTTTAATGAGGATTCAACTAGACTTGCCACATATCTTCAACGTCGAAATGAAGTTGTTTTTATATGTAATGATCGTGTCATAGGTGTACAAAAAATTAAAGATATTACCCACGTAGATCACCATTTTATCGATTCAATCGACCACACCTTGTTTAAGGGTTATGTCCACGAACCACCTTATAAAAAAGGAAAACTTCTTCGAGGGTCAAAGACGTTTATGATGGAGAAGAAACCAAGTGATGGTATAGGGTAGTGAATTTTATAACCGTATAGAGTTAAAGGTCTTGGGATTATAAAAGATTTCAAAAGCTGATTCAAAATTATTATACGGACCTTTGAGTCAGCTTCTTTTAACCTATAATTAGCGAAAGTCTCTTGATTGGTCCTTATTTTGGCTTGTGATTCTATATCCCACTGTAAAAGCAATAATTAGTATTATTCCATACAACATACCTTGTCTCACTCATACTTACCCTCCTTATTTGGTATCTCTATATTTGATATAACCTAAAATGGGCGTATTTTTCCTTTTTTAAGGACCAATTTCACTCCACCCTTCAGGTAAAGGGCACGATTATCTGCGATTTTTTTCATAGTTGCTGCTGTCTTTCCAGTTATTTTATTACCTGAGAAGATAACACCTATACCATCTGAGAGACCTAGTGAAGCGATAGTACCTTTATCATCAAATACAAAGTCTTTTAACGGCTGTTTTGTAAGTAGTGCCTCTAAATTAGCTGCCACAACATCCGCTTCTTGCATAGCTAATTGAGCAGTTGATGGATATGGTCGATCGGCTTCTTTGTTCCAAACCCAAGAACAATCTCCAATTACAAAAATATTCTCCTCACCAGGCATCCGAAGATCATTGTCAACATTAACTTTCCCTTTAGTAAGTTCAAAGCCAGACTTTTCTAAAATGGGACTACCTTTAACTCCGCCAGTCCATACTACAGTGCCTGCTTTAATTAATTCTTTGTCATCTCCTACAATAAAACCTTCAGGTGTACATTCAGAAATTGATGACCCAATTTTAATTTCAATCCCACGATCTTCGAGGGATTTCCTCGCATAATCAACAAGTTCCTTGTCAAACATAGGTAAGATAGATGGGGATGCTTCGACATTGATAACGCGTACTTTACTGCGATCAATACCATACTTTTTACATAGTACAGGTATTTTTTCAGCAAGCTCACCGACAAACTCAATCCCTGTAAATCCTGCTCCACCAACTAAGATATTCAGACTGTCATCGTCAGCATTCTCGTCTTTATTAAATTTAGAGAATTGATTTTCAATATGCTCACTGATTAAACGACTGGAGTTAATATCCTCGATTGCAAATGCATGCTCTGACATTCCCTTAATACCAAAGTCATTTGATTCCCATCCTAAGGCGATTACCAAATAATCATAAGTAGTTTCACTATTTTTCATTACAACACGTTTCTCGTCTTTATTAATTTTTACTACAGTGTCATAAACCAATGTCGCTTTTTTCGGATTAATAACATCACTTATCATTACACGAGCATCGTTTGGAGAAATCGTGCCGGCAGCAACTTCGTGCAACCATATTGCTTCATAGTGATAGTTATACTTATTTACTAATACAATCTCGGCTTGTTCTAGTGATAGCCTTTGAATTAGTCTTCTCGTTGTCGTCAATCCAGCATAACCTGCCCCAAGAATAACTATTTTTGGTTTGTTACTCATAAAGTTTCCACCCTTCTTTTTGTGTTGAATACAACTATTAGTTTATATAGTGCTCAAGATGTACTTATTTATAATTGTTCGAAGGTAAAAATGTTATAAAGAAATCAAACAGTTAAAGCAATGGCAGGTTTTATCAATTTCGACTAGGAACATTAGTTTGCAAATTATATGGTGAATGATGTTGAAAAGAACATGTTCATAATAGTAAAAGGTACTAATAAATAAAAGGTGATAGCTTTTAATTGGCTAACACCTTTTACTATTCCCTTGAGTTTCAATTAGGCATTACTCAACAAGGAGTAATGCTTCTTTTATTAAATTAAAGGTTATTATACTTGAAGGAATAGAATGAGAACTAGTTTGAATAATGCAATTGGAGATGGCAATAACTGTCCACAAATCACGTTGTGCTCTTTTATCTAGTACTCGTATTTAAATGAAGTCGAAAGTATGGGATATTTTGCTTAACTACAATAAGATAGGTGGAATATTATTGAAAAGAAAGTAATCCTTTATCCAGCTTCTTATTGAACGGTAAAACTCCTAAACCCGATTCATAAACGAGATATTTCTCAGGGTAAACTGATAGAATTGAAAAAGATTAAAGGAATAATAAACTTGCTTTCAAAATGAATATTTTTAGTGAAGCTATCTACAAGGGATTATTTTTGATTATATGAGGATACTGAATAGAAGGTCGAATTGCTCTTATTCTAATTAAAGAAATAGAGATTAGGGAATAAAAAAGGGGGATATATATTATGAGTGAAAAACAAATGGTTTCTAAAGAAGCAATTACTGTTTTAGAAAATAAGATTCAGATGATCCCTTCAAACGAAGGTACCATTTATTTAGTGGGGCCAATTGAACTACCGGTGAATTTGTACGGAGAAACTGTAGTGTTTCAGTGGTACTGTTGGTTGCACACGAAGGAAGAAATAGAGGATTTACACCAAATTATTGATAAACTGTCATCGGCAAACTTGGCAGAATTTCAACAATCTAGTGTACTAGTTTATGGTGATTTCCAACATGAAGAGGATGTACTAATGAGAATGCATTCCATCTGCCATACCGGAGATATTTTCGGCAGTAAGAGATGTGATTGTGGATATCAACTCAAACAGTCGATGCAAATGATTGTGGAACATGGCGCTGGTGCTTTATTTTACTTAGCGAACCATGAAGGAAGAGGCATTGGTTTATTTAGTAAAGCAATGGCTTATATTCTTCAAGAAAACGGTTACGATACAGTAGAGGCAAACGAGAGCATAGGTTTTGTTGATGATTCACGAGACTATGATGATGCCATTCAAGTTCTTAAAGCATTACGCTCAAAACCAGTAACTCTATTAACAAACAATCCCAAAAAACTCTCTGCCTTAATAGATGCTGGTCTTCCGATTTCAGGCCGAACGTCTTTGTGGGGCGATGTTTCGGAGTTTAATGAAGATTACTTGAAGACGAAAATCAAACGCTCCGGACATTTAGAGGCAGAGGATAAAGGGACTTGCCCAAATGACTAACCGTGAATTGTATATGGATTAGGATTTGACCAGGTTGCGCCAAGGCATGCGTTCGTTATTTTTCAGATGGTAGAAGGCATCCTTTTTCATCTCTGCCATGTAGTGATAACTGCTTTTGTAAAGGGCGTTAACACTATTGATTAGCATGAGTGGAAACAGTAACAATAACGTCATTATATCGGTGACAGAATCCCCTTGTTGCTTTTTAAATCCTACCTGATGACAAAGGGAACGAAATTTGAACTTCTTCATTACATTTTGTATAATAGAATCAATAGAAAAACCATGTGATTGAAATACATTTTCGATTTCTTTTACATTTTTCCGCATGATAACACGTCCTTTTTGGTTGATTTGGAATGGTAACTTAATTATACCAAAAGCCAGTGCTCATGCGGGTTTTTCTTGCCTTTTTGTCTCTTTCAAAGAGGCTTTTTTTATTGAATTCTCAAGGTGCGAAACTTAAGTACATAAAACTGAAATTAGGAAAGCAAACAGTATTTGAAATTGTATCTTCGGCTGATATTCATTGTAATAGAGAATTTTGTTTTCCGAAATGTGATCCATTAGAATCGACTGCTAGTAGGGGAGCGATGGACGCAAACCTGTCGCAGGAAAAAGAATCAAACGCTGGCCATTGGTCACGCTTGGTTCTTTTGTTCTATAGGTTAGATGCTACAAGTTGTGACCGAAAATGTCCCGGAACCTTATCTGTTTCGGATTTTTAGTTCGTTTGCACATTCTCTATTCGGCGTGTGCTAGTGTAGACAGAGTTTAGGAGTGAACTTCCCTATGGGGGCTACATGAACAAAACATGTCTCCATGTTTTTGTAACGGTTTATTCTTTTCAAATGAAACCAAATCAGTGGTTCAGGTGCGACGTTATGTTTTCTTATAAATGGACATCCATTTTAAAGTTTCATTTGCATTCCGTCAAGAGATCTTCCCATTTGTTGTTCCATTCAATCTGCAGTTTCAATTAACTTATCCAGATCAGTGCTCGTCTTAACACCCATCTCTTCGAACATATTTACCATATCTTCTGTACAAACATTTCCTACTGCTTTCGGAGCGAATGGGCAACTCCCTAAGTCTGCCCAGATCTGGGAAAAAGGGATTCGTAATATCAGGCAAAATGAGTCCAATAAAATTCGTTTGCTTTTTGCTCAGCGAGCGAGCAATGGCATTCGGCTTATAGTTCAGTTTTTTAATCGCCTTCCCAATACCACTTCTTGCATCTTCACTCACATAACCCTTATTGTTTATAAATCTCGAAACAGTTGCTACTGAAACATTCGATTCCTTCGCTACATCCCTAATTGTTGCCATTCTCGTTCACCTACTTTCAAACATTTATCTAGATTAATCACTATATGTAACCGGTTACACATAGATTACACTTTGAAATCAAATCTGTCAAATAATGCTTAGTCACATATCTTGTAAAACCTGTACATATGCCTGCGCTCAAATAATAAGGTTGGCTGCTTTACTAGTTGACCATACTCATTAATTTGAACGAGTTACAATTAAGCCTTATGAATGAATGAATAGTAAAAGATTTAACTTATACTGACACTATAAACAACATTAATAAGGAGTGAAGTCAGGATTAAATTAAAGTTCATTTTTCTTCTTCAATTAGTAGGAACTAACTAACTGATAAGACGCCTTCGAAAGGGGTTCGACATGTATATAGATTTATTGAAGAATAAGAATTTCAGGAGATTTATCGAAGCTATAATATTATTGAATATTGGAAGAAAGTTATCTTGGCTTGCATTGGGATGGTTTGTTTATGAAATAACAGGGTCTGCAGTTGCAATAGGTGCAGTTATTTCAACAGCCACATTAGCACCATTAATTTCTAGCATTTTTGTTGGCGGTTTACTAGATGAATATAATAGAAAAAAACTTATGGTTTATGAAAACTTTACAAGAGGTATATTGCTAGGTTTAATCCCCTTACTATTTTGGTTAGATATGCTGAGTCTAATGTTGGTACTATTTATCATTGCCCTTGATGGATTACTTTCATCATTCACAACGGTAGGATCTAGCTCTATTTTGCCTTCATTCATAAAAAAAAGAACGGCTTGAAGAAGGAAATGCTGTCGTCACTTTGGTTAACCAAGTTGGTTCATTAATTGGGCCAGCACTTGGAGGATTTGCAATAGCATTTTTTACTGCTCCAGGTACGTTATTAATAAATGTTATCTTCTTTTTCATTGCAGCTTTACTGTACATGCTAATACCTGAGGAAGTTTATCATAGAGATATGGAGAGAGTAGCCCAAGAAAAAGTTGAAATGAATATTAAAGAGAAATGGAAAAAGTTTATTCACGAGACTATGATTGGAATAAAGTTCATAGTAAGCTATCGAATTTTAATCGTTATTGCTTGTATTACTCTGTTTTTCAACTTTGCGTATGCGCCTCTAGAAAGTGCTTTTCCGGTATTTGTAGATCGTATCTTACGAGCAGGTCCAGAGGTTCTTGGCATTATGTGGTCTATTTTTGCAGTGGGATCGCTTACAGGTTCGGTACTTTGGACAAAACTCTCTATTAAAATATCATATTCGTATTCTTTGGGGAGCGTCATCATTTTATGGGGACTTATTCCATTACTTTTAAGCATCACAGTAGAGGTGAAATTCGTCTATTTACTTATGCTCCTAGGAGGAGTTGTGTACGCACCATATAATATCGTTGCCCCTACAATCAGACAAAAGTTAGTCCCCAATAAGATAAGAGGAAGAGTGTTTGGTGTATATGGTCTTATTAGTGGAATTGGATTTCCAATTGGTGTTTATTTAGGTGGACTTCTTACCGAACAATTAGGAGTGCTAGTAACAGTTTCCGGTTCAGGTATTCTAACGATAATTGTTGGCATTTTTGTACTTTTTTCAAAGTCTTTGAGATTTAATGATACCGAGCAATTAGCTATTAATAATGAGGATGTTCCGGATAGTTAATAGATCTATTGGTTGGAACAAATTAGTGTAACGGTCTAGTAGAATTGATTTACCACAATTAAGTTCGATTGTTTTACTGCTATGATAAGTAGTTAAACGAAATTAATGAAGAATTTTCAAGGAGTATTCAATCAGGAATTTATTAATCCAATGCTAAATTTAGTTAAATTTGATAGAAACGATATTCTAGATTTGATTGGTCTCTCTGAATCTGTTGGATGGGATTATGATATAAATGAGATTAAAACGGCTCAAGTCAGGTAAAATTTATGGACATAAAAGTCAAATCGGTCATGCCATTGGCGAATTGACTTTTCAAAACCTTCTTCTAATGTCCCTGTCAAACCATATCAGGACTATCAAAGATATAGACTAGATCCTTCAGTTCAAAAATTGGTAAATCATAAAGATAAGAGTTAATTTTGGAAGGTCCTAAACTTTCAAATCATAATTCCGGTACTAAAGTAGGGACTAAATCTCTCCAAAACTACTCTAGTAGGAGCAATAGGAGAATCCAAATGAAAAAGAAAGTCTATTACAACGGCGAGCATATTTAAGAAAAACCAGGCTACCTTACACCCAAATGATGGGTGTAAGGTAGCCTGGAATAGATGTTTTATGTGTGTCTCATATCGCTAGGCCATCATGTCTTCAAACCTTTGGTATTACCGAGTTGGCTATGCCAAGTTCGAGGTCATTTATATGACCCTGCTATTTTTGATAAGAGTTATAGAGGATGAAATTTCCCTGAAATTGAATCCACTACAAGTGAGAACGGTTTTTTGTGTTTTCTCTTGCCTTCGACAATCCAATAAGGTCGGTAAAACAAGACATTATGAAGCAGTTCCACCTTAGGCGTCATCAATACTTTTATTTTCGAAGAAATGACGCGGAATAGATGATCATCCGCTAACACTTTTGCTTTCTCTTGATCCAATTGAATAGGGATGATCTTTTCAAGGGCAATACTGTCCGTTATGAATACCGGTGTTTTGTCGACCATTGCTGCAATTCCGGAAACTGCATCAATTGTTGATCCAATATTACCTTTTAATGGTGAAAGTGGATTTTTTCTTTCAAAAGAATGTTCAAAAAACATATACGGATAGTAAATAAGATCCTTCACAGTGAATGAACTATTTGAATTCATGGTTTCCAAATATCGTATAATTTCTTTTTCATCGTATAAAACCACTTGTGTCTTTATATCCTGTGTCATAGTTTTACTCCTTCAATGGCATCTTATTGCCGAAAAATTCCGAGATATTTCTCGCTTCAGGACCTAATTCACGTGCTGTATTATTTTCAATTTTTGCTGGAATATGGCGAATTCCTTTGGCACGTTCTACTGTTTCTTGCATTGGTCCGGAAGGTTTTTTACCTAACTTAGTTCCGATAATCATTCCGATGATGGAAATAATAAGGCCGGCAAGGAATGGGTGGACTGCCGTAACAGCTTCCAACTCCATCAAAGTCCAAATGATGTTGGTCAACCCTCCACCGATCATAGCGCATAAAGCCCCAAGACCGTTCGCTTTTTTGGAGTAAACAGAAGCTACGTAAGGGACCATGAAACTGTTCCCTAGCACACCGAAAGCGAAAATGACCAAAGTAAATATGGAAGGTGGTTGCCAAATGGCTACGATAACTCCGATGATGCCTGCGAGTAAAATTGAAATCCTAGAAACGAAAATCATTTTTGTATTACTTGCATTCGGATCAATGAAACGTTGGTAAATGTCTCTTGAAAGAGTCGTTCCTGCTTGCATCAATATTGAATCCGATGTTGACATAATGGCTGCCATGATGGCTGATAGCAGAATTGCGGCGAAAATTCCTGGGAAAAACGTATATGCCAGTGTAGGAATGACCATCTCGGGATCAGTGAGATTCGGCAACATGATAATTCCAACAAGGCCTAAAATATAAGGCATAAAAACGAAAAACTGATTCCAAATAGCCGACCAGATGACAGCGCCTTTCACCGTCTTCGTGCTTTTCATCGACATGTGACGGACTACAACGTGTGGGAGACCCATATATCCGATGGAATAGATGAGGAGGGCGCCTAATACAACTCCCCATTGACCATAGTAAACAAGATCTTTACCCCATAAGCTTAAATATGTAGGATCAATTGCAGCTATTCTTTCATTCAGTGCCGAAAGTCCACCCACTTTGAAGAGTGCAACGATTGTAATCCCTGTTACACCAAGAACCATGATGATACCTTGTATGAAGTCTGTCCAGATGACAGCAAGATAGCCCCCTGTCACTGTGTAAATTAGGATGACACTGACACCCAATATAAGAGCCCATTCGTATGGCAGACCAGTTAATGTAGATAACGCTTTTCCTGAAGCGATGAACTGTGCGAATACATAAGCGAACAAGAAAATAATCGATATGATGGAGCCGACCACTCTGACCGCCGGACTTTCAAATCGCTTTTCCAAATACTCAATTGGCGATAATGCACCGAGCATTTCAGACAACCTTCTCATCCGTTTCCCTAACACGGAAAGGTTGATAATCGAACCGCCTGCGTCCCCAATTGCATACCAAAGTGCATACCATCCTTGCTGGAAGGCGAGGGCGGGACCACCCATAAACATGTAACCGCTCATAGAGGTGCTTTGCATCGTCAAAGCGGTTACCGCAGGCCCCAAACTACGACCACCTAATAGATAATCCTCGACTGATTTTTTTGCTTTTTTAGTGAAATATAAACCTACACAAAGTAGTACAAGAAGATAAACAATAAACACAATCAAATCCGTTTTCATATACGTAAATTCCTTTCCCTATATTAGCTAGTTGTTTGAATCTTCACGATCATCTTCACGTTTCATTTTGAAATACATGACAAAAGCTAATGTTAGCCAAATGAACGGCCAAGGTACAAGAAACCAGAATGTTTCAGCCGGGAGATTAAAGATAATATCACCACCTATATATGAATATATGAAAAAGGTAGATAATATATGAAAGAGTTAGATCACTAATGTAAGAGATTTCAAAATAAAATAGGTACTCGTGAAAGTTAATTAATTTAATATTGATAGAGAAATAACAGCTATAAGCCAATAAATTTATTGTAATGAACTAGATTTATCTAACAAAGGAACAAAGACTTTCAGCTCTTCTTTGCAGAAATCGTTGCTCATTCTTCGTTAAATTGGAAAATACAAGATAATATAAAAGGATGAGGGATTATCCCCTTAGTACATAGAGAAGGTGATAACAATGAGCGGAGTTAATAAAATCCAACAAGAAGTACAGGTACTTAAAATAACAAAACAATTTGAAGAGGAAGCTAGAAAACTGATTCTCAAAGGATTAGAAGAACGCTTTGGTTTTATAGATCCTGCTTATAATCCAGACTTAATTAACATCATCAAAAGTTACAGCCAAAAAGGACAAGTTTTCCTGATTGGTGTTTATGATAACAGAGTGGTTTGCACGGGTGCTGTATCTTGTGAAGAAGCGGGTGTAGGAAGAATCGAGCGTATGTCTGTGAAGAAAGAATGCAGAAGATTAGGATTGGCTAAGTTGATGATTCAATGTTTGGAGTTAAGTGCTAAGCAAGAGGGATATCATAAAGTAGTATTAGAAACAAACAATAATTGGCAGAGTGCAATCGAATTCTATAATAAAAATGGATACGAATTATACTTAGATGATGAAAAATGTAGCCACTTTTATAAGCATTTATCGTGATTCGCAATAGTAGTAGCGACTTAGGATTTCCGTTAGGCACTTAGGGTTGGTATTGAGATATTATGAATTTGGTAGATATGAATATTCAATAAAATAAAAGTATGCATATCAGCAAATTATCAAAAATGACATCCAGGAGAAAATGAATTTTTTAAATACAAGGAAATAACTAGTGGAAAGTTCGAATGCTAAATCATTCGCCATCAGATTTTCTTTTTTATTTGAGAGTGTATTTTTGCGAGCGATTTAAATTTTTGATTTAGCGGGTTCAAGAAGGGCTTTTATTATAGAAAATTCTATTTTTAAATGAATTGATTGGGCATTTTTGGTGTAACTTATGAGTGTTGTCAGGCAATTTAAGGGGGATTTTAAAATGAGAAAACTTTTAATTCTTGGAGCGAGTGGATTAGTGGGGAAAGCATTGATGGAAGAGTGTAAAGATAGTTTTGACGTGTACGGTACGTACTGCTTGTGGGTATACAGCAATACCAAGTATCATTTCCCACACAGGGGATTGTTCGACTTTTAAAGAAATAGTTTCTGCCGTTTGGGCGGAGTATAAATTTTTCATATAATTTGTGCCTCCTTAATAAGTATTCTATATTATTGGAATGTAAAATTCAATAAATAATGAATATAATTAAGAGGAAAACTATCAATTAACGATGTGATAACATATGACTTATATAAGTACCGATTTGCAATAACAGATATAATTATAGAAAGGCATAGAAACACCAAAATGCCATTGAATATTTAGTAATAAAGATAATTAAGAGGTGAAGCTATGTTTTCGAGAGAAGTTGTCTGGGAGAATAAAGAGACTTTCGGTTGCGAGTGTTTAAAAACTTTCACAATAGAAAATATGATTCATGTTGTCAGTACAGTGATTTATATGAATCAAAATGCACCTATACAAGTCGATTATCAGATAGAGCTGGATAGTTCATGGAATACTAAAAGATTGAGTATTCATAATGGAAGAAAAGATGACTTACATATTACCTCTAATGGAAAAGGTGAATGGTTTGATCAATACGGGTCTAAAATTGATGAATTGAATGGAGCGATTGATGTCGATATATCAGCGACACCCTTTTCGAACTCATTGCCTATTAACCGATTTGATTGGGAACCTAATCAAAAAAGAAGTTTTGAGATGGTCTATATCTCTGTCCCCTCATTAAAATTTCAGAAAGTAAAACAAACCTATACATATATCGAAGGCAAGGGGAACATACAAATTTTTAACTATTCATCTCGAGATTTTGAAACACGTATTTCAGTCGATGAAAAAGGTCTTGTCATAGATTACCCGAAATTATTCACTAGGAGATATTAATGTTCGAGAAGGGGGAGTAATAATGGTAAAACATTTTCCTGTAATTGAAACAAAAAGATTGATTTTACGAGAAGTAACAATAGAAGATGCTAATGATATGTTTAACTATCTATCTGATAAAGATGTTGTGAAACATACGGGGTTAAAACCATCCAAAACAGTAGAAGATGTATGGGGGAAATTGGATGGTATCAATCTATATACAAAGAAGGAACAGGCATTAGATGGGGAATTACAATGATAGATTCTGGTAAGGTAATAGGAAGTTGTGGTTTTCTTAATATGCGTACCCAACATTTTAGAGCTGAAGTTGGATTTGAATTAAGCAAAGATTACTGGGGAAAAGGGATAGCAAGTGAAGCACTGGAAGCTATTGTTCAGTATGGTTATCGACACTTTCAATTAGAAAGAATAGAAGCTTTAATCGAACCTGCTAATTTCCCATCGCAAAAACTAATAGAAAAGCAAGGCTTCAAAAAAGAAGGGTTGTTGAGACATTATGAATATACTCTTGCTAAATTCGATGATTTATATATATACTCAATCATAAAAGAAGAACTTAATCTTATGTAAGAATCGTTGTGCAAAAGTCGCTTTAATTCTTCTCTATTTAAATGATTGTCCAAATAAGTGTGAATAACTGGGGGATTCCAAATGGGAGAGTATCTGGATGTTTTCACACCGTCTGAATTTAATTTTGAAGAATGCCTCGTTTTCCTGGGAAGGTCAGAACAAGAGAACCTGCATCAAATAAAAGATGGCGGTATTACAAAGTTAATTAACGTAAATGAAAAATTGATTTTATTTAAGATAACACATGCGAATCAGCACCTTCGCATCGTATTTCTCGGTGGGACTCCTTCTAAAAAGGGGAGGGAAAACGTTGCTGCTAATGTAGAGGAATGGTTTGATTTGCAAACAGACTTGCTGAGTTTTTATGAGATGGCTTCTCAAGATCAGGTGTTAAAAGAAGTTGTAAAGAAACATTATGGATTAAGGGTCATGTGTATTCCGGACTTGTTTGAGGCTTTAACGTGGGCGGTGATGGGACAGCAAATCAATTTATCTTTCGCTTATACATTAAAGAAACGTTTTGTTGAAAACTATGGGGAATCTTTGATTTTTAATAAAGAAACCTACTGGACATTTCCCTCCTACCAGAAAATTGCCACCATAACTGTGGATGATCTAAGAAAGCTACAATTTACCAATAGGAAAGCAGAATATATAATTGGAATTGCGGTGGCGATGACAAAAGGGCATCTTCTAAAAGAAAAATTGCTCCAGGAGTCTGACATGAAGAAAGTTGAGAAGTCTTTAATGGCCATTAGAGGTATCGGCGCATGGTCAGCAAACTACGTGATGATGAAATGTCTCCGCTGTACATCTGCTTTTCCGCTAGCAGATGTTGGTTTGCACAACGCTTTAAAAACTCAATTAGGACTCGATCAAAAACCGACATTAAAGGAAATTGAAGACCTATCAAAAAATTGGGAAGGGTGGCAGGGTTACGCTACTTTTTATCTATGGAGGACTTTATATGAGTGAATTGCATCAAGTGGATTACCAGTCGCCAATCGGTGTTGTCGAAATTATAGGAAAAGCCGAAGGAATAATGTCGATTTTTTTCAGCGAACGGGATACCGCGACTCATCCACTACAGCCGGATACGCCTCAAGTATTGCAAGATTGTCTTAGAGAAATTGAGGAATATTTCAAAGGCGAACGTATTGAATTTACGGTTCCTTATATCACCGAGGGGACAGAATTTCAAAATAGAGTATGGTCTGCTTTAACGGAAATACCCTATGCCGAAACAGTGTCGTACAGGGATATAGCCATAGCGGTAGGAAGTGAAAAAGCTGTAAGGGCCGTAGGGAATGCCAATAGCAAAAATAAAATTAGCATTATTGTTCCCTGTCACCGGATCATCGGGTCGAATGGAAGACTCACCGGATATGCAGGGGGGTTAAGCAGAAAAGAATGGTTGATTCAGCATGAGAAAACTTTTATATCATGGCCTGAACAATTATAGTGCATGGCGAGGATAGAAGGTCGTATTATGTTTTTTCTTTAATAAAGTTGCAACGCCGGACTATTGTTGATTATATTTCGATTTTTAAGTTTTGCATTTATTTAGAAAAGTGATAATATGAAAAAAAGATGGGAGGCTACCAATTGTCATTACCTTATTTAAAAGACGCCATAAAAAATGGTGATAATGAAAAGCTAATTCGCTATGTACGACTACACTTTGGCGATGGAAATGAGGAAGCCGGGTCTAAGGAAATTAATAAATCTTGGATTGAAGCACTTAAATTGTTGCTGGATTCACCTGAGACAGATCGGGAGTTTATTTTTGAAACACTAGAGAATAAGGATCCTGAAACTTTAGCTCACCTATATTTTCATCTTCACTTTCATCTATTAAAAAGATCGGGGGAATGGATTCATGACGGAAACCTCTAAGCCCAACCAATTACGTCTAGAAGTTTGGAATACGGTGAATGAACGATATCCTGGATCTATGATTTCAAAAGAGGACTTTGTTCCGTTGTCATTTTTAACTAAGCCGTTATCAGAGTCTAAGTTATCTTTTGTAAGTACATCTGGCGTGCAGCCAGTGGGGACAATGCCTTTTGATACTGTTCATCCTATAGGTGACTATACATATCGAGAAGTGCCATCCAACTTGAAACCTCATGAGTTAGAGATTCATCAGTTAAAATATCCGACAGTAGGGGCAAATCAGGACATCAATGTTATTTTTCCTATTGAACGATTACAAGAATTGGCTCAAGAAGGGGTTATCGGCGGCCTTACAGATAATTTTTATTCATTTATCGGTTACAATATGGATCCCGATAAACTCGAGCAAAAATTAGCGGAAGACATTGCAGACGCTGTTGTAAAAAGTGGTGCAGATATAGCCTTACTGTGTCCTGCATGACCCATATGTCATCAGTCTGTCGCGCTCGTGCAGCGCGCTTTAGAACGTAAAGGAATTCCTACTGTTTCTTTAACAGTAGCACTTGATGTAACAGAACATATAAAGCCACCAAGGTCTATGTTTTTGCCCTTTATGATGGGACATCACTTTGGAGTGCCATACCATAAAGAACTCCAACGTGAAATTATTCTAGAAGCTCTTGACCATCTTGTTGAGGCAAAAGAAAGTGGAGAAGTAAAATTCCCCCCTTTTACCTGGGCTAAAGCAAGAAAAGAAGGAATTGCAATTAAGAGATCACTTGGTTTAAAATGATTTTCGTTTAAATCAAGTGGTAATTTAACACCCCCTGTGTCGAATTAGTTTCGCAACTAATTTTGATAACAGGGGGTGTCTTTTTATACAAGGGCATGGGAGATCCAGTGGGAAACCTAGCTATTTCTGTCTTATTTCCTCGGAAATAAGTAAATAGAATATTCAATTTTAATTTACTGCAATAGGCTCACCTGGTTTAGCTACTAACATTGAAGAGAAAGCTTGTATAACAAATCAACTTTAATCTCAAACGATTGACAAGTAGTAAAATACATGTTAAATTTACACTGAATTAAAGATATATGAATTTAGGATAAACAAAAATAAGATAATTTGGAAGAAGGGAAACGAATGGAATCAGCTAATACTAAATTAAATGCAGTTGCAGTTATACTTCGTGCCTCCCAAGCCATTCAAGAAGCGATTAAAAACCATGCCGCCACACACGGATTGAATCCAACTGAATTCGCTGTTTTAGAATTGTTATACA
The DNA here is from genome assembly GCF_000286315.1 of Paenisporosarcina sp. TG20. Taxonomy (GTDB): domain Bacteria; phylum Bacillota; class Bacilli; order Bacillales_A; family Planococcaceae; genus Paenisporosarcina. The sequence continues at coordinate 14,968 of NZ_ALJG01000364.1, read as the reverse complement.
ACGAAGGAGATCAACCCATACAAATTATCAGCAAGAAGATTCTTATTTCTAGCGGTAGTATCACGTATGTCATAGATAAGCTTGAGGAGAAAAAGTATGCCATCCGAAAAGCATGTCCGAATGATCGTCGTGTTACTTTTGCTACGATAACGAATCATGGAAAGACATTTATGGATCAAGTTTCCCCTCAGCATGAAAAAAAGATTGAAAACATCTTTGAACAATTAGATGACGAGGAAATTAATAAAATGATTGACCTTCTTAAACGAGTTGGGCGACATGCAGAGAAGGTATAAAAGTTTTAAGTAGATGCCTGTCATTTGAGACATTCAGATTCAGGAAAAAATAAGGAGGATAATGATGAACCATTTAAAAGGAATTCACCACGTAACAGCTATTACAAGTAGTGCAGAAAAAAACTACGAATTTTTCACATATGTATTGGGTATGCGATTAGTGAAGAAAACGGTTAACCAAGATGATATTAAAACATATCATTTATTCTTTGCAGATGACAAAGGAAGCGCTGGAACGGATATGACGTTTTTTGATTTCCCAAACATACCAAAAGGGACACATGGCAAAAATGAGATTTTAAAAACATCATTCCGAGTGCCAACTGATGCGGCGATTGACTATTGGGTAAAACGTTTTGACCGACTACAAGTGAAACACACTAGTATTAAAGAACAATTTGGTAAAAAGACATTATCATTCGTCGATTTTGACGATCAACAGTATCAAATGATTTCAGATGAGTTCAATGAAGGGGTGGCTTCTGGTACGCCTTGGCAAAAAGGACCGATTCCATTAGAGTTTGCCATTACAGGATTAGGACCGATTTTTGTAACCATTTCAGATTTTACTCACTTTAAACAAATGTTAGAACAAGTCATGCAGTTTAACGAAATTGGTGAAGAAGGAACTAGTCATTTATTTGAAGTAGGTGAGGGTGGAAATGGAGCACAAATTATCGTGGAGCATAATACAGAGTTGCCTGATGGAAGACAAGGTTTCGGTACAGTTCACCACGTTGCCTTCCGTGTAGAAGACAGAGCGGTATTAGATGAGTGGACAGAAAGACTTGCAAAATTTGGTTTTCAGACATCAGGTTATGTGAATCGTCACTTCTTTGAATCACTATATACACGCGTCACACCACAAGTTTTATTTGAGTTTGCAACTGATGGTCCAGGGTTCATGGGCGATGAACCTTATGAAACACTTGGTGAAAAGCTATCATTACCTCCATTTTTAGAGCCAAACCGTGCTCAAATTGAAAAACTTGTAAGACCAATTGATACAGTAAGAAGCACAAGAGAAATTCCTAAAAAATATGAGTAAAGAGGGTTCAATATGAGTTTTATCAAAAAAATATTTGGATTAGACAATAAAACACAAGAAATAGGGGGAAATAAAATGTTAAAAATTGGGATTGTTTTAGGAAGTACACGTGAAGGAAGAGTTAGTCCACAAGTAGGTGAATGGGTAAAAGAATTAGCAGACAAACGCGGAGACGCTGAGTATGAAATAATCGACATCGCAGATTTTAAATTACCACTATTAGGTGAAGCGGGAGGCGATGCATCAGGCGCAGCGGCTTGGTCTACACAAATCAATGGTTGCGACGGATTCGTCTTTATCGTTCAAGAATATAACCACTCCATCACAGGCGCACTAAAAAATGCGGTAGATTACTTACGCGACGAGTGGAACAATAAAGCAGCGGGTATCGTATCATACGGTTCAGTAGGTGGTGCTCGTGCAACAGAACATTTACGTGGTATTTTAAGTGAATTACAAGTAGCACATGTTCGCGTACATCCGGCATTATCGTTATTCACTGACTTCGAAAATGGGTCAGTATTAAAACCTAAAGATGAACAAGAAGTTTCAGTAAGTCAAATGTTAGACCAAGTAATTCCTTGGACAACAGCATTAAAAACAATACGTAAGTAAATGATTAGTTAAGTATAAAATTTTAATAATGAACATGTCTATGAGATGACACATGTTATTATTTTTATCAAAGGTCAATGCTTCGGCTAGGAACTCCTCTGACCTGAAAAAAGAACCTATGAAAGGAGAGAGTCAATATGAAACATATTTATAAACAAGGCACAGATTCAAAAAAACCGGTCCTACTGTTACTACATGGGACAGGTGGAAGTGAGCAAGACTTATTACCTTTAGCTGAAATTGTTGATAAGGAGGCTTCAGTTTTAAGTGTTCAAGGAAATGTTTCAGAAAATGGGATGCCACGATTTTTTAAAAGATTAGCAGAAGGTGTATTTGATGAAGAGGATTTAATTTTCCGTACAAATGAACTGAATGCTTTTTTAGATGAAGTAGCCACAAAATACGAATTTGATCGTCAAAACATTATTGCTATTGGTTATTCAAATGGTGCAAATATTGCAGCGAGCCTTTTATTCCATTTTAAGCATGCGATTAAAGGAGCGATTTTACATCATCCTATGGTCCCTAGAAGAGGAATATCTCTTCCTGACTTAACAGGAACACATGTGTTTATTACAGCAGGAAAAAACGATCCAATTTGTCCGCAACAAGAGTCAGTGGATCTTCAACAATTGTTAGAAGATGCAAAGGCAACAGTTAATATCCATTGGGAAAACCAAGGACACCAATTAACAATGGGTGAAGTAGAAGCTGCAGCCAAATGGTATCGAGAATTAAAATAGGTACTCTTAACAAAATATTATAATAGAAGAATCTATTCTTGTGTAACCTAAAATCGAATTCATATGAATGAGCAGATTGTCGGGGATCGAAGAGAAAAAGAGTCAAGCAAGGGCCTTAGCCATCGCTTGGCTCTTTTGTTCCAAAAAACTATATGACTAAAGAGTACCAAGAACCAAATGTTCATGGTATTTTTGTATATGCAGACTAACAGGTTTTAATCCACAAATACTTGAGATAACTCAACCAGCAATTCTGGGAATACGAACGATAGAAGCGAATCATTCCGTCCAAACACCTTCCGTTTACGGTACCGATTTTCTGAAAGTGCATACACTTCAATCGTTTCATTGTGTGGATCGACAAGCCAATACTCTTCTACACCTACCCTTTCGTAAAGAGTGAACTTATTGTTACGGTCCTTCAAAGCTGTCGAGGGCGAAAGTACTTCAACAATAAGGTCAGGTGAACCGATTGCTCGCTTATCTCCTATCAAATCTGTATTGCAAAAAACAGATATATCGGGTTGTACAATTGTATAGTCATCCGTAGCGTCTAGCTGAATGTCAAATGGAGAAACGTACACAGAACACCCAGTTTTTCCGAAATGTGTTCGTAACGCGAAGAAGAGTTCCCCAACAACTCGCTGATGTATGGGTGTAGGAGCTGGCGTCATATTGTAAGGTGTTCCGTTGATTAATTCCCAACTTCCATCCCAATCATTAACCTCCACAATCGTCATTCGTCGATTAGGTTTTGACTGTGCCATCCAAACACCCCCGAATCATTTTTATAAAGTATAGCATAAAAAACAGATAACTCAGGAGTTCAAAGCAAGTGTCTGTGCGAAAAACTATTAAAACTATTTACTGCAATTATCTAGTCAACTTGAAGTAATGAAATGTTGTGTTTTATGTAAACCAAATTCAATAAATGTAGAAGTTTATGCGGTGCCACCCGTGATAAAGGATGTTTGTTAAACAATTATCACATTAAATTTTTTATTAATTCTCACTCGATTTCGTTCTGTAGGTCTGGGTACTTCAGGTTTGCGTCTGAATGCTCACCTTAAATCTGACCAATTTAGTTTAGAGATTCTATTTTCATGTTCTACTCATAAAAATAACCCATCCTTGAGTTAGTAACTCAGATGGGTTATTTCTCTCTATATTCTTCCGGAAGAAAACCGTTAGTATACTTTATCTCCGTTAAATATTGAATTCTTGACGATGACATAATCTACAGTACGAATGGCTTCCAACGTATTGCCACCCGAATACGAAATAGATGATTGGAGATCTTGCTCCATTTCGTTTAACGTATCTTCTAAACGACCTTTATGCTCTACAAACATTTTCTTGCCTTCCACGTTTTTCTTTTCACCTTTTTGAAATTCAGAAGCTGAACCAAAGTATTCTTTAAAGCGCTTTCCGTCTTTCTCAAATGTTTCACCTGGTGATTCTTCATGTCCAGCGAATAAAGAACCAATCATGACCATGGATGCACCAAATCTTACTGATTTCGCGATATCCCCGTGTGTACGAATTCCACCGTCAGCAATAATCGGTTTAGTAGCTGCTTTTGCACACCAACGTAGTGCGGCTAGTTGCCACCCACCAGTTCCAAATCCAGTTTTAATCTTTGTGATACATACTTTCCCTGGTCCAATACCGACTTTTGTCGCATCAGCACCTGCATGTTCTAATTCCCTTACTGCTTCAGGAGTACCTACATTACCAGCGATCACAAAACTCTGAGGTAAGTGTTTCTTTATATGTTGAATCATTTCAATGACTGCATTCGAATGACCGTGGGCAATATCGATTGTGATGAATTCTGGATACAGCTCTTCATCGGCTAATTGTTGTACGAACTTGTACTCTTCTTCTTTTACTCCAACACTGATAGAAGCAATTAAACCGCGCGATTTCATATCTTTAATAAATGATGCTCGCTTATCTGGTTGAAAACGATGCATGATATAGAAGTAACCATTTTCCGCTAAGTATATAGCAATCTTTTCATCTATAATCGTCTGCATATTGGCAGGTACTACAGGTAACTTAAAAGTGTGCTCGCCTAGAGTAACGGATGTATCGCATTCAGAACGACTATTTACAACACATTTTGCAGGAATTAATTGAATATCTTCATAATCAAATACATTTTCCATTATTAACACTCCTAAAAACGAATAATAAACTAAATTAATATGAAAACGTTCGTTTATAGCGTAAATCATTTTTATCAATAAGTCAAAAGTTTTTTACTTATTAGGAAATTATAAAATTTTAGACATGTGGGTAATTGTTCAGTAAACTGTTCGTATAAATTAATGATAGGATATCTAATATTACAACATATCTCATCGAATCATTTTCGAATGGTTGGGCGTTTGAGTTGTAAAGTAGAAGAGCTTACCAACGAGCAAAAGATATCCTAAGTCTCCATGCATTTATGCAACAAAACAGCTTTCTTTATTATTGGAAACAAAGAAAAAAAGAAAGAGCTATCGACAACGGATGATAGAGACATTGAATAAAGATCCTTTTATTGCCCATGTTGCCATCGTGAGATGGACCTGGTAGAAGTTTGGCACGCTGATTATGGTTTCCTGTATCATTACATGGAAGACATGAAAATTATCCAAACACGGGGGATAGCTGCCAATGAAAAAAACAAAGAGCTGGATGAATTAAGCAGAGAGTTTTTGAAGTCGTTAGAGGAAGAGATCCATTCGGATTAAATGACGAAATAACTCTGATTAAATTTAAATGTAGGGATTGTCAGTAAACAGACGACATTCCTGATTTTGTTGTGCAGGATTTTCAAGATGACTTGCGTAAGGGTGGACAAGTCGAGATTGAATGTCCTTTTTGTGGTGGGACGATGCACAGAGCGAAAAAATAGTCCCGAGTCTTTCAGTAGTAGACTCGGGACGTGAGCAAGTGCGCTTTAGCGCTTTTGTTACTAGGAATGTATTTATAAAGTTCGTAACTTTATGGCAAGTAGGAGGGGAGTGAATTGTATCTTCTTCTGCTATTTTATTAAAAGGAAAGCTTGATCTACGATGCAGAATCCAGAGAAACAATAGTTGAGCAATGGGCCTAAAGTGTAGACTTTAGACCCATTTCTCGGCAATACTTCTTTAAGTTTGGTGTTACAGAAATCGTGTCCGAAAGCATGCCTAACACCTGTGCGTGGGTTAGTCAAAAATGGGAGTATATAAATTTGGAGCTTGGAAAACTAATTAAGCCTCTTTCAAGAATCAGGGAAAAACCTAAAGTATGTTAGTATCGTTCTAAAAGAACATTTTTAAATTAATTATCTTAAATTTCAGAGTGCTGTAATTAATTCTAATACTTCAATATCAGTTCCCAAAAAGAATTGAAAAGATTTTAATGATTTTTCAATATCCATTGGTTCGATGGATCTTAAAATAAATACTAAATGCGAATGTTTAACATTATCAGGCCAAGTATCCAAATGTTCTGGTGGATGAATAATATGCTGCACACCATTTAAGACAATGGGTCCGTCTTCCCCTACGTCAAGTAGTCCTTTTACACGTAGAACATCTTCACCATTTGCATGAAGAAGAGCACTTAACCATAGTCCGAAAGCTGTCCAGTCAAGTGGAGAATTAAATGTAAATGAAATTGATTTTATGTTTGAATCGTAATGATTAGTGTTTTCTATTTTCAGAGGTTCTGCCTCGATTTTACTAATTGATAATGACTGATGATCTACTTTTAAAATGTCAATTCCGATATCCCCGTGAATAGCTTCATGAACTTCACAAGAAGGGTTTATGCGATGTAACTGTCTCATCAGTTCTTCTTTCTCTTCTAGTGTTGAAATATCTGTCTTCGTTAATATTATTTTGTCTGCTACTATGACTTGTTTCACAAGTTCAGGATTGTTTTTTAAATGAAGCAATCCATTTTTTGTATCCACAGTTGCCACAACACTTTCAATGTAATAATGATGCTGAAGCAACGGGTTCGTTAAAATAGTAAATAGAATAGGGGAGGGGTCTGCCATCCCTGTTGTTTCAATGATAATTCTGTTAATTGATGCATCCTTATTATGGTCCATACTTAAAAAGGATTTCAATTCATTTTCCAAGTCTTCCCGATTGTTGCAACAAATGCACCCACCATTTAATAGTACTGTTTTTTCATCTGTTTTTTTCAGTAAATGGTGATCGAGCCCAATTTTTCCAAACTCATTTACAATGACTGCTGTATTATGCTGTAATTCTGGTTTCTTTAGAAGTTTCCGTAATAAAGTTGTTTTCCCACTTCCAAGACAACCAGTGATGATGGTGATAGGCTTTTTATTGGAGTTAGTCATTTATTTTCATTCCTTAGTAGATTTTGTTCCTCTTGAATCTGCTGAAGTAAATTTGGATCTAACGGATTTATTGGTCCACCTAGCATTTTTTCAGCAGTGCCCCAGAGCGCCCCTAAATCGTGGACAATTTCTTGATTGCCTTTTAGGTCTCGCAAAACAAATTTGCTCCCATGCCAGTCTTCCAACTTTAAACGGTAGTAACTGAGAATTTTATTGCATAATTTCGCGCGGTGTAAACGTGTTCGCATGCGTGTCCGTTGAAGGTCGCCAACCAGTATTTCTGTTTCATCAGTCGAAGTTTTGTCAGTCCAGTGGATTTGCATAACGAACTCCCCACATAAGATGCACATTCGAAACCCTCCTTTAATGTTTAAATAGAACTATCCGCTCTAAAACTAAGAGCGGATAATTTAGATATAGGGATTACCCTTTGAACGGATTGCGTTTTGCAAAATCATCGGCAATTTCGTCAAATGTCACCCATCTAACATTCTCATGTTTATTTATATGCTCAATTAGGCGCTCGTGCATTTTTAATACTTGTGGACGGCCGCTGACATCGGGGTGAATTGTCATTGTAAACACACCATAGTCCATATTTTCGTATACCCAATCAAACTGGTCGCGCCACATTTCCTCAATATCGCGAGGATTTACAAAACCATGGCTATTAGGTGATTTTTTAATGAACATCATAGGCGGAAGATCGTCCAAATACCAGTTTGCTGGGATTTCAATCAAGCTTGTTTCTTTCCCTCGTTGCAATGGTTTCATCCATTCTTCGGCTTGCTTAGAATAATCTATTTTGGTCCAACTGTCACCGATTCGAACATAGTATGGAGTGAAATCATTATGCATTAAACTGTGATCGTATTTAATACCATTTTTATGAAGCAATTCATTTGTCACATTGGAGAATTCCCACCAAGGTGCTACATATCCTGTTGGTTTCTTTCCAGTCAGTTTTTTGACTAAATCGATAGACTTTAATAATACAGCTTCTTCTTGCTGTAAAGTCATAGCTATTGGGTTTTCGTGTGAATACCCGTGAATTCCGATTTCATGACCTCTGTTATGCACGTCTTTCATTTGCTCAGGGAATGTTTCTATAGAATGCCCCGGGATAAACCAAGTTGTTTTTAAGTTATATTTATCAAATAGGTCTAGCAAACGAGGTGCGCCGATTTCTCCTGCAAAAAGGCCTCTTGAAATATCATCTGGTGAATCTTCTCCTCCATATGACCCGAGCCAACCTGCTACTGCATCCACGTCCACACCATAAGCCACCAAAATTTCTTTTTTTGCCATTTGTCATCGCTCCCTATTTTTGATAGAAATTGCTGATTATGTATCATCAACAATTTGTTTCTATTATTACTTAAAATTTGTTCAGTTCATATTGCCCAGTTCTAAATGTTTGATACAAAATACAACTATTTAACAGACTGTTCACCATTGTCCTTAATAACCCAATCGCGACCCACAGTAGTGCCAAGGTATTCGTCCGAGTAATTTGATTCTACTTCTTTTTGAGGATGTCTTTTCAAATACCAAAATTTCATTAACAAATAGTAGCAAATAAATCCTAACGGGAATCCTACGAGATACATGTACTGAAGGAAATAAACAGCAAGTCCACCTGCAACCACCCAGGAAATCATGCCTGCCCAGTTGATTCCGTTATCAAATTTAAATTGACCTTCCGGATTGTATAGGTCTTGAACAGCAAGACGTCTTTTGCGAATAATATAGTAATCACAAATGATAATTCCAGCTACTGCCGATAATATAGCACCATAATAACCCAAGAAGACAAATAATTGATTTAATATAGCCCATGGTTGGAACAATGTGCCTACTACCCCTGCAATAATAATGCCCGAGGTGTAAGACACATTAAATTTTGCGCCCGCGTTTACAAAAGTTAAAGAAGCTGGAATTAAATTGGCAGCTGAGTTCGTCGACCATTGTGCCAAAACAACCATCACTAGAAGGACCACCATAATCCAACCAGTCGAAGTAGCTTGAATAACTTCAATCGGATTCCATAGTCCTGCTGCAAGAAGGCTAACCGCACCAATTATCCCCATAAATGTCTGGACTAAAGGTAACGCGATGATATGCGGCAAGTAGTTATTTTTGTTTCTCTTAAACCAGTTACGTTCATTGGTTGGTGCCTTGACGTATCTTGTGATATTTGGAATGTCCACGGCTAATGCTGACCAGAATCCCATATTGGCCACCATGATCAAAAACCAAGTAGTGGTCTGGCCTGTACCTACGTAGCTGAATACGTTTATTCCGTTATCTGCGGCCATTCCTACCATATCAAAGAAAATCCAAACAGAAATGATAATAATAGCAGGTGCAGCTATCGCTGCAAAGCGGTCTACTGCTTTAATACCAATAGCTGTATTGATGATTTGTACAGCTGCAAAAACTAAATACCATGTAAACCAAGAGTCGAAGCCAGTCATACTATTGACGATATAGTTAATGGCTGTTGCTCCTAAATATGTTTGAATTCCAAACCAGATGGCTGCAACGATTCCCCGACTAAGAGCAGGAAGATGTACACCCACTGTTCCGAATGGAGCGCGCATATAAGCTGCAAATGACAGTCCGTGCTCGACGCCGATATCTCCGCTTAAGCTTCCAACAATTGCAATAACTATGTTCGCGATTAGAATTGCTCCTGCAAGATGCCATAAAGACATGGATTCAATTCCGTTTGCGCCAATTTGAAAAGTAGCAATGATAACTGCCATTCCCACCCATATATTAAAGAATCCCCAACCGGAAATAACTCTATTCTTACCATGTGTAGGTAAAATATCTCTTGAAATCAATGTGTTTTTTTTCACTTTTATCTGCCTCATTTCCCTTGGTTTTAATAAAACACAAAACCCAACCCAACTGTAAGCGCTTTAATTTTTGCTATGAAAAAGCTCTAATCTATATATGAAAACACCTTAAAAAGGTTTTTTAGCCAATCCTTGTGGAAATAAATTTTTGTTTAAATCTCTTAAGTAAGGAAGCATTCTCCGCTGTTCCGTTACTTTGTTTAGCTCAATTTCTATTAAAATAACATCACTTTCATTTTCTGTCTGAACTAAAATCTCCCCGAATGGGTCAACTATTCTACTACCTCCACCGAATATTGTTTCCCCTTTTTCAGTACCTGTTCTGTTGGCGGCAATTATGAATATCCCGTTCTCTAAAGCTCGAGCTCTTGATGCTATGTCCCATGCATACCTTCGGGCTTTTCCAAAAGCAGAAGGATATACAATAATGTCAGCCCCTTTTAAGGCTAATATTCTTGCTCCTTCAGGGAAGCCTATTTCATAGCAAATCTGCATGCCTATATTCCCTATGGGTGTTTCAAAGACAGGAAAATCTTCGCCTTTTGTAAATCGAATATTTTCAAGATCCCATAGATGCGTTTTACGATAACTTCCGATTAGTCCTTCCGGTCCTACCAAAATGGCAGTATCAAATACAATCCCTTTAATAGCTCCTTTTTCCAAAATAGCAGTAGAAAAATAGACATTATGCTTTTTTGCAATCTCGGTTAACCAGGTTGTGGTGTAACCGGGAATTTCTTCTGCCATTTCAGTATCTTTGTCTTCCACTCTATAACCTGTATTGAATAATTCAGGAAGGACAATTAGTTTCCCGTTTTTCTGCAAAGCTTGGGTAATCAATTGTTCCGCCATCTTCAAGTTTCCTTGAAGGTCGTATGGAACAGAGTTCATTTGAATTGCAGCAACCATAACCTTTTGTTTATCCATTATATTGCTGGCTCCTTCCTTTTTTTAAAACTTGTTATTAGTTATAACATCCTTCAACTTCGGTTACAATATGTGCGCAACTTAAAGTCTATGCAATAATGCATAGACTTTAAGTTAAAATGCTTTATTTAGTTTTATTATTAAGGTAAATTCCTACCAAGTACCAGTTATGCATTGGTGCATAACTGGTATGCAATGGCGCAAAAATAATTAAGTTTTTTTATATCTTTGAATTTTTCTACTAATTGTTGATTGGTTGACCCCTAAAACTTTGGCAATCTTTGTCGTTGATCCATATTTTAGTTCAGCCATTTCCAGAAGTTCTTTTTCCACCAGTTCTATTGCTTCTTTAAGTGGAATAATTTTATTAATTTTAATGCTTTTTTCATGGGTTTTATCCACTTTCATATGTTCTGGTAAATCTTCCAACTCAATCCAGACTCCTTCAGAGGTTACAAATAACCGCTCAATAATGTTTTGTAGTTCTTGTACGTTACCCGGCCAAGAATATTCCTGTAACTTTTTTAATAGTAAGGGCTTAAATTTTTTCTCTTCGTTGTATTTTTGGCATAGCTGATCTGTAAAATGAATGACCAAAGGGATAATGTCCTCTTGCCGTTCTCTTAATGGAGGAATATAAATGGGGACTACATTTAATAGATAATACAAGTCTCCCCTAAATTTCCCTTCTTTAACCAATAGATTCAAGTCTTTAGTGGAAGCTGTGACAATCCTCAAATTCAACGTTTCACCAACACTGTTTTTTCCTTGTAGCGTTCTCAGGAATTTGGTCTGAGTGGACATTGGCATTTCGTCGATTTGCTCTAAAAATAAAGTGCTGGAGTTCGCCATTTCAATTAAACCCATTTCGGCATTTTTTTCTCCATAGCCAAATAACTCGGCTTCTAATAAATGAGCGGGCATTGACCCGCAATTAAGCGTGATAAAGGGCTTAGTGCTTCGATTACTCCATTTATGGATAAAAGAAGCAATTACTTCTTTCCCGACGCCGGATTCTCCTAAAATCAATACTGTAGAATCCACTTTTGCGATTTTCTGAGAAAAGTTTACTACTTGCTTCATTTTTACACTTCTTGAAATAATTTTTTTTTCGATTTCATCCCTTGCTCGAAAGCCTTCTATTTCCTGCCGGTAACCTTCTGTCATCTGTTTTAATAATTCGACTTCAGATTCTAATTTTTCCACTTCTGTTACATCACGGGAAGCATTTACCACCCTGGTTATATTACCTTTTTCATCTTTAATCGGTATACCGACCACCATTAAACGTCTTCCAGTCTTTGTTGTTTGAACAAAGGAAACCTTTTCTTTTTTCTCCAACACTAACCTAGTCACTGAAGGTTTAAATACACCTTCAGCCTCTAGCTGGTAAACTGTTTTACCTATCAGTTCGCTTTCCTTGTAGCCCCATAGCCATTCAGATGCGGCACTGACTGATAAGGTTTTCCCGTTGCCATCTGAAACATAGATAACATCATATGATATATCAAAAATTGCTTTAAGGTCGGCCACTAAATTTTGATAAGAATCCATTTCTTCAGTGAATTCTTCCAACGATGATTTCGTCATGAATAACAAACTAAATCCTGCTGTTCCATCCGAGATATAAGGCGATGTCTTCGCAATAAAACTTTCCCCTGCAAAAGTAAATTGAGATATTTCTGCGTCTGCCATTTTTCTTGCTTCTGTCATAAAGTTAGGGAATACATCAGTCCAATATTGATTAATAAGGTTAGATTTGTCGCAAAACAGCTTGTCTTCAGCAAACTTATTCATATTAGTAATTTTAAATTCTTTATCGAGTAAAACTAGACCAATAGGCACCAAGTCGATCAATTGAGAATTGCCATTTCGTTTTTCCATTATTACACCCCTCATCAGGTTTCATTTTAATGCGCTTCCCAAATCATAAAATCATAAAAGAAACACGTCCATTTAATCAACATCGTCATTGCTAATGATTTTACCATTTGTTTTAAAGTTGTAGTCACTTCAGTTTGTATAAATCTACAGTAGGAATGATTAAGCTTGATAATTACTTTATTGTCCAGATAACCTATTGTAAGATTATCATCATATCTTTAGTGTAGAGATTTCAAAATAATTTACCTTCAATCAAACAACTCATTAAATCAGTTAATACTTACACAAACCTAAATCATCGAATGGTGGATGGAAATGCTTAAAATACGTGTTTGTGGATTATACGGAGATATAAAACGCCAATAATAGAAGGATGCAACTCCAACATAAGGGAATGTAGAAGTGTTCAAGGTCATGGAAAAGAAAGAGTTTATATTTCCAAACGTTTCCTATCAATTGTGGGATGACCAAGAATCAGCCAAATAGCCATGAGCGGGATAATGAACTTGTGACATTTACCGAGCTAATGACAGAGTCACCAGATTCGTTTTCCATGAATTGTCGTTTGACCGTCTCGAAAGACAAAACGGAGTTTCAATCGTAATTCCAATGAACGCATAATAAACCCCTAGTTCGATCAAGTTCCAGTGTGTTGAAAAACTTACACCGCAACTGGTGTTACAGTTGGAACCGATTATATAATGCAGGAATGAATAACCATAAAAAATAACACTAACATTTAACTCCTGAGACATTGTGGAAATTGAATAGGCAATTGTAGTAGCGTTTAGTGTCGTATGGGCGTCATGCCGAGGAGATCTGCCAAGCCTCCACTTATGATTGGTATTATAAACATGAGTTAACGAAATGAAACTGTTTACTATTACGGACGGTAGGGTAAATTTAAACTGTAATAAAGATACGAGTCTAGCTAGTATAACGGGAAAACCGTCATATGCTGCAAAAGGTATTAAATCATATTCATTTCAGTATGGAGGAAATTTGATGTCTACAGCACTAATAATTATTCTACTAGCCATTGGTTATATCGTTTTTACAATCGATAAAAAACAAGAAAATTTCCCGGTGCCCGTCGTACTTCTGTTGATTGGGATAGCATTATCGTTTATCCCCTATTTTTCAGATGTCCAAGTAACGGGAGATATCATTTATAATGTGTTTCTTCCAGGGTTACTATTTACCTCTGCTTATCGTTTTTCCACAACTGCGCTACGAAAAAACGCAGGTATCATCGCAATGCTAAGCACTTTTGGAATCATTTTAACTGCTGGGCTTATGGGGGTGGTGGTATATTATTTAGGCGGCTTAGTATTTTCAATAACCTTTTTAGGAGCCTTATTGGTCGCTTCAATTCTGACGCCTACTGATCCTGTGTCTGTAGTTGCGATACTTAAAAAAGCATCACCAAATAAAAGTATTGCTGATATTGTTGATGGGGAATCGCTGATTAATGATGGAACGAGTATTGTGCTGTTTAGCGTCATTTCAGGTATGTACATAAATCATAAAGCATTTAATGTTTGGTCAATTTTAGGTGAATTTAGCTATGTCTCTATAGGCGGAATAGGTCTTGGGATTGTAGTAGGATGGTTATTAAGTAAAGCTGTGCACTACACACACCATCGCGATTATCAGGTCATGCTCAGTATCATCATCGCTTATGGGGTTTTCCAACTTGCTGAAAGTTTTGGTTTTTCTGGTGTGCTGGCGACTGTTGCCGCAGGGATTATGTTGTCATGGGAGTTTACACATATTAATAAAGAAGATCATTACAGTGAAGCATTGTCAGGTTTTTGGGACGTTGTCGAACCCACATTACTTTCACTGTTATTTCTACTAATTGGTATTGTGGCAACAGACTATTTAACATTTACTCACTGGGGGCTAGCTATTGGTGTATTTATAGCCACGATTCTTATCCGTTTCCTCGTAGTATCTAGCACAATGCAATTATTTAGCGGGTTGCGAAAAATGGTCGATTGGAAAAAAGCATTCCTCATTTCCTGGTCGGGTATCCGTGGATCGATGTCGGTGTTTTTATTGTTAAGTTTGAGTACAATTAACGATGTGCATACGAATAATTTGATTTCTCTTGCATTTCCAGTAGTCATTATTTCTCTAGTCGTCCAGAGCCTCGGAATATATCCGCTTTCGAAATGGATGGGAGGCAAATGATTCTGTGAAATTTATTTTTCATAAGTGAGTCAATTTCATAA
>NZ_ALJG01000363.1 GCF_000286315.1 Paenisporosarcina sp. TG20 | reverse complement strand
AACGGAAATCATACCAGAAACCAAAGTGGATACTGTGTGCTTTCTTAAAGGACCGGGCGCACTTACCCGGATTTTCGAATTTTATTCATCTAATTATAGAGGTTTCTAACTAATTTAATTGTAAAAAGAAGATTTTCTAAGCTAACAACTAGAATAGGGACGTCTGTTTCAGCAATTATACGCATTTTCGTTGGAATATAATGGTTACTATTTGCTGAGTGAGCGAAAAGTAGTGTTGAGTGAGCGGAAAACAGTTCTGAGTGAGCGCAAAATTGTTTGAGTGAGCGAAAAGATGATCTGAGTGAGCGGAAATCTAATTTGAGTGAGCGAAAAGATCTAAGTGGATGAAAAGTATAAACTTGCTGCATAGTTTTTCAATTGAAAAAGGAGTTACTCCTACTGAGTAACTATTTTTTAAAAATTATAGATGTGCCTTGAACATAGTCCTTCAAGAATATGGAGACTTACATTCTAAAACAAATTATCTTTCCGTGATAACTCAGACTAATTCGATTAATTTGGCGAGTTTCCATGCTGTAAATTGAAATTTAAAAAAAATATTACATAGGCGTTTGTCAGTATGGCTATAGTCCATCCATACGCCAGGTAGCTGAAAGAAACTACTTATCCTTAAAAATGAAGAAAAGGCCGAAATAGTATCTTCGGCCGCCCCTCTGTATAAAATCAGTGTCTTTTCTCTCATCGACCCAAATCAAAAATATGATATGCCCATTGGTTGAAGGGGCGCGTCGGAAGCAAACCAGCCGCAGAATTGCCTGTAACAAAGGGATGGAGCGAAGAAAAACTTCGCTCCATCCCTTTCATTCTTGGGGTAATGGTGCAGTATGTATGCCGTCTGAAACAACCCGAAAACATAAGGCGATACAGTTTAATATATATCCTTTTCAACTGATAATAAAATTATTCATGTGTGCTGTCTTAAAGGACCGGGCCATCTTTGCCCGGTTTTTCTTTGCATTTATTTGACTCTTTGAAAACTTAGATTTAACACGCCTAAAAATCTAAAGGTAATACAAGAAATAAAAGGATAGTCATTGTTATATGAGTAATAATAATTAGAGGCATGCTCTTTTTCCATTCATATAAAAGTCCCCAAAGAATTCCAGAGGTTATAGCTGCAAGCACTCCTAACCAAAATCCACTAAAGGACATTGATAAACCGAAAAGCAATGAAGAGACCAAAACGGCAAAGAATGGACTCATATAAGCTTTTAGTTTTTGTTGAATAAATCCACGCCAAAACAATTCTTCACCTGGTGCAATTATCAGAATTAGAAGCATATAATGCCATACTGTGGTTGGTCCATAGTCACTTAAAAAACGTTCAACTGATACAGCAGCGGCATCACTGAAAAAAGAGGTGAAACGATAAGCCGTGGCGATAAGTCCGTAGGTGAGTGTGCCATATCCAATGCCGAAAACTAAGTACTCCCAAGTTTGCACATCGTCTTCTATTTTCCCTAGAACTAATGATAGTGCCATAAATAACAGCATTGTAAATGTATACGCATACCAAAAGAGGTTTTCATTTAAAAAAGTAATGTATAATAGTACATATACAACAATAAGCAAGCTAGTCCATCGTAGATGAGGATTTAATACTCCCAACATTTACAACACCTCCTATAAATCTAATTATTAACTTATTATCATCTGAATTGGTGAAGACTTTTAGTCCTTAAGATATACTATTTTATATCTTAAGTCTTAAGTAATTGAATTTAGATTGTTCTTTTAATCTCAGAGCTTTAAAAATTTCCCGAAAAATATAACATGTACTATTAGATATATTGAAATCGTTTTCTAATTATAGTTACTTTTTTGTAACTTAACAACTAGTTTGCATGATAATATTACTACCGTAAAGTCTTTTTTGAAACTTATATTTAAAGGAGTACTTAGATGAAAACACATGAACAACAACTCGACGATTTAAAAAATGGAGTGATAGTCTCCATAACAGTTGAAAAAGAGAATTTTTTGTCATTTCGCGAAGTCCTAGTTCAACGAAAAGACTTTAAACATTTCCGTGGAATTGCCCAACAAGGTGGTATGGTTAGTTATTCTTATGACATTAATGCTCGAAGTTGATATAAAATTGTCTTATTTTGTCGGAATAAAGATGTGTTAGTATGTGGGAATTAGTGTATAATATTAGGTATTAAGTTTTGGTAAGGAGATGTAACGTGCCACAATCACTTCTTGAGCAAGTAGAACATACAAGAGAAAAAATGATTCAGTTAGCACTGGAAAAAGGTTTTGGAGACGTGGATACTATCCAACTTAGTGAAAAACTTGATCAACTTTTAAACGCCTATCAATTAAAAAATTCTAAAACAAATGACCATATTAAAATAATATAGAACTAAGCGGCTATCCGCTTAGTTCTTTTTTACGTATTTTTTGGAAAGGACCATTTTTCAGACTTATCTGTATATTAATAGGAGTCTATTTATTCGGTATACTTAAAGAAATATCATGGGGGTGCTATATTGTCAACTTCAAAATTACAACAGTTAAGAAATTCTCTAAACAATGCAATTATCGGAAGAGAAAAAGAACTAGACTTTATGTTAATTGCTTTAATTCAAGGCGGGCATGTTTTACTTGAAAGTGTTCCTGGTTCGGGCAAAACAATGATGGCGAAATCCTTTGCTCATGCATTTAAAGGGAAATTTAAACGTTTACAATTTACTCCGGATGTTTTGCCATCAGATGTTACAGGAATTAGCTATTTTGATCCAAAGACTCAAGAATTTATCTTACGACCAGGCCCTGTTGTTACAAATATTTTACTTGCAGATGAAATTAACCGGGCCACTCCTAGAACACAATCTAGTCTGCTTGAATCTATGGAAGAAAAGCAGGTAACAATTGATGGGGAGACAATTAAACTTCCAGAGCCATTTATGGTAATCGCAACTCAAAATCCAGTTGAATCTCAACAAGGAACATTTTCATTACCAGCTGCTCAATTAGACAGGTTCTTATTTCGTATTGAAATAAATTATCCGAGTTTTGAAGAAGAAAGAAAAATATTGAAAGATTTCAGTCAAACTCCTGGAGAAGTGAAAACCTTATCTATCATTGAGATCGAAGATGTTCAACAATGGCGTCGAGATGTAAGAAAAATTACTGTCCATGAAGATATCGAGACATATATTTTACAAATCATTCATGCCACAAGACAACATCCTCAAGTGGAGTTAGGACTAAGTACACGTGCTTCACTAGCCCTTCTTCATGCAGCTCAGGGACATGCCTTTATTAAAGGTCGCTCGTACGTCACACCTGATGATGTAAAATTAATGGTTACGCCTCTTTCTTCACACCGTTTGATGTTAACAGCTGAAGGAATGTTAATACGTGAACTAGAAGATGTACTTCAAGAAATTATCGAATCCGTTCAAGCGCCAGTAGAGGCAGCAACAAAATGATTTGGCAACGGGAGTACTATGGAGCAACAAAAACTAATTGGGTCATTACTATTATTGCCCTTTGCTTGGTCATGTCAATCATATTAACGCAATACCTTGCTGCAGGAGTTTTTTGTTTTTTTGGAGTCGTCGCCTTCATGCAAAGTTTGTACTTTAAACATGTCGGACAAAAGTTAACATTGATTAATGACAAGAAAAGAAGTCGTATGCTCAAAGAAGGTAAATCAAATTGGGAATTGACTTTTGAAAATAGAGGGCTGCCAATTTGGAACGGACAACTAAGGTTACAATTTCTAGATGCAGTACGTCCCCTAATAAATACCAATGTAAGTCATTCTCAAGTAATAGAGATAGTGGTTCCATTAACAATTGGAACAAATGAAATTGTGACAGTTAAAGTCCCAATTGAAGGACAAAAAAGAGGATTATCAAGGTTAAAACGTTTAGAACTGGCTGTGCCACATTTATTTGGGGAAGGATCAGTATTATTAATTTATAAACCACAGTTATTAATGGAACAAATGGTCTATCCAAGCATCTATCCTTTAAAAAATATAAGAAAGTCATCTCCCCTTAAACCAGGGGATTTAGAATATAAACATTCCTTGTTTCAAGATTTATTTTCTCCAATAGGCACTAGAGATTATGAACCTGGAGATCAATTTCATCATATCCATTGGAAAGCTACTGCAAGAATGCAGAAACTCCAAACGAAAGTTTTTACACAAGTTGCAAATGAATCGGTATTACTTGTGTTAAACGTTGTCAATCAATATTCAATTATTTCTGAATTAGAACAGCGAATAGAGGAAATTGCTTCTTATGTCGATTATTATTATCGGCAAAATATTCCCTATGCACTAGCTGTGAATGTTAGGACATTCAGCACTACGCCATATTTGTTACTGCCAACAGGAGATGGGCAAAAGCAGCGACAAAAAGCAATGGAAGTACTGTCCGTACTATCAAAAAATGATACCACAATGCCGTTTAAGCGTATGTTGATGCATCTTGATATGCATAGAGAACTACCAGTATCAGTTGTGATTTTCACGCATGATTTGGAAGATGTGGCTTCTTACGTTACTCGATGGTCAAAATACATACATGTAGAGGTAAGTGAAAATCAAAGTTTTGGAGGTGATTTGATATGGAAAGACAAATCTCTTCAAAATCGTTAGTACAATTTGAATCATTAGGGAAGTTCTTACAAGACGCGTGGTTAATTTCTTTTGTTTTCGTCTTTATGCAAGATGATAAAATGATAGCAATACCTTTTGTGTGGGTTATTATTTTGTTTTTGATTGCGATAGCGGTTAATACCATATTTTTGAAAACAGGATACCGGTTGGATGTTTCACTTTTAGTGTCAGTAATAATCGGATTAACTGTCTTTTTATTAGGTGCTCCATTTTGGTTGTTTGCTGCTATCATAGTATTTTCAGTTTGGCGAATACAAGAAAGATATGCAAAAATCCAAGAAGATGCAACACATGATGGTCCTTTTTTCTCTCTCCTCGTTGCGGTATTTGCGTTTACTTATTTTTTAGCGATTGCATTAAACAAGCCCGATGCTTTAAGATACATTATTTTATTAGCCATAATAGGTCTAGTGCTATTTATGTTAGATCGAATGATTGTTCAATGGCTACGATCAAAAGGTACAAATCAAGTCTCGTTTTCAAAAGTTCTTATCATATACTTTAGTATTATAAGTGGTGCATCAATTATATTCGTTTTAATTGTTACTATTGGAAATCAAGGTCGTGAATTAATCGTTTCATTATTTGGCGGTATAATTGAAATAGTCCTCTATCCTATTGGTATGTTTATTGAATGGTTGCAAAATATCTTCACTAATGCAATAAATCCTCAGGTTGTTAAACCAACAATCGAATCGGGTGTCGAAGATTATGAAAAATTTAAGGATACTAAACAATTTGAGTGGCTAGATTTGCCAAAGGACTTACCTTTGATTCCAATTATTATAATTATAAGTATCGTTGTTATTGGAATAATTGTTTGGCGATTGTCTAAATTTAAAACTGAGAAAATTGAATTGGCCAATGAACTGGCTCAATTTGAAAGAAGTGAAAGTGTTCAGATTCAAATTGAGGATGAAAAATCATTTAAATGGCACTACTCCTTAGAAACAAATTTGGTTAGAGATGAGTACCGAAAATTTGAAGAGCAAGCAGGATACTTTGGTTTTAAAAGGCAACAAAATGAAACGATACGAGAATGGTTTAAACGTGAAGAATGGAAAGTTTCTGAACAGTTTTATGAAATATATGATGTTGTTCGTTATAGTGGGTTAACTATGAACTCACAAGATGGAAAATGGTTCATGAAAGAACTAGAAACTCTTACAATAAAATATTTAAAAGAGGTTTAAAATATTTAAATAGTGGGGATAATAAGTTTGAACACAGCAACATTCTCATTTCCCCCTTTTATAGGACACATTTCCGAAAGGAATGTGTCCTACTTTTTTTTGTTGAAATATAAGGAAATTTAATTTCATAAAAAATCAACATTTTAATATTGGATTGTAAAATTCTATGAAGTTGTGACCAATCCCTTAATCAAATCCTAAAACTATAGACACACGATTGAATAGTCGAGTGTAATTCACGCTTTCGCCGCATGATTTTCGGTAATAAAGAAAGATGGGGTAATTTGTCATAGTTTAAAGATCAATTATTATAAACACCATAGCTTTAAAAATAAATACAAAAAGTTGTCCTGCTCATAAAATAATTGAATCAACGGTAGAGTAATAAAATAACTGTTGTAAAAACAAAAATTATTTATAAAAGTCTAGTCTAATTCCTATTTCAAGTTGGACTTATACATATACCTACTACATACATTGTATTGCCATCTAAAAGGAAGTTCGAACTCATAATAAATTCATCTGTTAAATTTGTCCACAAAGTCCAATAAATTGTTGAAGAAGCGTTATAATAGACATATGAATCTTTTAAAAATTGAAGAATTATTTTCAAGTTTGATATAATTACAGGGAAAGGAAATTTCGGAATATTCTGATGCTTAAATCTAGTAAATTTGTTAAACTAGTAAACACTAATAACTATTATTGGAGGCTACATAATGAATAAAAAAGCACATATAGGTTTTGTAGGAACTGGCGTTATGGGTACAAGTATTGTAAAACATTTATTGTCGTCTAATTATCAAGTAACTATTTATACACGTACAAAAGAAAAAGCGGAAGACCTTTTAAATATGGGAGCTCAGTGGGCCTTAACTCCAGGTGAAGTAGCATCTGAAGTAGATGTAGTTTTTACGATGGTTGGTTATCCATCAGACGTTAAAGAAGTTTATTACAGCGAACAAGGAATCTTTTTAAATGGTAAAAAAGGATTAATCGTCGTAGATTTGACTACATCTACTCCAACTCTTGCTATAGATATTTACAATAAAGCACTTACATTAGGGATGAATTCACTTGATGCACCAGTGTCAGGTGGTGATATTGGAGCGAGAACAGGGAAGTTATCAATCATGGTCGGAGGCGACAAAGAAGTTTTTGATACAATTTCCCCTATATTTAAGTTATTTGGAGAGCATGTTATTCATCAAGGAGATGCAGGAGCTGGTCAACATACAAAAATGGCAAATCAAATTGCTATTGCATCTACGATGATAGCAACATGTGAAGCGATTACCTATGCTAAAGAAGCGAAACTTGATCCGGAGTTGGTATTGAAATCAATAACGGTAGGGGCTGCTGGCTCATGGTCATTATTAAATTTGGCACCTCGAATGTTACAAGAAGATTTTAAACCAGGGTTTTATATGAAGCATTTCATAAAAGATATGGGCATTGCATTAGATGAGGCTCAAAAAATGAATTTGAAGTTACCAGGATTAGATATGGCTTATTCGATGTATCAAAATCTCGCAAATGAAGGGTTTGAAAATTTAGGAACACAAAGTTTAATAAAAGCCTACAATAAATAGATTTCATTCAAGCGGGGGGTATTCAGATTGGACAATCAACAAGCGACTCCACGGAGTCCAATTGCTCTTTATCTATCTTTACCAATATTGTCTTGGGCTTTTTATGACTTTGCCAATACAATTTTTTCATCCAACATTAATACTATATTTTTCCCTTTTTATACTGATGAAGTTATTGGAACAAGTTTAGCCCGACAACAGGTAGCAAGTACTTTCGTTTCGTATGCAAATGCTGTAGCTAGTATTTTCTTAGCTATTTTTTCCCCATTGTTTGGTGTTTGGATTGATCGAACTGGGTACAAAAAATTGTTTATTGTATGGTTTACATCTATTTCAATCGTTGCAACGTTTATGATGGGAGTGTTTGGTGGTATTCAGTCAGATGTACTCATGTGGGGCGTACCACTTTCTTATGCTTTAGTTGTTGTAAGTTTCGTTATTGCAAAGTTCTTTTTTAATTCAAGTCTTGTCTTCTATGATTCGATGATGAGCGATTTAGGAACAAAACAGGAGATGCCTTTAATTTCAGGCTTCGGGGTCGCGGTAGGTTATATTGGGACAATAGTCGGTTTATTAGTCTACATACTAGTAAGTGAAGGAGATTTTTATAAAGCATTTATTCCTACTGCTATATTATACCTTCTATTTTCTTTGCCACTATTTTTTATTAATAAGGATACACCAATCCCAAAACATGAACGAATAAAAGGGTCTTTTTTTGAAGGATATAAAGAAATCATTAAAACATTTAAGGATATGAAATCCCATAAGCCAGTATTTACTTTTATGATTGCCTATTTCTTTATTAATGATGCAATAGCTACCACGATAGCAATGATGGCTATTTATGCAACAGTTATCGTAGGTTTTTCATCAGGACAATTCATAATTTTATATTTGGTTTCTACAATTTCGGCGGTTATTGGTTCCTTTGCATTTGGGTATATTGCTAAAAGAATAGGTGCCAGGAATTCAGTTAGCATTGTGGCAGTACTAATGATTGTTGCCCTATTTATCGCGGTCTTTGCGTTTGATCAATGGATGTTCTGGATAGCTGGAAGTATGATTGGTATATCTCTAGGATCGATGTGGGTAACCTCTCGAACCCTAATTGTTGAATTAACCCCTGAAAATAAGCGTGGTCAATTCTTTGGCTTATTTGCATTTTCGGGAAAAGTTTCTTCTATAATAGGTCCAGCGATGTACGGGACAATCACATATCAGTTACAAGATTATGGCCCACTGGCAAGTAGAATAGCTTTATCAACATTAATTATAATGACTGTTATTGGACTAATTATTCATTTGAGCTTAAGAAAAGATTCAATAGCCAAAACCACATAGGTTTTGGCTATTTATTCATATTATTTAATCTAAGTAAGTGCTTCCAAAAATATATGACCGTTTTTTTACTGGTTTTTTATTTGATTGGGAGAAGGGCATTTGAGTGGGTTTATTCTTTAAGTTCGACTGATGTAAACCGGTGTATTCGCTTAACAGCTGCTTTGCTAGATTTAAACTCATTCTTCTTTGTGGATTACGGTAATTTTCATCTAAATGCCCCAAATGTGTTAGGCTTTGAAAATCTTCTTTTTTGGGTAATAAATGAAAATAGTAATCAGCACATTGAACTAATACAGAAGATTGTTGTTGACTAAATCGAGGATTTTCCACAAAGTGTAGTCCCAGTTTTTTAGCACGTCCAGTTTCAATCATTTTTTCAATGGTTAATCTCTTTAATTCATAGAGATATTTGTTATCAGTAGCCGTTTTAGCATGACGATTTACTGAAAAAATAGCAGAAGCTAGTTGTTCGTCAGTCCTATTTGGTTTCATGAAACCCCACCCTTCACACCTTAGAAAATTTTAAATAGCTATATTAAAGAAAATTCAGAGCATTCAATTAAATATATCATACCAATTCCTTCCCAATTTGTATAGATAATAATTAAAATGGTATAAAAAAAGATCATGAGTATAATAAAACGCAAATAAGTATTAACAATTGATGCACGTAGATGGAACACTTTAGACGCATACTTAATGGATATCAAATTACAAAGCATAGTTTCCATTTGAAATTTTTATCTTGAACATATATACAATTACTTCTTTTCAAAAAGAATAATTATTCTTTTGCGTAGAAACACAGATTTCATTTTCTTTCACATTGATGGGAGAGCCAAGAGCAATGTGTATAAATACTTCAACAACACTATGAATATCCAATTACTAGTATACAGCAACATAAAATGGATGTAAAAGATTTGGATTTCACTTTGAATTAGCAAATTTATGAATAATAGAATTAAAAAAGTGTACAATATCAAGTACTTCCAAGTTGATTATTAAGACATTAGTATGAAAGTCTAAAAGTAGAGATAAATAAAAGTTCTACAAATCGTCTATGTACTTTTGTAAGCTAGTAATGGCATAATAGATTTATGAATGAATATTCAGTATTTAAGGGGGAATAATATGTTATTACAAGATCAAACAATAATTATCACTGGTGGTTCAAGTGGAATGGGTTTTTACATGGCGAAGCGATTTGTTGAAGAAGGTGCAAATGTTGTTATTACTGGACGTAATTTAGAGCGATTAGAAACGGCTCAAAAGGCAATTTCCCATGATTTTAACCGTGTAGGTATTTTTCAAATGGATGTACGTGAACCTGAACATGTAAAGGCAATGGTCCAATTTGCTGATGAGAAGTTTGGTAGGATTGATGGACTTGTAAACAATGCTGCTGGAAACTTTATCGTTCATGCTGAAAAACTATCGCCAAACGGCTGGAAATCTGTTATTGACATTGTTTTAAATGGAACGTTTTATTGTTCTCAAGCAGTAGGTAACTACTGGATTGAAAAAGAGCAGAAAGGATCCATACTTAATATGTTGGCAACGTATGCATGGAATGCTGGAGCGGGAGTTGTACATTCTGCTGCAGCAAAAGCAGGCGTTATGTCTTTAACGAGAACGCTCGCGGTAGAATGGGGAACTCAATTTGGGATTCGAGTGAACGGAATAGCTCCAGGACCAATTGAACGCACGGGTGGAGCTGAAAAGCTATGGGAATCTGAGGAGGCAGCTGAACGTACACTTAAATCAGTACCACTTGGACGACTGGGACTTCCAGAAGAAATTGCTGATCTCGCTGCATTTATGCTTTCGAAAAAAGCAGCATATATGAATGGAGAAATCGTCACACTTGATGGCGGGCAATGGTTAAATAAATATCCTTTTTAAAGAGTAAAAATAACGATACAACCCATACTAAGCTTACTTCATTGAAAGGGTAGGATAACTATGGGTATGTGGACGTGGCCGTTAATGGGTGTAGTACTTATCATTAGTGCTATTGGTTTTAACGCAACAAGGAGAATTATGACGTTTGAAAGGAAACGCCAATCAGCAAATGATTCACCAATCCCGGAATCTGTGAAAGAACATCCTTTTGTACTAAATCCAATCATTTGGGTTTATCTTGCTTCACTTATATTTGTATCACTTCTAATATTTTATTATGCAACTTCTTTGCCTTATTAGGTAAAGAAGTTTTTATTCTGTGCTAAACCATTACTTCTCTCTTCTGTCGCTGAATATGATATGATAATAGAGTAATACGCTGTTCGTTTGTAGAACAGATAAAGGAGTAGAAGTGTATGATTTCACTTACAAGCAGAGATTTTTTAGATATGCAAATCGAAGAATTCATCATCTCGTCAGAAAAAGTTGCACACGTCCAAGTTGGTAATAGTGCAGAACATGCATTACTCGTCTTGACAAAAACAGGTTACTCGTCTATCCCGGTTCTAGATTCTAAATACAGATTAAAAGGGTTAGTAAGCACACAAATGATTACAGATTCAATTCTAGGTCTTGATCATATTGAGTACGAACGTTTGCCAGATTTGAAAGTAGATCTTGTCATGCAAATGGCTCCAATTATTCATATTACTGAAAAGTTCAAAAAAGGACTCGACCTATTGATCAATCATCCTTTTTTATGTGTAATCGATGATGAAGAAACATTTTTAGGTATATTAACGAGACGTATTGTATTAAAACAACTGAAAAAACATATCTATCTAAATAGTTAGTAGCAATAAAAAAGAAGATCTCCGAAGCAGGAGATCTTCTTTTTCACGGGTTAGAGTGGTCGTGCTTTTTAGTAAAGCTAGGATGGCCATGCTTTTGAAGGTTCTTATAAGGAGTGAGATTAATGACGACGAATGAATGGCAAATTATTAAGATACTTGCAGAAGAGGGCAATATGAGAAAAGCAGCGGAGCGCCTGTTCTTGTCCCAGCCCGCATTATCCCAACGTCTCCAATCGATTGAAAAAGATTGGGGGGTACAATTATTTCTTCGTTCGCAAAAAGGTCTCACTCCTACACCTGCTGGTGAACTTGTAATTCAATTTTCAATCGAAAATATTTTAAAGAAAGAAGAACTTCATGAAATCATTCATTCCTTGACCTCTAAGGTGCACGGAACTTTAAAAATTGCATGTGCTTCAATTGTCGGGCAAAATTGGTTGCCAATGGTGTTAAAAGATTTTGTCACAGAATATCCAGAAGTTAAAATTTCACTTATTACGGGTTGGAGTTCAGAGATTGTGAAGGCCTTATACGATGGAGAAGCTCATATTGGAATTGTTAGAGGTCATACTGAATGGAAATCTACAAAAATTCATTTATTTAGAGACACACTGTATTTAGTAGACAAAGAATTGAAAGAAGTTAAAGATGTTTCGTCAACCGACCGTCCTTTTATCCAGTTTAAAAGTGATTCAAACTACTATCAAGAGATACAAGCATGGTGGCAAAGTCACTTTTCCTCAAGTCCGAAACACCAAATTACAGTAGATCAGATTGAAACCTGTAAACAAATGGCTTTGAATGGAATTGGATATGCTATTTTACCATCCATCACTTTAAGTGGTTTAGAAAAAATCAATAAAATTGCATTAACCAACCAAGCCGAAGAGTTTGAATTAACACGTGATACTTGGCTAATAGCATATGAGTCTGCCTTTAAACTTCGACAAGTTGAAGCTTTTGTTGAAATTGTGAAAGATCATGCAGAAAGACTGCATGATTTCTCAAATTAATTACGTGTATTATTATTCGTTTTCCTGTACAATTAGACCATATTTCGCAAGATTGAAAGGGAGTTTATGAATTATGAAACAAATGGATGCATATGAAATTATTTCTTATATTCAACATGCAAAAAAATCAACACCAGTTAAGGTTTATGTAAATGGTAAAAACTTAAATAAGATATCTTTTGGTGAAAATACGAAAGTCTTTGGAGAAGGTAATTCACTTGTGTTATTTGGTGAGTGGTCTGATCTTGAAGCTGTTTTAACTGAAAATAAAGATCAAATAGCAGATATAGTGGTGGAAAATGACCGTCGTAATTCTGCAATCCCGTTAGTAGATTTAAAAGGTATAAACTCCCGAATTGAACCTGGCGCATTTATCCGTGACCAAGTTGAAATAGGTAATAACTGTATTATTATGATGGGTGCGATTATTAATATTGGAGCAGTTATTGGCGATGGGACGATGATAGATATGGGTGCGATCCTAGGTGGACGTGCTACAGTTGGGAAAAACTGTCACATTGGTGCGGGTGCTGTATTAGCAGGTGTAATTGAGCCACCTTCTGCAATGCCGGTTACTGTGGAAGATGATGTACTTATTGGCGCAAATGCAGTTGTTTTAGAGGGTGTTACAATTGGCAAAGGGTCAGTAGTTGCAGCCGGAGCTATCGTAACAAAAGACGTTCCTCCCTACACGGTAGTGGCAGGTATGCCAGCAAAAGTTATTAAGGAAATAGACGATAAAACAAAATCAAAAACTGAAATTATGCAAGAACTTCGTCAACTTTAGGATTAGATGATGAAAACACTTCAACAAATACGACGTGAATTACATCAAATTCCAGAGACTGGTTTCCACGAATATAAAACACAAGCTTATTTATTAAAGGAACTTCATACTCTTAATAAACAGCGATTAACAATTGTGGAGTGGAAAACCGGTATTATTGTTCACGTAAAAGGACTAAATCCAACGAAAATTATTGGTTGGAGAGCTGATATGGATGGTCTTCCTATTAAGGAACTTACATCTCTTCCTTTCCAATCAACTCATCATGGATATATGCATGCATGTGGTCATGATATTCATATGACGGTCGCTTTAGGATTGTTAAGACAAATTAATGAAATACCTATTAACGATTCTATGGTTTTTTTATTTCAACCTGCTGAAGAAGGACCAGGTGGAGCACTACCAATGCGAGAATGGATAAAGGAACAACATCCAGAGTTGTTACCGGATTTAATTTTAGCTTTTCATATTGCGCCAGAGTATCCTGTTGGGACAGTAGCAACTCGTCCAGGTCTATTATTTGCAAATACATCAGAGCTCTTTATAGATCTTCATGGAGTGGAAGGTCATGCAGCATATCCACATCAGACGAAAGATATGACAATAGCTGCTGCAAGTTTATTATTACAACTTCAAACGATTGTCAGTCGTTCAATCAACCCGCTTGATTCTGCAGTAGTAACAATTGGTAAAATGACTTCTGGCACAGTTCAAAATATTATTTCAGGTCATGCACGGCTAGAGGGAACAATACGTACAATGAACGCACAAACAATGACTAGTGTGAAACAACGAATTGAAGCATTTTGTCAAGCAACAGAAGTTGCTTTTGAATGCCAGGTTAAAGTAGACTATGGGTCTTCTTATTATCAAGTGTTTAATACACCAAAGATTACTAAAGAGTTTTTGAACTTTGCTAAGGATGATAAGTCGACTGTTTCAATAGAATGTGATCCAGCAATGACCGGAGAGGACTTCGGATATTTCTTGCAAGAAATTCCTGGACTTTTATTTTGGGCAGGAGTTGATTCTCCTTCCGGCTTACACAATGCAAAACTTAGTCCAGATGAAAAAGTAATAGAATATCTCGTCCCTTTTGTGGAATCTTATATACGTTCACTCTAATATATTTTTAAAAAAACCCTTCATTCTATGTGCTATTTTGCATGAATGAAGGGTTTTTATTGTGCATTAGTGAGAAATAGCAAAGTCATTAATAGAATCAGCATCATATAATATCATGAAGGACAATTTGAAAGAGATGTTTGTCTATGTATCTGTAATGTTGATAAAAACTTTACTATATCATTTGCTCGTGCTGAAAACATGTCAAAAGTCCTTCAAAAGAGGACTTTTTTATATGTCTCTTTCTATATGAAAAGGAGGTGTTTTACATGGAAAAAATCTTATTTGTTCTTTCAATCACTGGATCATGGTTCTTATTTTTAATTGGTGGATGGCAAATGCTACTAACAGTCCTAATTGTTTTTATGGTTATAGATATCATAACCGGGTTAATTAAAGCTGCGATTGAAAAGAAACTCAGCTCTAAACAGGGTTACAAAGGGTTCTTGAAAAAAGCAGCGATGATGTTAGTAATTATTTTAGCCAATTGGATAGATATGTTAACAGTTTCAGATATTCCAGTCTTTAAAACAACGGCAATTTATTTCTATATCGGTATGGAGGGATTATCAATCTTAGAAAATCTTCATTCTATTGGTGTACCAATACCTAAGATCATCTCAAAGTTTATTGATAAAATATCTAATGATGATTAACTCATACAGATAATATTTGACGTCATTCTTTATTAGTGACGTCCTTTTTTTATGGAAAGTTAACCGAGTCAATTTCATAATAAAAAATCTAGTAATAATATCCGAACAAAGTTGATTTCCGCTCCATGCGGACGCTTTCCGTGGGGCACGGCTTCAATCTCCTCGTCACTCTAAAAACATGTGCTCCTGCGGTTACTCGTCGCAAAGATCCTGGCTTTTGGCCAGTATCTTTCCTGCGGGGCTTCCAGTTTGTGCTGTTCCCACTGGAGTCGCCTTGCGCTACAATCAAACGATAGCAGTTTAAAATTAACGGATAATTAATGTGAAAACCAATTAAATGTTCTTGTTTATTATCAAATTAAGGAGTTATGAAATTGACTCAATTGTATTTCTATTTATTGAAAATCGGATGTATATCTTTCAAAATATTTATAATTTTGTTTTTTAATGTATGAGAATATATGAGGTTTCAATTCAATGATAAGCAAGATATAATTTTCTGTTAATTTAAAGGAACCTTTAAGTAGCCATTTCGTACTAATATTTATAGAGACAAAGGGGGAAGAGAGATGATTCAAAGTATTCGATGGTGTTTTGCCTTATGCATAATATTTTTGTTAAGTTTTTTATCATTAACAGAAGCATCTGCAGCAACCAAACTAGAGGTTAAAGCAACTGCTGGCATTCAAAACAAAGTTAAACACAGTCAAGGGTTACCCCTTACTATAACTGTCGTAAACAATGGGGATGATTTTTCTGGGGATCTAGTTATTGACTATTCGGAATCCTATGCAGTGGGTTCAGCAAAAGCGATTCCATTTACGGTAGGATCAGGGGAAACCAAGACATTAAATTTAACTCTACCTGGTTTAACACCTGAATTTATGTACTCAGGTTCGGAAACACAAATGTTTTATTTTTATGAAGATAGCTGGGAACACGGTAAAGAACTTGAATATATAGGAGATAAATCAATAAGTCCTAAGTTTTATGAACCCGAAACTAATTTTGTATTAACACTAACGGAAAGTCAGGATCGGCTCAGTCCATTCTCCAAGATCAAATTAAATGGTATGACTGATACTCAAGTAATAAATCTTGCACAATTAAACAATTTTGAATTTCCCTCCGATGGATCTGCATATGGCCTTGCCAATCTTATAGTAGTTGATGAGTTTGTATTAGCTGATCTGCCAGATGAGGCTCAACAAGCAATATTAGATTGGGTCCAAACAGGCGGTGTTGTCATAGTAGGTGCATCGGATAATACTGCAGCTGAATTAGGCTTGTTGTCATCACAATTGCCACTTAATCTATCTCAAGAACGACAACAAATTTCAAAAGATGTCTTTGCCAACTTTACAAACAAACAACAATTCTCTGAAGATGTTTCTTCATTCAAAGCCACATTAAACGAACAATCTCGCTTGTTAATGCAGTCGGATAATCAACCACTTGCGGCAGTAAAATCGATTGGTACAGGGGCAATTATTCAAACTTCTTTTTCGCTTGGAGATGAGCCATTCTCTAAAGAAATAAATGCTTCAGCATTTATTTCTGAATTGATTAAAAAAGCGAATCTCGGGGTCTTTACATACTCAAAGATGAATTCCGGTGATCAAGGAATCAAAGAAACAATATCGTATGAAGTGGGCCAGACGAATGAACTATTCCCATCATTTCAAGTATCCACACCTTTAATGATCACAATTGTCATCATCTATATCATGTTAGTTGGCCCGTTATTGTATTTCCTATTGAAGAGAAGAGATAAACGAGAACATGCATGGTGGATCATTCCAACTATATCTATTCTAGCGTCTGTAGCCATATTTGCTTACGGAGCAAAAGATCGC
Source organism: Paenisporosarcina sp. TG20 (assembly GCF_000286315.1). Taxonomy (GTDB): domain Bacteria; phylum Bacillota; class Bacilli; order Bacillales_A; family Planococcaceae; genus Paenisporosarcina. The sequence continues at coordinate 47,269 of NZ_ALJG01000363.1, read as the reverse complement.
CTTATACGCCCCCAAATTCAACAGTCAAGTTTTTATACAGTCCAAGAGGATGCAAGTCTTTCTGGTTATTATATAGAATCTTTGTTGTCAAATAGGACCGGTAATTTCACATTTGAAGCTGAACCAGGGACAACGATGGTAGGCATGAAACGAATGAATGCTTTTTCATCACCTACAGGTAGTGTTCATTCAATGTCCATTCTGCAAGAAATGGCAAATAAAAATCGATTAATAATGCGAGATGTCGGTTTTTGGTCTGTTTCTTCTGTAATTGGTGAATCTCATATTAAGGACGTAGGGAAATTTGCTATTGATTTATCAGTTGAAAGCGGTAATATACGCGGAACGGTTAAAAACGAGTTTTCTTTTACAGTGAAAGATGTTTCAATATGGTCAGGCACTAAAATGATTGAGGTTGGTGATTTAGGTCCAAATGAATCTGTGGGAGTAAATGAACCGATTGGTTCCGCGATTCTTTTACCAATAGCTACTGGAGCAATTCCTTACATGGGACATTCAACAATGACACAAAGTAGTGACTTACCTAAAGAAAGAAAAAACAGTTTGATTCGTATGTCTCAAATGACCGGTAAAACCACGGCGCATCCTGCTATAATCGCACATACAGAAGATGCAATTGTCCCTATCTCTTTAGTAGATTCTCGCGCAGAAATGTCTGCAGTAAATGTACTTATACAGTCCTTTACTCCAAAAACTACTATGTCAGGGGAGTTCACATTACCTTCGTCTGCTTTTGATATCAGCGTGAGTCCAGAAGATTCATCTGCACATTATGAACAAATTGATGAAAGTAAATTTGAAGGAATCATGGTCAATGGTTCTTATATGTATGAATGGATAATACCAAGTTCTGTCCCGCTTAAACAGGTCAATTGGTTAGAATTACAGTTAGCAAATACAGATACTTCTACAATCACAATAGAAATTTATAATGTTTCATCGAAATTTTACGAAACGGTTAAAAGTGGGCGACTTTCAATCAAAGAAAATGTCAATCAATATATTTCACCAGATGGCAAAGTCCAGTTTAAAGTGACTAAACAATCATTAAACGGAGATGACTATACGCGTTTACCAGAATTACGTTTAAAAGGGGAGGTCCAAAAATGATTGAAATCAAAGGACTCACCAAAAAATATGGTTCACTATATGCACTTAATGACTTAAATCTAACGTTGAGTGAAGGAACTGTTTTTGGATTTGTAGGAGCTAATGGAGCAGGAAAATCTACGACATTCTCAATTTTAGCCACTCTCTTGCAGCCTACATCTGGTGATGCGTTCATAAATGGGAAAAGTGTTAAAACTGAACCACATGAAGTGCGTAAGCAAATCGGTTATATGCCAGACTTTTTTGGTGTATATGACCAATTAAAAGCAGATGAATACTTAGACTTTTACGGTGCAAGTTATGGAATTTCAGGAGTAAAGAGAGCAGAACTTATTCCACAATTATTAGAACTTGTGAACTTAACGAGCAAACGATATGAATATGTGGATTTGCTTTCGCGAGGAATGAAACAACGTTTATGTTTAGCGCGAGCATTAATTCATGACCCTCAGGTGCTAATCTTGGATGAACCAGCATCTGGTTTAGACCCACGTGCACGAGTTGAGATGCGTGATATATTAAAACAACTAAAAGAAATGGGAAAAACTATTCTTATTTCTTCTCATATATTGCCAGAGCTTGCTGGAATGTGTGATGAAATTGGTGTGATTGACGGTGGTAAGCTAATAGCCCATGGTTCCGTATCAGATATTCAAGCTCAATTAAAAGGAGAGCGTCTCATTACTGTAAAACTTAAAGGGTTAACTGACCGAGCAGCTCTTTTCTTTGAAGAAGACCCTTTTGTGACAGGACTAGAACAAAATTCTGAGAAACATGCGATTACGTTTAAATATCGAGGTACTGAAGATGATCAAATGCGTTTATTAAAACACGCCTTACAAGAAAATCTATCAATATTGTCATTTGCTGAACAAGAAACTAATTTAGAGGACGTATTTATGGAAATTACAAAAGGGGTGGATAGTATATGAGAGTCAACTTAAATAATCCGGTTCTCGTTAAAGAACTTAAACTCCGATTCAGGTCCATAAAAAGTTTTACAGGTATTTTGTTTTCCTAATTGCAATGAGCATTTTCGTTTTTGGTTTTATCTATCTAACGACTTCATTTAGTGGTACAGGTTATTTTAGACCAGAAGAAAGTTTTATGTTGTTCGGCCTATTGACATTTATTCAGTTAGGGCTTGTGTTGTTTATTACACCAGGGTTAACAGCCGGTTCAATCAGCACGGAACGTGAAAAACAAACGTTAAACATACTATTGACAACATCTCAAAGCTCGATGCAAATTATTCTTGGGAAACTGTCTTCATCAATAGCATTTTTGTTACTCATGTTAGTAGCTGGATTGCCAATCTATAGTTTGGTGTTCTTGTTTGGAGGTATTTCACCGGGTCAATTAGGATTAATTTTGTTGTTTTTCATTTTAACCATGATTACCGTTGGAAGTTTTGGAATTATGTTTTCGACCATTACAAAGAAAACAATTGTCTCTATGATTGCAACCTATGGGACTATGATCTTCTTAACAGGCATTACAGCCTTTTTCTTTATAATTACCTTACAGGTGGACATGATGAATTCAGGTGGGATTCAAAGTTCTTCTCCTATGGCTCACTTTTGGGCAAGTATTAATCCAGGGATATTAATCTTTACTCTGTTAAATCCAACTACTGAGAGTTTTGTAAATGAAATGACTCAAATTGAATTTCCTATATGGCTAGGGTATACCATATTCTATGTTCTACTAGCAGCATCAGCCATTACAATTTCAGTTAAAAAATTACGTGTTAATATGAAAAAATCACAATAAGAAAGTGCTAGATATGATATGGAGTGTGAAATCACGCTGGTCACAATTTCGAGAAAAAGCAACGGTAGACCAACCTATATCTAGTAAAGGACTAATATTGCTAAGCTCTTAAAGGGAAAAAAGAAACGTTAAATTAGTTTTCTGAGGTTCTTTCCAATATAGTATTATTTTGTTAAAATAAAAAAGGGTGTTCCTGAAGACTTTGCTTCTAGGAACACCCTTTTATAATGTGGCTTTTGTTTCAGCCAGTGACCTTCTTTGAGACATAGAAGCAATAAAGAAACAGATGATTAATACTATGGTACCTGCAATATAAGGGAAACTCATATTTATATCAAAGAGCACTCCTGCTAGTGCAGGGCCCACCATATTGCCAAGACTCATATAAGCATTGTTCATTCCTGCTGCAAAACCTTGTTCATTTTCAGCTTGTATTGAAATTAGAGTATTTACTGCAGGCCTTAGTAATGAAGCAGCCGTGAAAAATACGCTTGAAACAAGTAAGATTGGCCAGAATCCACCCACAAAAAGGACGGAAATCATAGCAAGTGCAGCCACAAGTAGGTTGACTAGAATTACTTTCATTTCACCAAAACGTTTGAACAATTTATTGATTACGAATGTTTGAACGATCACACCTGTAAAACCACCGACAGTAATCAATGCAGCAATTTCACCAGGTGTAAATCCATACTTTATATCCACATATAAAGCAATTGTAGCTTGAAAATTTGAAAGTCCAAAAGAAAATACAAACACTACAATTAACATTAAAAAGTATGGAGTAGTTGTTGAACGCTTCATTTGTCTGAATAGATTTTCACGTTTCAAGGTTTGAATTTGACTATCCACAGAATTTTTTATGTTTGGAAGGACCAACATTGAGATGGTTGCGGCAATTAATGACGCTGCAGTAGCAACATAAAAAGGGAATTGTATGCTAACTTCTGCTAAAAAACCTCCGATAGCAGGTCCAATCATAAATCCAAGCGACATAGAAGCACCAAGTAATCCCATTCCTTTGCCACGTTCTTCTTTAGTTGTAATATCAGCAACAAAAGCCATCATTGGAGGTACGATGAAGGCGGAACCAACACCACTAAAAAAGCGTGCTAAAAACAATACCCATAGTTCTGTCGCTGCACCGAACATAAGTTGGGATAATCCGAAAATAATCAGTCCTATAATTATTAAATACTTTCGACCGAACTTATCTGATAAATCACCAGCTAAAGGTGAAAATAAAAATTGGGAAAAAGCAAACATAGCAATTAAAAAACCAAGAGCTTGACCAGCTACACCAAATGTAGCTAAATATGCAGGCATAATTGGTATTATCAATCCTATTCCAGACATCGCAATAAACATGTTAAACATTAGTATATAAAGTGCAAAGCGATTAGGATTCCCCGCCATTTTACATCCTACTCTCTATTATAAACTCTTTCGATACACTAAAATTTTAACACAAATCTAAAATAATACCATGTAAAAAAACTTGCGGAGTTGATAACAGAATTATTGTGTTGTTAAATATTTATTCATTTGTATGGTTTGTGTCCGGAATACTCCAATTATTCACGTTCGGAGCTATAATAACAGGCATTTTAACTATAGATAAACCTATTCCTGAAAAAAAAAATATGTTACGATATAATTGAAAAGGAGTGACAGTTGTGGGGAAAACGATGATGTTATTTTTAGATCCTAACGAACGCAAATATAAAACAAAAGAAAAACTAATAGAAGGAACATTTTTACTAGTTGATAATATTGTCATTGCTGCTGAAGATCTTATCAATTACTGTAATGATTGCTTTGTCTCTTTATCGTATTCTAAAGAATACGATGCTTGTTACTGTGAACCATGTAACAAATGGATAGAAGAAGCATGTACGGATCCATCTTGTGAATATTGTGAAATAAGACCTAATCGCCCTTTATCGTAAAGGGTTTTAGGTCTTTTTATTTCCACGAAACTTACTTTTCATGAAACCTTTATATTTCGACACGGAATGGATATAAAGCAGTTTTTCTAATTTAAATGGATGACGAATAATTGATTAACGAGTAGCATTTTGTTAGTATTTAAATTGTGCTATTTATAAATACATTTCATAAGTATATCAATATTTTTTGGAGGTTTTAATGTGTCTGAACGTATGGTAGGTAAACTAGCACCACATTTTACAATGGATGCTGTGCTAGCAGATAAGTCTTTCGGCAAAGTATGTTTGGAAGAAAATATGAAACAAGATAAATGGACGGTATTATTCTTTTACCCTATGGATTTTACTTTTGTATGTCCAACTGAAATAACAGCAATGTCTGATCGTTTTGATGAGTTTGAAGATTTGGACGCGGAAATTATTGGAGTTTCAACTGATACAATTCATACTCACTTAGCTTGGATTAACACAGCACGTCAAGATAATGGATTAGGTGAACTTAAATATCCGCTAGCAGCTGACACCAACCATGAAATATCTCGTAAATACGGTGTGTTGATTGAAGAAGAAGGAATTGCACTTCGAGGACTCTTTATCATCAACCCTGAAGGTGAAATGCAATATCAAACAGTGTTCCATAACAACATTGGACGTGATGTGGATGAAACTCTAAGAGTATTACAAGCGCTTCAAACTGGAGGCCTTTGCCCCGCAAACTGGCGTCCGGGTCAAGAGACACTTTAAGCGAATTTAAAGTTTCTTTTATATCTTTTATTACCTAAAATAATGCTGGATATCTTTTTTTACTTAGACATCAACAAATCCCCACGCATACGATACGCTGTGGGGATTTTTTCACTTTACGAACAAGGAGGAATTAAATATGAAATTACGTTCACCAATGCCTGATTTAACCGGCGCAACTGTTTGGCTAAATGGGGAAGTATTGAGAAATAAATTAATTGGGACCAAACCAACACTTATCCATTTTTGGTCTGTCAGTTGTGAACTATGTAAAGAAGCAATGCCTGAAGTTAATGCCTTCCGTGATAAATATAAAAACGAACTGAATATCATTGCTGTTCACATGCCTCGATCGGAAAAAGACATGGACCTAGCAAATATAAAAAAAGTAGCATCAAAACACGATATTACGCAACCGATTTACGTTGATAACGGTCTAATATTAACAGATGCTTTTGACAATCAATATGTACCAGCTTATTACGTATTTGATAAAAACGGTCAACTTCGGCATTTTCAGGCTGGAGGAAGTGGTATGAAAATGCTTGAAAAACGTGTCAATCGAGTATTAGATGAGATGCGAAATTCTTAAATCAATTATTGTTGAGATATAAACAAGTTAGGCTCCAATGGGTTAGTGGGAAGTTTAAATTCCTTCTAGTTTAATGGGGCTTTTTTTATGACATTTTCATTTATCAACTTGATAAGAATAGAGAAGTTGGATTAATCATAGCTTAAAAGATGTTTATTAGACATAATGTTATTTCAAAAAAATATTATTTTAAATTGAAAGAAAATAGTAGCCATTTATTTCGGAATCCGTTATATTGGATTATGTGTCGTTTAGAATTAGGGGGAATGAAGCTTGGAAATTTTTAAAAAATTAAAAGAATATTATTGGCCAAATAAGCATCTATTCTTTTGGTCTCTCTTTATGCTTCTTATAACATTGTTAGTTACAGTTGCGTACCCGGTTATATTGCAACAAACAATTGATCGCGTAATTAAGGATGGTCAATATGACTTAGCATGGACTCTTGCCGGTATTTTTATTGCACTTATGATTGTCAAAGGATTTGCAACATATATAGGACAATACACAGGTGATATGTTCGGGATAAGATCCGTATATGAATTGCGAAATGGATTATATGGAAAACTGCAACGTTTACCATTTTCCTATTATGATAATGCAAAGACAGGTGACTTGATGTCACGATTAACTGCAGACGTAGAGGGGTTCCGATTTTTCTTATCGTTCGGATTCGTTGAGTTATTCCGTTTAGTGTTTCTTGTGTCCGTGTCTCTATGCATTATGTTTTACTATTCCGTGTCGTTGACGTTTGTTACTATGGCTACAATGCCATTATTAGTGGTAGCAGTTTTTCGTTTTGATAAACTCGTACATCCTGCATTTCGAGACATTCGGAAATCCTTTGGAAAGTTAAATACGAATGTTCAAGAAAATATTAGTGGGATTCAAACTGTAAAATCTCTTTCACGAGAATCTTTTCAAATTAATAAATTCAATAATTCTAATAGTGATTATAAAGATCGGTATATCTATACAGCTGAAATTTGGGCAAAATATTTTCCGGTTATGGAGTTGTTAGGAAATTTAAGCATTGTCTTATTATTCGGATATGGTGGTTTCCAAGTAATGAATGGTCAATTGACAGTAGGAGAGTTAGTGGCGTTCTATAGTTTACTAGGTTACATTATTTTCCCTATCATGAATTTAGGTTTTACGGTCAATTTGTTTTCACAATCAAAAGCTTCAGGAGAACGTTTATTAGAAATCTTAGAAGCACCAGAACCAATTACCTCAAAAGTAAACGCACAAGATGGTTCAGATATAAAAGGACATGTAGCTTTTGAGCATGTAACGCTTAAGTATCAGGAAGATGATCAAGTTGCTCTTAACGATGTTAATTTGACAGTAGAAGCCGGAAAGCGTATAGGCCTACTTGGATCAACTGGTTCAGGGAAAACTAGTTTAACGCAATTACTAACTCGTTTTTATGAACCAACAAAAGGAACAGTCAAAATTGATGGTATTAATGTTAATGATTATACATTAACTTCATTACGTTCGAATATTGGATTTGTTCTACAAGAGTCATTTTTATTTTCTTCTTCTATTAAAGCAAACATTTCTTATGGACGACCAGACGCTGCGATGGAAGATATAATCAATGCAGCAAAACGAGCAAATGCACATGATTTTATTTTGGAACAACCTAATGGATATGACACAATGTTGGGTGAGCGAGGACTAGGTTTATCGGGTGGTCAAAAACAAAGGATTGCGATTGCACGTGCACTATGTCAAAATCCAGCAATCTTGGTGCTAGATGATGCAACAAGTGCAGTTGATATGAAAACTGAATTACACATTCAACAGGGTCTGGAAGAAGTCATGAAAGGACGAACTACATTTATTATTGCTCACCGTATTTCATCGGTAAAACATGCAGATGAGTTAATCATTTTTGAGCATGGTAAAATCGTCCAACGTGGTACGCATGAGGAATTAATACAACAGCAAGGTCTTTATAAACGAATTTATGAAATTCAATACAAAGATCAACTCGAAGAAACATATGCATAGAAAGGAGGAATCTATATGGAAAAACAAGTCAATCCTAGTGTACTAAAACGATTCCGCTACTCTACCGATGAAATAATTGATGCACCATTTAACTGGCCACAACTTATTCGATTATTTACGTATGTGAAACCTTATTCACGCACGCTACTACCAAAAGCAATAATCGCTGTAACCATTACTACACTCATTAGACTACTTATACCAATTTTAATTGGTGTATATGTCATCAATAAAGCTTTAGAAAATAAAGATGGGCAGCTACTATGGATTCTTGTTGGTTCTATTGCAGTATTATTTTTAATTAATACAGTAGCCAATCGTTTTCGAATACGATGGATGAATGAAATTGGGCAAAACGTGATTTTAGATTTACGGAAGCATTTATTTACACATGTTCAATGGTTATCTCATCGATTCTTTGATCGAAGGTCGGCAGGATCTATTCTTGTTCGAATCATGAACGATATAAACTCACTTCAAGAACTATTTACTAATGGAATAGTTAATTTATTGATGGATTTGTTACTTCTTATAGGTGTTCTTATTATTTTATTTACTTTAAGTCCACCGCTTGCATTGGCAGTATTTATTATTTTGCCAATTATGTTTTTCATATCAACGACACTACGTAAAAAAATCCGTCGTTCTTGGCAAGATGTACGATCGAAGCAATCCAAGATAAACTCACATTTGAATGAGAGTATTCAAGGTATGCGTATTACACAATCGTTTACACAAGAAAATGAAAATATGGCTTTCTTTAATGGAATTAATGAAGAAAGTTACGAATCATGGCGTGTGGCTACGAAAAAGAACTCAATGTTCCGACCATTCGTAGAAATGACGAATGCAGTTGGATCAGTGGTATTAATCGTCTACGGTGCTTACTTAATTAAAAATGGAAACCTGGATCTTGGAACTTTCGTTGCTTTTGCATTTTACTTAGGCATGTTTTGGGAGCCAATTTCACGCCTTGGTATGGTTTATAATCAATTATTAATGGGAATGGCATCATCAGAACGTATTTTTGAATTCTTAGATGAACAACCTTTAGTTAACGAAAAATCAAATGCTAAAAGAGTAAGTCATTTAAAAGGTCATATTGAATTTGAAGATGTAGAATTTGGTTATGAAAAAAATCGTTTAGCATTAAAAGGAATTTCTCTTGACATGAAAGCTGGTGAGACCGTTGCTCTTGTTGGACACACCGGTTCTGGTAAGACAACGATAGCCAGTTTAGTTTCACGTTTTTATGATCCGACTAGTGGTGTTGTTAAAATGGATGGAATGGATATTCGTGATTTGTCTTTGAGTGATTTACGTGGACAAATAAGTATTGTATTGCAAGAAACGTTTATTTTCTCAGGAACAATTATTGAAAATATTCGTTTTGGTAATCCAGATGCTACAGATGAGGAAGTAAAAACAGCGGCACAAGCTGTTGGAGCCAATCATTTTATTGAACGTTTACCTAATAGTTATGATACAGAAGTAGAAGAGAGAGGAAATATATTATCTGTTGGTGAACGCCAACTATTATCATTTGCACGCGCGATCCTTGCAAATCCACGAATTATTATTTTAGATGAAGCAACTGCATCAATTGATACTGAAACTGAACTTCAAATTCAAGTAGCTTTAAGAACTCTTCTGAAGAACCGTACAGCTATTATGATTGCTCATCGATTATCTACGATACGAGAAGCAAGTCAGATTATTGTATTAGAACAAGGAAGTGTCTTAGAATCTGGTAATCATGACACGTTAATGAAGCACAGAGGTCATTATCATCAACTAGTGATGTCTCAGTTTCAAGACGAATAAAAATGAATTTGAGCGTCTTCTAAAGTTGTGATACACTATGAACATTCGTTTGGTAACGGAGGTTGAAAGGTGAAGAAAGAATTCGTAGTTATAGGATTAGGTCGATTTGGTGGAAGTATCGTTCGTGAGCTTGTTGAACAAGGTGCAGATGTTATGGCTATAGATAAATTTGCTGAACGTGTTGATGAATTTGCTTCTATCGCAACTCAAGCAATTGTGGCAGATACAACGGATGAATCTGTTTTGAAATCACTTGGAATTCGAAACTTTGAACATGTAATTGTAGCGATTGGTGAAGATATTCAATCTAGTATTTTAACCACATTGATGTTAAAAGAAATTGGTGTTAAAAAGATTACTGTCAAAGCACAAAACGACTATCATGAAAAAGTGTTACGTAAAATAGGAGCCGATCAAGTAGTACATCCAGAACGTGATATGGGGATTCGAATTGCCAATAATATTATGTCTAACAATGTACTTGATTACTTAGAATTGTCTGACGAGCATTCAATTATGGAGATTAAGGCCAATGAAATATTAGCTGGTTCAACATTAATTGATCTTGATATTCGAGCGAAATATGGAATAAACATCGTAGGCATCAAACGTGGAGCTGATATACTAGTATCTCCACAAGCAGATGAAGAGATTCTTATGGATGACGTTCTTATCGTTATCGGTGCTGATGCAGATATTATACGGTTTGAAAAGAAAGCAATGCACTAAGAAAAACGTGGAAGATTATTTGCTTTGCATGTTGATAAAAGAATATAACAATTTTAATCCCATCATAAAAGCCTTCAGTCTGGGATTTAAAGCTAAGTGAAAAGATAGGTTGTACAATAAATGACGTTGGTGAAAGAAAATCCCCATCCCTTTAAAGGGAGATGAGGAGGATCTTCACTAACGTCATTTTTTATAAATATATTGGATAAGGTAGGTTTCCGTTCCAAGCGTCCATTTGGAACGAAAAACAACGGGATACATGGAAGACTATATGAAAAAGGACTATCCTAAAAAATCAGCTTTACTGACTTCTTGGATAGCCCGACAATAACTAAGTTATGGTTGGCTACTATTCTTCACCAACGTCATTTGACAAAGAACCAAAAGGATCAAAGTAAAAACAAGAAAATCAAAAAAGCTGTGTAGCTATCACATATGTGATAAACTACACAGCTTTTTAAATGTCTTATACTTCCATGATAACAGGTAAAATCATTGGACGACGTTTAGTTTTTTCATATAAATAAGGTCCTAATATGTCTATAATTTCATTTTTTAATTCAGACCAAGGAGTTGATTTAGAATGAATTGACTTTTGTAAATGACGGTTTAACATATGTTGCGCTTCATTTATCATCGCGCCTGATTCTCTCATATATACGAAACCACGAGATATGATGTCTGGGCCAGAAACAATCTTCTGACGCTCTTGATCTGTACTAACAACGACAATAACTAAGCCTTCTTCTGATAGAATTCTACGATCGCGCAATACAATATTACCAATATCACCTATACCACTTCCATCAATGTAGATATCACCTGATGGGATACGACCTGCTATTGCTGCTTCATTTTGACTAAGTGCTAAAACTTCACCATTTTCCATAATGAATGTATTATCTTTTTCAACATCACAAGAGACAGCTAATTCCGTATGTATTTTTAGCATACGATACTCACCATGAATAGGCATAAAGAATTTAGGTTTCATCAATCTCAACATCAATTTTTGTTCTTCTTGTGATCCATGACCTGAAGTATGAATGTTATTCAATGAACCATGAATGACATCTGCTCCAGCACGGAACAATAAGTTAATTGTACGGTTGATACTACCACGATTACCTGGGATTGCAGAGGATGAAAAAATGACTGTATCCGCAGGTTGTATTTGAATTTGACGATGTGTACCATTGGCTATACGAGAAAGGGCGGCCATGGGCTCACCTTGACTACCTGTACATAGAATCATAACTTCGCTTGCAGGGAGACGATTTAATGTATGCGTATCAACAAACGTCTCTTTAGGCGCATTTATATAGCCGAGTTCACGTCCAATTGTGATTGCATTGTCCATGCTTCTGCCAAAGACGGCAATTTTACGGCCGTGATGTACAGCAGCTTCTACAACTTGCTGAACACGGTAAATATTCGAAGAAAAAGTAGCGAAAATAATTCGACCATTTACTTTACGGAATATTTCCGATAAGCTTTCTCCAACTTTACGCTCAGACATCGTGAATTCTGCAACTTCAGCATTTGTACTATCTGATAATAAACATAAAACGCCATCGCGCCCAATTTCAGCCATTTTAGTAATGTTAGCTGGTTCTCCAACAGGGGTGAAATCAAACTTGAAATCTCCTGTATGAACAATATTTCCAGATGGGGTTTTAACAACTATTCCAAAAGCATCTGGAATACTGTGAGTTGTTCTATAAAAACTAACTGATGTTTTACGGAACTTAATAACTTCATCTTCCGTTATAACATGCATTTTTGTTGTACGAAGTAATCCATGCTCTTCTAGTTTGTTGCGTAATAAACCTAGTGCAAGTTTCCCACCGTAAATAGGAACATTTATTTGTTTTAGCAAATAGGGAATGCCACCGATGTGATCTTCATGGCCATGTGTGATAAATAAACCTTTAATTTTGTCAACATTTTTTACAAGGTACGTATAATCAGGTATGACATAGTCAATCCCAAGTAAATCATCTTCAGGGAATTTTATCCCAGCATCTATTAATATTATTTCATCTTGAAATTGAATACCGTAAGTATTTTTGCCGATTTCACCTAGTCCGCCGAGTGCGAAAATCGCTGTTTGGTCATTCTTAACAAATTTCATATGTTTATATCTTCTCCACTACGTAATTTTTGCTAGCTTGCTCGTAAAGTAAATGATTACCTTCAAGTAGCTGAACAAATTCAAGTTTAAGTTTGCGATCCTTTAGAGCGAATCGAACTTCACGTTCAGATGATGCTTCGATGTACAGGCTTTGTGTGTTTTCGCGAACTGACACTTCATGTACGTTTTCTTGGTAATATACTTTGTAAATCATGTTTTGATCTCCTTTTTCACGTTCAAAATAATTTCACTGTCTTTATATTATCACGAGCCTCTTTTAAAATAAAGAAAAGCCCTACTTAAATTAGTAGGGCAATAATTTTATGCTATCAATTTTTTTCCAAGGATTCCGCCTAGGCGCCTTAATAATTTCTTTTTTAGACGTTTTAACATGGCAATTCACTCCTTATGTTTATTATACAGAATATTCAGGTTTTTGTAAAGGCTACTTATTTTTAGTATAATTCTCACAGTAGGAGGGATTAATTAAATGAAAAAAGTTTTATTTTTTGATATCGATGGTACTCTCTTTAACTCGAAAAAATATATACCAATTAAAGCAAAAGAAGCGGTTTTTGAAGCAAGAAAAAAAGGGCATGAAATTTTTATTGCAACAGGACGAGCACCATTTATGATCCAAGATGTTTTAAAAGAACTAGAAATTAATTCTTATATTTGTTTTAATGGGCAATATATTGTCTATAACAATGAGGTAGTCTTTAATAAAGGTATTGATCTAAATCAACTTAAGACTGTATCAGATTTTGCCAATATACATAATCATCCTATGGTTTATATGAATGCCGAAAAAATGATTTCTTCTATTTCATATCACCCTCATATTGAAGAAAGCATTAGTAGCTTAAAGTTTTCTCACCCACAATATGAGAAGAATTTCTATTTAAATCAAAAAATTTATCAATCACTGGTATTTTGTACAGAGGAAGAGGAGCTTTCCTATCGTGAAACCTTTCCATTATTGAAATTTGTAAGATGGCATCGTGTATCTGTTGACATTTTGCCAAAAGGGGCTTCAAAAGCAAAGGCAATTGAGTTCTTATGTGAACATTTTAATATTGCTGTAGAAGATACCATTGCATTTGGGGATGGGTTAAACGACATTGAAATGTTAGAAACTGTTGGATTTGGTGTGTGTATGGGGAATGGCCATGAAGAGGCACTTAAACGAGCAAACTATATAACAGATCATGTGGATGATGATGGTCTAGTAAAGGCCATGAAATATTTAAATCTCATATAAAAAAGGTTCCCAACAAAGCATTAGGGAACCTTTAAAATGTTTTACAATATTTTTATTATCGATTAAATGGGATTGCATTTGGAATTTCTTCGAAGGGATTATCCTTATTAATATGATCAAAAAACATAATACCGTTTAAATGATCGAGTTCATGTTGAAAAGCAATAGAAGCTATCCCTTTTAAACGTAATTTAAACTCACTTCCGTCCGGGTAAAATCCTTTTACAGTTATGCGAGCGTACCTAGGAACATATCCCTCAATAACTCGATCAACAGATAAACAACCTTCACCTACTGTTATATAGGTTTTTTCAATTGAATGGCTAATGATTTTCGGGTTTATGGCTACAAAGCTTAATTTAGATTCATCATCTGGTAAGTGGAGAGCAAACATACGGCTTGATACATTGACTTGAGGTGCAGCAATGCCGACTCCCGGACGTAAATTATATTTTTCGAGCATTTCTGCATCCTGACTGTTCTTAACATATTCTAGTAAGTCCTGTGCTAATTTTGCATCTTCAATTGATAAAGGAAATTCTACTTCCTGTGTCTTTTGTCGCAAAGTTGGATGTCCTTCGCGAATAATATCTTTCATTTCAATCATATTAGACTTCCTTTCCAGCAATTATTCTCTACTTAGTATAGCGAAGCATTTCATTCGTGCAAACGAAAAAAGGAATTTTAATGTTGTTGAATTCTACCCTTTTAAAGGGTATAGTATAAAAAGGTTTGGAGGTTATTATATGAAAAAAATTATCCTTAGCACTTTTCTTACTACTTCGTTATTGCTGTCGGCATGTTCACTTGGGGATTCTACAGTAGAACAATTATCGGTGACCCTTTCAAATGTATTTGAAGAAGAAAAAGGCTACCGTGATGCTCAACAACAATTGAATGAATTAGAAAAGGCTGAACAGGAAATGTTTAACTCTGTGATGAGTTTGACACAAAAACAAAAAGAAGAAGTTGCTTTGAAAACTGATGAACTAAAAGAATCATTAGCTGAACGATTAGTTCTACTTAATCTAGAAAACGAATCGATTGAGAATGCACAGGCTTCTTTATCCTCGTTTGATGCAATAGTAGAAGAAACAAAACAAGAAGAAATTAAAACTTCGTTATTAGAGTTGCGTGCTTTAATGGAAGAACGTTATCAAGCACATAAAGTTGTTAGTGCTGAGTACCAAGAGTTAAC
The DNA here is from genome assembly GCF_000286315.1 of Paenisporosarcina sp. TG20. Taxonomy (GTDB): domain Bacteria; phylum Bacillota; class Bacilli; order Bacillales_A; family Planococcaceae; genus Paenisporosarcina. Next base: position 31,915 of record NZ_ALJG01000363.1, on the reverse strand, counting down.
TGATTTGCAATCTAAACTTTACGATATGCTGATCAACGAAGATACACAACAAGTTGAACTTCAAGAACAAGTAGCAAAAGTAAATGCACAAAATGATATTGTACAATCTGCAATAAATGATTTTAATGAAAAAACACAAAAAGTTAACGAAAAGAAGACTGCTGTGTATGAATCATTAGAGGATAAAAACTAGAACGATCTCTCGAACGATCTCTTTATGAGGTCGTTTTTTTTGTATATATAGTATAGTTAAAAGAGAATTATATTATAATACAGTCACTCATTTGTACTAGTACAGAATGAAATTGATTGAATACTTAATAATTCATATAATCTTATTTCACTAGAGTCTTCTACGATTGACCATCAATTTAAAGTTGAGTATACTAGGAGAGAATGAACATTGTACCACTCTAATTTAGTAAGTTTTTTAATACAGTCAGTAAAGGAGATTTGTTAATATGGTAGCTAAAAATGTCAAACAATTAGGACCAGTAGAAATTCTACAAGAGATTGAAGAAAAGTTTGAAATGTTTCAGATTTTAAACGAAGAAGGCAAAATCGTTAACAAGGATGCAGATCCAAAGTTATCTGATGAAGATTTAACTGAGTTAATGCGTCGTATGGTTTATACACGCATTCTTGACCAACGTTCGATTTCTTTAAACAGACAAGGACGTTTAGGTTTTTATGCTCCTACCGCAGGTCAAGAAGCTTCTCAATTGGCTTCTCAATTTGCACTTAAAAAAGAAGATTTCATCCTTCCCGGGTATAGAGATGTACCTCAGATAATTTGGCACGGATTACCATTATCACAAGCATTTTTATTTTCACGTGGACACTTCATGGGAAATCAGATTCCTGAAGGTGTAAACGTATTACCGCCACAAATAATTATTGGCGCTCAATTTGTCCAGGCAGCTGGTGTAGCTCTTGGAATGCAAAAACGCGGTAAGAAATCTGTTGCTGTTACTTACACAGGTGATGGTGGTTCTTCACAAGGTGATTTCTATGAAGGGATTAACTTTGCGGGCGCCTTCAAATCACCAGCAATTTTCATCGTCCAAAATAATCAATTTGCTATTTCAACACCACGTGAATTGCAAACAGCTGCGAAAACAATAGCTCAAAAAGGAATTGCTGCTGGTATTCCAAGTGTGCTAGTTGATGGGATGGATCCTTTAGCGGTATACGTCGCAACACGTGATGCTCGTGAACGTGCGGTAAACGGAGAAGGACCAACATTAATTGAAACACTTTGTTATCGATATGGACCTCATACTATGGCTGGAGATGATCCAACGCGCTATCGGACTTCTGAAACAGATTCTGAGTGGGAAAAGAAAGATCCTCTTGTGCGTTTCCGTGCATATTTAGAAACGAAGAAACTTTGGGATGAAGAAAAAGAAAATGCTGTAATTGAACAAGCTAAAGAAGAAATTAAAGCAGCTATTAAAACGGCTGATGGAGCTCCGAAACAAAAAGTAACTGATTTAATGGAGTTTATGTATGGAGACGAAATGCCATTTAATTTAAAAGAACAATATGAACTTTATAAAGAGAAGGAGTCGAAGTAACCGATGGCACAAATGACGATGATTCAAGCAATTACGGATGCGCTCCGTACTGAGCTTAAAAATGATGAAAACGTCCTCGTCTTCGGTGAAGACGTTGGAAATAACGGTGGGGTATTCCGTGCAACTGAAGGTCTACAAAAAGAATTTGGAGAAGACCGTGTTTTTGATACACCACTTGCTGAATCTGGAATTGGTGGATTAGCAGTAGGTCTTTCTTTACAAGGATTCCGACCCGTCCCTGAAATTCAATTCTTTGGTTTTGTATTTGAAGTCATGGATTCTATTAGTGGACAATTAGCACGTATGCGATTCCGTAGTGGTGGTGTATACAATGCACCAGTTACAATTCGATCACCTTTTGGTGGCGGTGTTCATACTCCTGAAATGCATGCAGACAGTCTAGAAGGATTGATGGCAGCTTCACCAGGTTTGAAAGTCGTAATTCCTTCTTCACCATACGATGCAAAAGGGTTATTAATATCTTCTATACGTGATAATGATCCTGTTATCTTTTTGGAGCATATGAAATTATATCGCTCATTCCGTGAAGAGGTTCCAGAAGAAGAATATACAATTCCTTTAGGTGAAGCAGCTGTAAAACGCGAAGGTACGGACTTATCAATTATAACGTATGGTGCGATGGTACAAGAAAGTTTAAAAGCTGCAGAAGAACTTGAAAAAGAAGGTTTCTCTGTAGAAGTTATTGATTTACGCACGATTCAACCATTAGATATTAAAACAATTATTGCTTCAGTTGAAAAAACTGGGCGTGTGGTAGTAGTTCAAGAAGCACAAAGACAAGCGGGAATTGCAGCGAATATTGTTGCGGAAATTAATGAACGGGCGATTTTAAGTTTAGAAGCACCTGTTTTACGTGTAACTGCACCAGATACTATTTTCCCTTTCTCACAAGCAGAGACAGTATGGTTACCAAATTCCAAAGATATTATTGCGACAGCTAAAAAAGTATTAACATTTTAATAAGCACTCAGAATAGAAAGGGTGAGTTTTATGGCATTTGAATTTCGATTACCAGATATTGGTGAAGGTATTCACGAAGGTGAAATTGTTAAATGGTTTGTAGCCGCAGGTGACACCATTGAAGAAGATGATATTTTATGTGAAATCCAAAACGACAAGGCAGTTGTTGAAATTCCATCACCAGTTACAGGAAAAGTAGAAGAAGTTCTTGTTAGTGAAGGTACAGTTGCAACAGTTGGTCAAGTATTAATTCGTATTGATGCGCCAGGATATGAAGATCTCCAGTTTAAAGGAGATAAAGAAGAGGAATCAAATGTACAAGAAGAAACAGAGTCGCAAGTTCAAGCTACAGCTGAAACAGGGAAAGAAGTAGAAAAAGAAGCGACTTCTGAAGCAAAAGACCTAGCCCCTGAAAAAGACTCAACAGAACAGACGAAAGTTGATCCAAAAAAAGAAACGACAACAAAGGATGAAAAAGATCCAAATGGTCGTGTAATTGCTATGCCTTCAGTTCGGAAATATGCCCGTGACAACGATGTAACGATTTCAAAAGTCAATGGTTCAGGTAAAAATGGACGCGTAATGAAAGAAGACATTGAAGCGTTTATGAATGGCGATCAATCTGAGGCCGTTTCTCAAGACGAAGTGACTCCAAATGACAACAAGGCAGAAGAAAAAGATGAAAATAAAGAAAAGTCTGTCAAGCCATCTCTTGAAGGGGAATTCCCTGAAACACGTGAGAAAATGTCTGGTGTAAGAAAAGCGATTGCGAAAGCAATGGTTCACTCTAAACATACAGCGCCTCATGTAACCTTAATGGATGAAGTTGATGTAACAGAACTAGTTGCACATCGCAAAAAGTTCAAAGACTTGGCCGCAGAGAAAAACGTGAAATTAACTTATTTACCGTACGTGGTAAAGGCATTAGTAAGCACACTACGCGAATTCCCGGAATTCAATCGTTCATTAGATGATGAAACTAGTGAAATTATTCAGAAGCATTATTTCAATATCGGAATTGCAGCTGACACTGAAAAAGGTCTTATGGTTCCAGTCATCAAACATGCAGACCGCAAATCTGTATTTGCAATTTCAGATGAAATTAATACACTTGGTGGAAAAGCACGTGATGGAAAACTATCGCTTGCCGAAATGAAAGGTGCTTCATGTTCGATTACTAATATTGGTTCAGCTGGTGGGCAATGGTTCACTCCAGTTATTAATCATCCAGAAGTTGCAATTCTAGGTATTGGTCGTATTGCAGAGAAGCCTGTTATCAAAAATGGTGAAATCGTAGCGGCTCCTGTGTTAGCATTATCTTTGAGCTTTGATCATCGAATGATTGACGGTGCGACTGCTCAGCACGCATTAAATAACATTAAACGTTTACTTAGCAACCCAGAACTATTATTAATGGAGGCGTAAAATTATGGTAGTAGGAGATTTTCCAATTGAAACAGATACTTTAGTTATTGGCTCAGGGCCTGGTGGATATGTTGCGGCGATTCGTGCAGCACAAACTGGTCAAAAAGTAACGATTGTTGAAAAAGAATATATAGGTGGCGTTTGTCTAAACGTTGGTTGTATACCATCTAAAGCATTAATTTCGGTAGCTCACCGTTATGATCATGCAAAACACTCAGATGATATGGGCATTACAACATCTGATGTGAAAATTGACTTTTCAAAAGCTCAAGCATTCAAAGACAGTGTCGTTAAGAAATTAACGGGTGGCGTTGAAGGATTGTTAAAAGGCAATAAAGTTGATATCGTTCGCGGTGAAGCCTATTTTGTAGATGAAAATACAGTTCGTATCATGGATGAAAATTCAGCACAGACGTATAAATTTAAGAATGTGATTATTGCAACTGGTTCTCGTCCAGTTGAAATTCCATCATTTAAGTTTACTGAACGTGTTTTGAGTTCAACAGGTGCATTGAATCTAACGGAAATTCCAAAGAAACTAGTCGTAATCGGCGGTGGATATATTGGAACAGAGCTTGGTTCAGCTTATGCAAATCTCGGTTCTGAAGTAACAATTGTTGAAGGCGCAGATGATATTTTAACAGGATTTGAAAAGCAAATGACAGCAATTGTTAAAAAGAGTTTGAAGAAAAAAGGCGTGGAGATAGTAACGAAAGCAGTTGCTAAAGGAGTTAAAGAAACAAAGTCTGGTGTTACTGTAACATTTGAAGTAGGCGGCGAAGAAAAAACAGTCGAAGCTGATTATGTATTAGTAACAGTTGGTCGTCGTCCGAACACAGACGAAATGGGCCTTGAAGAAATAGGTATTAAAATGGGTGAACGTGGCTTAATAGAAGTTGATAAACAACTACGTACAAATATTAAAAATATTTTTGCAATTGGTGATGTTGTTTCCGGGTTACAGCTTGCACATAAAGCTTCTTACGAAGGTAAAGTAGCTGCTGAAGTAATTGCTGGACAAACTTCAGTTGTGGATTACTTAGCAATACCTGCTGTTTGTTTCACAGATCCTGAACTTGCAACGGTTGGGTTGAATGAAGAAGAAGCTAAAAAAGAAGGCTTTGAAGTTAAAGCTGGTAAATTCCCGTTCGGAGCAAACGGACGCGCACTAGCGTTAAATACTCCTGATGGCTTCGTTAAGCTTGTTTCTCGTAAATCAGATGGTTTACTACTCGGCGCTCAAATCGTTGGTCAGGGAGCTTCTGATATGATTGCAGAACTTGGTCTGGCGATTGAAGCTGGTATGACGATAGAAGATATTGCTATGACTATACACGCTCACCCAACACTTGGTGAGATTGTAGCAGAAGCTGCGGAAGTAGTAATGGGTCATCCAATTCATATCATGTCAAAATAATTAAATTAGATTAGCCGTACAGCGATTATCGCTGTACGGCTTTTTGTTTCTAAATCTATTATTTCACACTCCAGAAAGTATACAAAATTGGTGTGCTATGAATTCAGTATTCCTGGCATTTTAAGGAGTAGGTTCTATTATGATACCGATAATTTTTGCTCCAGGCGGACGCTTTCCACGGGGCGGGCGGTAAGCCTATCTTTGCGACGAGTAACCGCAGGAGCACATGGAACGAAGGCTAAGAACGCCACGTCGTGTGGCAACGTCTTCGTGACCAACATCCTGTTGGCCCGAGGAGACTGAAGTCATGCCCGCGAAAAGCGTCCACCGTAGCCGAAATAAACGGTTTTCTAAGGTTACCCTTCTTAAAAGGTCCGGTCGCACTTGCCCGGTTTTCTTGTTTATCAGGTCATAGTGCATGTAGGTCTGCCCATAAAGTGACCTGAAACCGAAGTTGATATAGTTGGAACCACTTTCTACGAACACTCAAATCATTAGCATTGCTTAAAAGGAATGTGAGCACTCCCCAAATTTTCTTATTTGTTTATTTTCCCATTTTTTCTTAATTATTTTTAATTAGGGTATGGTTTGATTTGTCGAATTTATGCTAGAATAGTAGTTGAAAGGATTACGGTGATACATATGAAATATTTTAAATTAATGAGTAGTATAAGTATATTAACATTAGTGTTAGTGGCATGTGGGGAAGAAGAAACAAAAGCTCCTGCTACAACACCTGAACCACAAAAAGTTGAGGAAGAAGTAGTGAAGGAAGAAGTGAAAGAAGAAGTAATTGTTGAACCAAATAGTGAAAAAGAGACAGATTTAGAAACGATTGAAACATTATATGAGTTAAATCAAGCAAATTGGTCATTCAAGCCAATTTCAGACGCACCATCAGAAGTTGTACTTTTAACAATCGATGATGCCCCAGACAAACGCTCGTTAGAAATGGCGAAAACATTAAAAGCATTAAATGCACCAGCAATCTTTTTCGTAAATGGTCACTTTTTAGACACGGATGAAGAAAAAGCTGTTTTAAAAGAGATTCATGATATGGGCTTTGCAATTGGTAATCATACACAAACGCATGCCAATCTAAAGCAACTGACTGAAGAAGAGCAACGGGCAGAAATCATGAATTTAAATGAGACAATCGTAGAGATAATTGGTGAAAAACCTAAATTCTACCGTGCACCATTTGGAGTGAATACAGATTTCAGTAAAGCACTAGTGCAAGAACAAGGGATGTTGTTAATGAATTGGACTTATGGCTATGACTGGGAAGCCGAATACCAAGATGCTGTAGCATTGACGGATATTATGGTAAATAGTATTTACTTAACACCTGGTGCAAACTTATTAATGCATGATCGTGTCTGGACTGCTGCCGCATTAAAAGGAATTGTAGAGGGTCTTCGAAAAAAGGGATATGAAATGATTGATCCAGCTACAATTCAAGGCGTAACAGAGTAATCGCGGAATTAATTGAAAGATTGCGGGAATAAAAGAAAAAATAGCGGAATTCCAGGGAAATTGCAAATATAATTCAAAAATCGCAAATATAATTCCGAATCACAACATCGGCAATAAAAAAGGCTGAGCATGTCCCGCGAAAGGGATGCTCAGCTTTTTAATTAATTAATAAAATGCTTTATGTTCTTTGATAACTCGGATTAACTTTAATTCATCGTCTTCAGGTCCTTGAACCGGTAATCCCGCTTCGATGTTCATGTGGATATACGCGATATTATCTGCAGTAATGATTTCACCGGGAATGAAAATTGGAATTCCTGGTGGATATACCATGATAAATTCAGCTGAAATACGTCCAACGGAATCAACAAAAGGAACAACTTCTGTCGTCGCATAAAACGCATCGCGTGGTGTCATGGCTAATAGTGGAATATCCGGCATCGTTACAAAAGGTTCAACAATCGCAGCATCTGAATCGAATGCTAGTGCCATACGGGTAAGTGCGTTTACTAGTAAGTTTAATTCTTTTTTCGAGTCTGCAATTGTTACGATACATAAAATATTATATAAATCAGACAATTCCACTTCTATATTGGCTTTTTCACGCAACCATTCTTCTGCTTGATGACCTGTGATGCCTAAATCTTTTACGCTAATTAGTAACTTAGTTGGATCGATATCAAACGTTGCAGACGTGCGTAAAATTTCGTTCCCAACACAACGCAAATGAGGTATTTGATTAATCCGTTTACGTGAACTATTTGCTAAATGAATCGTAGTTGTCAACAATTCATGTCCGTTAATAGCTAATTGGCGTCTTGCAGTATCCAAAGAGGCTAAAATTGGATACGATGTGGAAGTAGTCGTTAACATAGATAATATCGATTGAACGCGCTTAGATGAAACTAAGCCTTCCCGTACATTTAAAACGGAACTCTGAGTCATAGAACCACCAAGTTTATGAACAGAGGTTGCGGCCATATCAGCTCCAGCAGACATAGCAGAAACCGGTAATGACTCGTGGAAATGAATGTGAACCCCGTGTGCTTCATCTACTAATACTGGGATATTACGACTATGTGAAATATCAACAATACGTTTTAAATCTGCAGCAATGCCAAAATAGGTTGGGTTAATAACCAGAACAGCTTTAGCATCAGGATGGGCTTCAAGCGCCTTTTCAACAGATTCTGCGGATATTCCGTGTGAAATACCTAATTCCGGATCAACTTCTGGGTGAATAAAGACTGGGATTGCGCCAGCAAATACAATCGCTGACATAATAGATTTATGAACATTACGTGGAACTAAAATTTTATCATTAGGTCCACATACACTTAAAATCATTGTCATAATAGCACCGCTTGTCCCTTGGACTGAGAAAAAAGTAAAATCAGCTCCAAAAGCTTCCGCAGCTAGTTCTTGAGCTTTTTTAATAGCTCCTTTTGGCGAATGTAAATCATCTAGTGGAGAAATATTTATTAAGTCAATGGAGAGAATGTTATCGCCCACGAATTTCCGAAACTCAGGATCCATCCCACTACCTTTCTTATGACCTGGAATATGAAATTGAATAGGATTTCGATTGCTATGTTTTAGCAAGACATCAAATAAAGGGGTTTCTAATTGTGACAAAGATTATACCGCCTCAACTTTCTATTTATATAAGTGATTAACTTAATCTAGTTATTGTATCCCATTAATCGTTGATTTTTTTCCTTTCAAACATTTAGAAAAAAATTATGCATTTAGTTTAACGTACAAACTTTGAACATATAAATAAAATGAAAAACAAGTGAATTATAGCATTTTGAATAATAAAATACCATTAATATAAAAGGATTTTCTACAATTGAGTCGAATATAGTCGTATAGAAGATAGGGGGAATTTATGATGAACTGGAAAACACGCATAACGGAATTATTAGATATTAAATATCCTATTATCCAAGGGGGACTTGCATATCTAGCGTATGCTGATTTAGCAGCAGCAGTCTCGAATGCTGGAGGACTGGGACAAATTACTGCTATGAGTTTGGCATCACCGGATGAGTTGAGAAACGAAATAATAAGAGTACGTTCTTTAACTGATAAACCATTCGGGGTGAACTTTGCAATCGGTGAGCAAGGAAGAGCATTTTCTCATATGCTCCAAGTAGCAATTGATGAGAAAGTAGATGTTGTATCCATGACTGGCGGAAATCCAACGCCGATATTTGACCAACTTAAAGGAACGAATATAAAGAAACTGGTTTTAGTTGCTGCTACCCGACAAGCACAAAAGGCGGAAGAACTTGGTGCTGATGCAGTAATGGTTGTAGGGCAAGAAGGAGGAGGACACCTAGGACGTGATGATGTTGGCACGATGGTCCTTGTACCGAGAGTGGTCGATGCAGTGTCAATTCCAGTTATCGCTTCAGGAGGTATTGGTGATGGTAGGGGGTTAATGGCTGCACTTGCATTAGGGGCAGAAGGTGTGGAGATGGGTACCAGATTTATTGCTACAAAAGAGTGTGTACATGCTTCTGAATTATATAAGCAAACGCTAATCAAAAGTTCTGAAACTGGTACAACTGTGATAAAGCGTTCAATTGGATCTCCAGCACGTGTACTTATTAACCCGTGGACAGAAAAAATTCTTGCAATTGAGAAAGAAACTCCTACATATGAAGCGTTAAAATCGTACATAAGTGGAGAAGCTAATAAGCAATATATATACGAAGGACAAAATGAACTTGGTTTTGGCTGGGCAGGACAAGTGACAGGATTAATTGAAGATGTGCCATCAGTAGAAGAATTATTTTCTAGAATGATATCACAAGCTCAAACAATCAGCGTAAGATGGAACTAAAGAAAGGGTGATTCAAAAATGAGTTTTTCTTATCCATTTTCAAAAGATTGGTCCACGGCTGAAATAGTTGATGTTGTCCAATTTTTCGAAGTAATTGAAAACGCTTATGAAAAAGGTGTAAAACGTGAAGAGTTAATGGTAAAATATCGACGTTTTAAAGAGATTGTACCTTCAATGGCAGAAGAAAAATCATACTTTAGAGATTTCGAAAAAGAAAGTGGATATATATGTTATCCAATCATTAAGAAAATGAAAGAGACAACAGCCGGTGCTATTATTAAAGGAGCAAGGAATTAATCCTTGCTCCTTTAAGTTTAGTTTTTATTAACCACAATATTGTAAACAGGTAATAGTGAATCGAAAGTTTCTTCAGCAAAAGCTTCAAAATCTTTCCCGGACATCTTAATAGCCTCTTCACTTGTAAGGTGTCTTCCAACTAAAAACTCTGCTTTTTTTACATCACGTAATCGGTTTAGAAGATATTCTAATTGTTCTTTATGAGCTGTTTTTAAAGGAGTTGATTCGGGAGACATATGGTCGCCTGAAATAATAAAGTCTTGTGGCAACTTTTTAAAAAGGTTCTTATTTTTTAATAATCTGTCAGCTATTTGTACTTTATCTGGCACTTCGTAAATAATCGCTAAAATTATAAATACATGTGTACCCCATAAGCCAATTTGAAAATGAGGCATTGCTTTATAACCACGCTTATAAGGTGCAAAAGCGACCCATGAGTCTTTTGGCGGATTTACCGATCGTCTTGCGTGCTTAGCAACATGAGGAAAGAATTCATCTCCGGTTTTACCCGAAAAGTAAGTTGCATATGTATGACCTAATGACTCAAATTTTGGTCGGACTTTTTCAATTAATGCTTGCATACGATGTTCTAAACCTTCTATTTCAAAAACCTCGAAATCTGTTCGTTCCCAACCATTTTGCATTTTATATCCACCTTTCACATTTCATATGTTTAGTTTAATCGAATTATGGGGAAAAATCTTGTAAAGATACTTTATGTTATTGACAAATTCAATTTCTTAACATATTGTATATAAAACATTCAGAATAGTTAAACTAAAAAGAAAAGGGGTGTAAAGCTATGAAACAAATTGTCCATATCATTCGTAAAGAAGACCTGGAAAAAAAGTTAATTCTTGGTTTGAAATTAGAGCTTGACTATGAACTAGCCTCTTTGTTTGATGCAATGCATAAGAAAAATCAAACAGAAATCGATAAGAGTAAGGGAAGACTTAGTGAAATCCATTCAGAGTTAGAGGGTTTACATGCACTATATTAAATGGGAAAGTAGTAATCATAGTTAAGTACACCTGATCGTCTAATAAGGACAATCAGGTGCTTTTTTGTTTATAATAAGGTAAATGATGTAGAAGGGGTGTTTGATCCATTGGTACTTCAAAAACTTGATAGATATGCCAAAGCGTTAATAAAGGAAGCCGGCACAAAAATTCGTCATTCATTTGCATCTGAACTTGCAATTGAATCAAAAGCTGATGCAAATGACTTGGTGACCAATATAGATAAAGAAATTGAACAATTTTTTATTAAACATATTCGAACTGATTATCCAGAACACTTGATTTTAGGAGAAGAAGGGTTTGGGGATAATCTAAGTACTTTAGATGGATATGTATGGTTGTTAGATCCAATTGACGGTACAATGAATTTTATACATCAACAAAGAAACTTTGCTATATCATTAGGCATTTACAAAGATGGTGTAGGGGTCTTAGGTTACATATATGATGTTATGCACGATGAATTGTATAGTTCACAAAAAGGAAGTGGAGCATATTTAAACGATGAACCAATTCCAGTTCTAGAACCTACAACAATTTCTGAAGCCATTATTGGATTGAATGCAAGTTGGGTTATACCAAATCCATATATCGAAAATGAAGGTCTAATAAGACTTGTAAAAGATGCTCGAGGAATACGCTCTTACGGGTCCGCAGCACTTGAACTTGCCTATGTAGCTACAGGACGAATTGATGCCTATATGTCTATGCGATTATCCCCGTGGGACATTGCTGGAGGTGCAGTAATTGCTGAAGAAGTGGGAGCAGTTGCGACTAACTTAAAAGGACAAAAGCTACAGTTTTTGGGACAAGATACGTTCCTTGTTGCACGAAAAAGTTTACATGATTCGTTATTAAGTAATTATATTTCTTTAAAATAGTGCATACTAGAAAGAGCTCTACATAAAAAAAGCAAGAAGTGGAATAATAATTCCATTTCTTGCTTTTCTCTTATTGTTATTACAATAGAGCCGACCTTTAAATTTATTCGAATGTGGAAAATTATTTTCATGGTGTACTCGTCATATATCCTCCTAGAGGTCAATGAAGCCATGTATTCGACTTGTAACCAAGACTGCCTGGTTTGATGTCTAATTTGTTTTGTTTTTAGCTTTTCGTTCGACTCAAGAGTGGTCCTTACGTTGTTTTATAATAATCCTTGGTCGCGCATTTTCTTTTTGGTTTTAAAACCAAATCCCATTACAATGAAAAGTAATAAAATGCTTGCAAAGATGCCTGGAACACTACGAAATCCAACGGAAATTCCTATTGCGAACATTGATAATAAAGCTAGTATGGAGTATAGTGCAAATATCCATTTAAAATTTTTCATGGAATGTCCTCCTAAATATTAATTGAAATCAGACAAAAGTTATAACATGTGCTATAATAACACAGTTATGGACTTGAAAAAAGAAACTCGAAAAAAGAATATGGAGTGAAACAATGACTAATTTACGCCAAGACCTTAGAAATATTGCAATTATTGCCCACGTTGACCATGGTAAAACTACTTTAGTTGACCAAATGTTAAAACAATCTGGTACTTTCCGTTCAAATGAACATGTGGACGAGCGTGCTATGGATTCAAATGATATTGAGCGCGAGCGCGGTATCACAATACTAGCTAAAAATACAGCGATCCAATATAAAGATGTGAAGATCAACATTCTTGACACTCCTGGCCATGCTGATTTTGGTGGAGAAGTAGAGCGAATAATGAAAATGGTAGACGGTGTTCTACTTATCGTTGATGCATACGAAGGCTGTATGCCACAAACACGTTTTGTTTTGAAAAAAGCCCTTGAGCAAAATTTACAACCAATTGTAGTTGTTAATAAGATTGACAGAGATTTTGCTCGTCCAGAAGAAGTAGTGGACGAAGTTCTTGAACTTTTCATTGAACTTGAAGCAAATGATGATCAATTAGAATTTCCAGTTATTTTTGCATCAGGAATAAACGGTACAGCAAGTCTTTCTTCTGACGTTGAAGATCAGGAAGAAAACATGAAAGTAATTTATGATGCAATTATCGAAAAAATCCCGGCTCCTGTAGATAATAAAGAAGAGCCATTGCAGTTCCAAGTAGCTCTTTTAGATTATAACGATTACGTTGGACGTATCGGAATTGGCCGCGTTTTCCGTGGAACAATGGAATTAGGACAACAAGTTTCATTAATGAAATTAGACGGTAAAGTGAAAAACTTCCGTGTTACTAAAATGTTTGGATTTATGGGTCTAAAACGTATAGAAATTCAAACAGCGCATGCTGGTGATTTAATTGCGGTTTCTGGGATGGAAGACATCAACGTTGGTGAGACAGTTTGTCCAATTGAACATCCTGATGCATTGCCAATCTTACGTATTGATGAGCCTACACTCCAAATGACTTTCCTTGTTAACAACAGTCCATTCGCTGGACGAGAAGGGAAATTTGTAACATCTCGTAAAATTGATGAGCGTCTACAAGCTCAACTTGAAACAGATGTGTCACTACGTGTAGATCCTACAGATTCTCCTGACGCTTGGGTTGTATCCGGTCGTGGAGAACTACATTTGTCTATTTTGATTGAAAACATGCGTCGTGAAGGTTTTGAAATACAAGTATCTAAACCAGAAGTTATTGTTCGCACAATCGATGGTGTTCGTTGTGAGCCTGTTGAACGTGTTCAAGTGGATGTACCTGAAGAACATGTTGGTTCAATAATTGAATCAATGGGTGATCGTAAAGGTGAAATGTTGGATATGGTTAATAATGGTTCGGGGCAAGTCCGTTTAGTATTTATGGTGCCTGCTCGTGGCTTAATCGGATATTCAACTGACTTTATGACATTAACACGTGGATACGGTATCATAAACCACACATTCGATAGCTACCAACCTATGCAAAAAGGTCGTGTAGGAGGACGTAGTAAGGGTGTTCTTGTTGCTATGTCAACAGGTACAGCATCTGAATACGGAATCTTAGGAATTGAAGATCGTGGTACGATTTTCGCTGAACCAGGTTCTGAAATTTATGAAGGTATGATAGTTGGAGAACACACACGTGATAATGACTTAACAGTTAATATTACGAAAATGAAGGCAGCCAACAATATCCGTTCAGCAAATAAAGAAGCAACAACAACTAGAAAAAAACCACGTATCATGACTTTAGAAGAGTCACTTGAATACTTAAATGACGATGAGTACTGTGAAATCACACCTAAATCTATTCGTTTACGTAAAAAAGTACTTGATAAAGCTGAACGTGAGCGTGTAACGAAAAAATCTAAAACAGCTGAAAATAGCTAAGTGTGTTAGAAAGGTTGAGAAATCTTGAAAGAACAGCAATTTGTCTATGACAATATGTACCCCACTGCGCGTTTTCTTTATGAATTCCTTCCGAACTACGATTTGGCAGGATATGCGTTGTATCTTGTCATCTTGTTACTCTCTGTGTTTGTTTATAAACTCGGTTTCGCAAAAAAGTTGAAGATGTCTCAAAATATGGTCATTTTTATATTTTTGATTTTAGGATGTATAGTTCTTACATTCTTGGCCATCTTTTTACCTATAGTGGAAGGTTTAATTATTGCAGCGATGATTTTGATTCTATATAAAATTCGCTTATATATTGAAAAAAAGAGAAGCGCTAGCGTAAGCTAGTGCTTCTCTTTTTTATACTGATAAGAAACTACATAAAATTAATGTGCCAAGAACACAGTGTTCTTGGTTTTTCTTATATATGGAGACTAACATGCTAAAACGGAATTTCTTCAATGCAACTCTCGTGGGGTTTCTAACTTATTTAATTAAAAAAGAAGATTTTCCAAGCTGACAACTATAATAGGGACGTCTGTTTCAGCAAGTATATGCATTTTAGTTGGAATATAATGGTTATTATTTACTGAGTGAGCGGAAAGCTGATCTGAGTAAGCGAAAAGTTCTAAGTGGATGAAAAGTATAAACTTGTTGTACATTTTTTCATCTTGACAGTTTGTCAAATTAAGTGCAACACTTGCTCCATAAAAGCCTCGTGTGCTGTTTTCCAACCAAGGCATTTTCTTGGTCGATTATTGATTAATCCCAGTGCTTTTGTGAGATCTTCTGATGAGACATAGTCAAAATTTGTTTTCTTAGGGAAGAACTCACGTAGTAATCCATTCCCATTTTCGTTACTGCCACGTTGCCAAGAAGAATACGGATCCGCAAGATAGACGTTCATTTTTAAATCAGCTTCTAATGTAGCGTAACAACTGAACTCTTTCCCACGGTCGGTCGTTGCAGTTTGAATCGCACCTTCTGGTAGTTTTGCATTTAAAATTCGTACCGCCTTTTCCATTGACTGCGCAGAGCGATCTAGGATTAAAATACCTACATACCAACGAGTCTTACGTTCAATAAAGGTTGCAACACAGCCTTTTGCTTGTCCACGTCCAGAGACTACAGTATCCAGTTCCCAATGGCCAAATGTCTCGCGTTTACGTACATCTTTTGGACGTTTTGAAATCGGGGTACCAATATTAAAACGACCTCTTGTTTCGCGTGGCTTTTGACGTTTCCCTTTTTGGCGAAGAACCGAGATTGGCACTTCTAAGAGACCTTCATCAATCCAACGATAGATGGTTTTAAAACTGAGCTGTCCTTGATACAAGCGTCCGACAATCTGTTCAGGCGACCAGGTATCCTGCAGCTTTTCTTGAACAGCCTCTTTTAACTCAGGGGTAAATTTTGACTTCGCTCCACAGTTCGATTTCCTGGCTTGATAACGTTGTTGTGCTACTTCAGCCGTACAATCAGGATATCTCTTCAGCTCTCTTGAAATCGTAGACGGATGACGATTCAAGCGTTCAGCCACTTGACGAATAGTGTAACCTAGTTCAATGTACGTTTCTATTTTTGCGCGTTCAGATATGGTAATATGTGAGTAGCTCATAATGATATCCTCCGTTTCAATGTTGTGTGGTAACTACATTTTACACGAGGTCGTTATGGGCTTCTTTTATTTTGACTTAGGTGTTGCACTTAATATTACAATTCGTCTCTTAAAAAGGAGCTGCTCGTACTGAGTAACTATTTTAAAAAATATTAGAATGTATATAAAATTGATGTGCCATGAACATAGTTTTCATGAATGCGAAGAATAATATTCTTAAACGGATTATCTTTCAGTGATAACTCTGACTAATCCGATTAATGACGAGTTTCCATACTGTAAATTGAAACTAAAGAACAATATTATATAGGCGTTTGACAGTATGGCTATAACCCATTCTTAGGCCAGGTAGTTGAAAGAACTACTCAACTTTAAAAAATGAAGAAAAGGCCGAAATAGTATCTTCGGCCGCCCCTCTATATGAAATCAGTGTCTATTCTCACATCAACCCTAAGCAAAAATACGATATTCCCATTTGTTGAAGGGACGTGTCGAACGCAAACCTGCCGCATGATTGCCTGTAAGAAAGGGAGGAGCGAAGTGTCACTTCACTCCTCTCTTGAGGTTATGGTGCAGTAGGACTGCTGTTGAACCGGCCCCGGAAACCGAAGTCGATACAGTTTGATATATCCTTTTTTTTCAACGGATGATTAAATCATTTGTCCTTTCTTAAAGGCCGGATTTACCTTGCCCGGTTTTTCTGATACTAATAATTTTCAAAAATCAGAACCAAAAAACACAGCTTACACCATTTTGGTGCAAGCTGTGTTTTTCTAGTATACTTTTTTATAAAGTATTGGTAATATACACACGTAAATTAAATGAGCTAATACCCAGTAACTTAATGCCGACCAATCATTCCATACAGGCACTTCTTTTATTGCTAGTGAGCTTAATAGAAAGTACAAGGGGAATGTTGGTAAACATATGATAAAGCTTAAAAGAAATAACTTTGGATTAGAATCACCTATATGGAATTGATGTGCAAGGTATACAAAAATAAAGGCAGTACAAATCGAAATCAGCACGTGAAAAATAAATTCGAGTGTTTCTCCCCACATGATACTACCTATAAAAGGAATAAAGTCGACATTTAGTAATAGTGTATAAACTCGAACATGAGTTAGTGATTCAATTAATTTCAATACTAAACCTAATAGAATACCGCTAAAGACACCAATGTACAAAACCTTAAATATGTTAGGAATGTTCAATTAGAATTCATCTTCGATTCTTCTGGAACTTTTGTAAAATACAAATTGTCCCGTTGCTAATCGTGCAAGTGTCTTTTTTTCAATCCGCTCATGACATGGATCACACATATATGTATGAATTGGCCGGTTACGGAGTTTTTTTGATTGAGGTGAATCATCAGGTAACTCATTGATTGCTTCACAAATAACACATTTTACACGCATTAAAATACCCCTCCTAGTCTACTCTAACTGCTGTTACATGTTTTATGGGATTGTGCAAATTAGATCCGTCTGAGAGAAGGACATAAACAGGACCATCCTCTCGTAATGGTTTACCATCCTGACTATACTTGAATATGAGAGAGTCTGCTTGTTCTAAAGGAAAAGAATACTCTTCACCGGTTGATGTTTCAATGACTACGGATGTTGCATTATCTTTAACCTCGGCATTTTTTAAAAAATGTTTTAAATAAATGCCAAATGTACCAGTCATCATTTTGGTTTTCTCATATTTCTTTTCGCTTTTTAATGTAGGTGGGAATGTCGCTCCCTCCATAATTTCACGAGACCAATGAGCTGAGATTTTTTTTGTATAATCTTCTAACTCATTTATTTCGATTTGTTGTTCAGTAAAAAAGGTTTTTAAATCAATGCGTCGATCGTCAAATATCCACACAGCAGGATCCAGTGTTATGTTAAATTTAACTTGGCCTTTGATTGGAATAATTATTTCCATTTGAATTATGCCTCCTAACAAGTTACGTATACGTATCATCTACCATTATAACTCTTTGGCAATAGGTTAAAAAGAATTAAGATTTTAAACATTGATTGTTATGATAAACTTGCAATTTTGTCACTAGAAAGATACAATTTATTAATACTATACAAGGTAATGGGGGCGTCCTCATGGATACTAAATCACAACAATCGTACCAGCAAAAAGCTGTTGAACTATTAAAAGCAGATGGAGAGAAGATAGCAAAATTAATTAAGGTCCAAATGGACAACTTAACAATGCCACAATGTCCACTCTACGAAGAGGTCTTGGATACCCAAATGTTTGGTCTATCTAAAGAAATCGATTTTGCCGTAAAATTAGGGCTTATGGAACGTCAAGAAGGAAAGTTACTTCTTTCTACACTTGAAAAAGAATTATCTTTGATGCACGATGCTTATACAGAGAAATAAGTAAAGAACTCAAACTCAATATGAGTTTGGGTTCTTTTGCTAGAAAAAGAAAAAGAGGGTTACCGAATGATTTCTTACTTAAAACGGTATAAACAAAATTTTGATTACCCACTTCTATTTACATATATTTTTTTATGTCTATTTGGATTAGTGATGATTTACAGCGCTAGCATGGTTTGGGCTGTCCAAGTTTATGGCTACGAGCCAAATCATTTTTATAAGAGACAGGTAATTAATTTATTAGTTGCTATACCAGTATTTTTAATAGCAGCCTTTATACCTTACAAACATTATCGACGGAAATCAATTATGGCAACTATGCTTTTGATGATGTTTATTCTCCTGTTTCTTGTTCATTTTAAAGGAGATGGGGTAAATGGAGCTAGAAGTTGGCTTTCTTTTAGTTCTTTACGTTTGCAACCCTCAGAGATAGCAAAAGTAATATTAATTTTGTATTTAGCCAGTGTTTTTACAAACAAAAAATTAAAAGGCAATCTAAATTCTCTTAATGAATCAATTGCGCCACCTATAACAATTATAGTCATTGTATTTTTCTCGGTCTTATTCGAAGTAGATATGGGTAATGCTTCTATTATTCTATTCGTATCTGTTGCAGTTTTAGCAGCTAGCGGCATATACTTTAAAACATTTGCAAAGTTATTTAGCATCATTTTCGGATTAATTGTTCTATGTTCACCGATTCTATATCTAGTTAGAGATAAATTAATAACACCAAAACGGGTAGAACGTTTAGAGGCGTACTTAAATCCATTTCAGTATGCACAAGAAGCTGGATATCAAGTTGTAAACGGATACTTGGCAATTGGGGCAGGGGGGTTAAAAGGACTTGGGTTGGGTCAATCAATTCAAAAACAAGGGTATTTACCTGAACCTCAAACCGACTTCATAATGGCAATTATAGCTGAAGAGTTAGGGGTATTCGGCACATTAGTGGTTATTGGTGGACTTGGATTCATCGTTTTACGAGCTTTTACAATTGCTCTGAACACTGATGACACCCAAGCCCGTATGATTGCCACTGGTGTTGGAAGTCTTATTGGATTTCAAACATTTATAAACTTAGGTGGACTTTTGGGTATAATACCCTTAACAGGTGTCACACTCCCTTTTATTAGTTATGGCGGAACATCCATCGTTTTGTTATCTTTAGCTATGGGGATTTTGTTGAATGTGTCCATGTTTGTCAAATATGAAAAAACACGAAGCTAAGGGGGAATTTTAATTATGAAAACAATTGAAAAGATATTAGTAGCTAACCGTGGAGAAATTGCTATACGTATTTTCCGGGCTTGTACTGAATTGCAATTGCGTACGGTGTCAATTTATTCAAGGGAAGACAGTGGTTCGTTTCATAGATACAAAGCAGATGAATCGTATTTAGTAGGTGACGGACTGAAGCCCATTGATGCCTATTTAGACATTGAGGGCATTTTAAGAATCGCAAAAGATAGTAAAGCAGACGCAATTCACCCGGGTTACGGTTTTTTGTCTGAAAATTCAGAGTTCGCTAGACGTTGTGAAGAAGAAGGAATAATATTTATTGGACCAACTTCTGAACATCTAAATATGTTTGGAGATAAAGTTAAAGCCCGAAAGCAGGCAATATTAGCAGGAATTCCTGTAATTCCAGGAAGCGATGGGCCAGTTAATACTGTTCAAGAAGTAAAGGAATTTGGAGATAAAAACGGCTATCCGTTAATGATTAAAGCCTCTTTAGGTGGTGGTGGTCGCGGTATGCGAGTTGTTCTTACACCGGATGACTTGGAATCAGCCTACGAACGTGCAAAATCAGAAGCTAAAGCCGCTTTTGGATCTGATGAAGTTTATGTTGAAAAACTTGTGGCTAAGCCTAAGCATATTGAAGTTCAAATATTAGGAGACAAGCATGGCAATTTAGTACATTTATATGAACGTGATTGTTCGATTCAACGAAGACATCAAAAAGTCGTAGAAATTGCTCCTTCTAACTCCTTATCACAAGACTTAAGAGATCGTATTTGCGAGGCCGCAATTCAATTAATGAACAATGTCAAATATATAAATGCTGGAACAGTAGAATTTTTAGTATCAGATGATTCCTTTTACTTTATTGAAGTAAATCCGCGAATCCAAGTCGAACATACTATTACAGAAATGATTACAGGAATTGATATTGTTCATTCTCAAATTCATATTGCAGATGGATCATCTCTTTATGAAGAGGAAATTGGAATGCCAGCTCAAGAAGATATTCCATTGTTTGGCTACGCCATTCAAGCTCGTGTAACCACAGAAGACCCTTTGAATCAGTTTATGCCGGATACAGGAAAATTAATGGTTTACCGCTCTGGTGGTGGGTTTGGTGTTCGTTTAGATGCAGGTAATGGCTATCAAGGTGCTGTTATAACACCTTATTACGATTCTTTGCTGGTTAAAGTATCGACATGGGGTAAAACATTTAAAGAAGCCGCAGCAAAAATGGATCGAAACTTACAAGAATTTCGGATACGTGGTATTAAAACGAACATTCCTTTCCTGGAAAACGTTGTCAAACACCAAAATTTTATTACAGGTAACTTTAATACTAGCTTTATTGATTCAACACCAGAATTATTCTTATTTCCAACACGAAAAGACCGGGGAACAAAACTATTAAACTATATTGGGAACGTAACAGTGAACGGTTTCCCTGGTATAGAAAAAGAAACAAAGCCATTATTTGCGGTACCAAGAAAACCACAAATTGATTTATTAATTCCTCCTACACCTGGTACAAAACAAATTCTTGAGGAACGGGGAGTAGATGGACTTGTTCAGTGGATTCATGAACAGAAAGATGTATTGATAACTGACACAACTTTCCGAGATGCACATCAGTCTTTACTTGCAACACGCGTTCGTTCAAATGATATGTATGAAATTGCTGAGCAGTCAGCCAGAGGTATGCATGATGCATTTTCATTTGAAATGTGGGGCGGAGCAACATTTGACGTTGCGTATAGATTCTTAAAAGAAAATCCATGGGATCGTTTAATAAAAATGCGCGAAATGATTCCAAATGTACTTTTACAAATGCTAGTCCGTGGAGCGAATGCTGTTGGATACAAAAACTATCCTGATAATGTCATCCGTGAATTTATAGAAAAATCAGCGGATGCGGGTGTAGATGTATTCCGTATATTTGATAGCTTAAACTGGATTAAAGGGATGGAAGTCGCAATTGATGCTACCCGTCAATCAGGTAAAATAGCTGAAGCATCCATATGTTATACGGGTGATATTTTAGATGATAATCGTGCAAAGTATACTGTCGCTTATTACAAACAAATGGCCAAAGAATTAGAATCAGCGGGTGCTCATATTTTAGCGATAAAAGATATGGCGGGTTTATTAAAACCGGAAGCTGCGTACCGCTTAATTTCTGAATTAAAAGAAACTGTCTCAATGCCGATTCATTTACACACGCATGACACGAGTGGTAATGGGATATTCTTATATGCAAGAGCAATTGATGCAGGTGTAGACATTGTGGACACAGCTCTAGGTTCTATGGCTGGCTTAACATCTCAACCAAGTGCAAATACTTTAACCTACGCATTAAAAGGCAGTAAACGAGAGGTTCGAACAGACATTAAAGAACTTGAACAGTTGTCACATTACTGGGAAGACGTGCGTAAATTTTATACAAAATTCGAGTCTGGTATGATGAGTCCGCATTCAGAAATATATGTTCACGAAATGCCTGGTGGTCAATATTCTAATTTACAACAACAAGCAAAAGCGGTAGGACTAGGTGAACGTTTTGAAGAAGTCAAAGTTATGTATTCGATTGTAAACTTAATGTTTGGTGACGTTGTAAAAGTTACTCCTTCATCCAAAGTTGTAGGAGACATGGCACTCTTTATGGTTCAAAATGATTTAACTGAAGAAACGGTGCTATCACGAGGACAAACAATTGACTTTCCGGATTCAGTAATCGAATTTTTCCAAGGATATATTGGTCAACCTTACGGAGGGTTTCCTAAGAACTTGCAAAAAGTTATCTTGAAAGATCGCATCGCTATCACGGTACGTCCAGGTGAACTGTTAGAACCAGTTGACTTTAATCAATTAAAAGAAGAGCTTTTCCAAAAGTTAAGTCGTCCAGTAAATAGTCATGAAGTACTTGCTTATGCATTGTATCCTAAAGTATTTGATGAATATTCAGAGATGGTGAAGAAGTTTGGAGATGTATCCGTCCTTGACACGCCTACATTCTTATATGGTATGAGACTAGGTGAAGAAATCGAAGTTGAGATTCAAAAAGGGAAGACGTTGTTAGTTAAAATGGTTTCAATTAGTCAACCGCAATCAGATGGTAACCGGGTGATCTATTTTGAATTAAACGGACAACCTCGAGAAATTATCATTCAAGACATGACAGTAGATGCTGACGTCACTCAAAAACCAAAAGCTGATGTTTCTAACTCAAATCATATTGGTGCCACTATGCCAGGGACAGTTTTAAAAGTTGTTATTGAAAGTGGGAGTCGTGTCAAACGGGGCGATTATTTACTAATAACAGAAGCGATGAAAATGGAAACAACTGTACAAGCACCGCATAATGGAATAGTCAAAGAAATTCATGTGGTTGCCGGATCGTCAATTGCAACAGGAGATTTATTAATTGAGATGGAATAGTTTCTTCACATATTGGTTAAAGAACCGAGCAAAGTAACGCCCGGTTCTCAAGAAAAAAACAGTTCCCCAGACTAGGGGAACTGTTTTTTACTTTTTACTTCGGAAAAGAAGTAATACCATATAACATATTAAGCCAAAGAGTAAAGCTATCAATAGAGAGTGTAATAAAGCAAAGTATAAATTAAGTTGCGTTAAGACAACTATCATTCCGGATATGACTTGTAGAGTCACAATAATAAATGCAGTTATCCATCCATAGTACAAGACCCGTTGATCTTTATATTCCTTGAATGCATGCCAAGCTATAAATGCAATCCAGATAAAAATTAATGCTGCTGCAGTTCGATGTCCCATTTGTATCCACTCGTATATATTTGATGGTAAGGAGAAGGCACCATTTCGACACATTGGCCAATCCGCACATATTAAACCTGAATCAGTGTGACGGACGAGAGCACCTGTATAAACGACTATATAGGAATAAATGGCTACACCAACTGTATGCCACTTCAACTTGGATCCAATGCGTAATTTATCCGAGTCAAATTTTCGGTCTACTTCAAAAATTAATAGCGTTAACAATAATACGGATGCAAATGAAAGTAAGGAAATTCCAAAATGAAGCGCTAATATAAAATCACCTTGTCCCCATAGAACTTGTGCTGCTCCAATGAGGGCTTGTAAAATCAAGAAAAACATTGCCATTATTGCTAAAAATTTTGTTTCTCGTATATGTCCCATTGTTTTCCAAGACCAAATCGTTAATATTAGTATAAGAAAGCCTACACTACCAGTAACGAGTCTATGAGAAAATTCAATTAACACTTCTTTAGTGATTTCATCTGGAATTAATTGCCCATTACAACCGGGCCAACTTCTGCCACAACCCATGCCACTTTCGGTTTTTGTTACAAGTGCTCCGCCAATAAGAATGAGCAACATGCCGATTGTTGCAGCAACAGCAAACCACTTTAAGTATTTACTTTGTTGCATTAATGACACCCACTTTGTTTATACTGAACGCAAAATAACAATCCTGCTTGTTTGATAATAGCTAAGAAATAAGGAAAATACAATGTATAGTACATAATCTTAAACGTATTTTCACAAATTGTTCATAAAATATCCCCATTCCATTCACAAACGTTTAATAGAAATGCTTTATTATAGATATGTAGGATAGTGTTTAACTCAAGACCGCTATTGATTTTATCGAATTCCCACTTAGATATAGAAAAAAGATAAGTTTTTCGATATAGTAAAGGGAGCGGAATATGCTTACAACTAAGAAAGGGGGATTTTCATGTCGAACAGTCGAGTAATAACTGCAAATGACGATGATGATGGTGTTACTGAAAAAGTATCATTTTCTAAGGATTTTCTTGCATTAATTAAGATTGGAATAGTAAACTCAAACCTAGTGACAGCTTTTACAGGTTTATGGTTAGCATTTCAATTTACAGATCGTCATTTTCTAGATGAATTAGACCTAATGATGTATACACTTTTTGGTGCTGCATTAATCATTGCTGGTTCAGCTGCCATGAATAACTACATCGACCGTGATATTGATCCGTTTATGACTAGAACAAAATCAAGACCGACTGTTACAGGCAGGTTTAAACCTAAGGCAGTATTGGCACTTGCCCTAACTTTTATAGTTGTTGGTGAAATTTTGTTATTTTCAGCATCTGTTTCAGCTGGTGTATGGGGACTAGCTGGTATTATAAGCTATGTTGTTTTATACACCATGTGGTCAAAGAGAAAGCATGTTAGCAATACAATCGTCGGGAGTATTTCAGGAGCTATCCCACCAGTTATTGGATGGGCAGCAGTTGAACCAACACTTGGATGGGGTGCACTGTCACTTTTTCTAATCATGTTTGCATGGCAGCCACCACATTTTTATGCACTTGCTATGAAGCGAACGGAAGAATATCGAGCAGCAGGCATTCCAATGTTGCCGGTTATTAAAGGATTTGCACATACAAAGCGCTCAATGCTACTTTGGATATTAGTTCTTTTCCCTCTCCCATTCATGCTTATGCAACTAGGCACAGGGTTTATCATCCTTGCCACTGTGTTGAATCTTGGTTGGCTAGGAATTGCTCTAAAGGGCTTTAGTGCAAAAGATGACTTGAAATGGGCAAAAGGCATGTTTATTTATTCCCTAAATTACATGACTATTATGTTCGTTTCTATGATTATTTTCTCGATTTTCATCTAAACCGTATGAATTCTTTCTTTGATTGGAGAATTCATATAGAATAGAACCAAAGACCGATTTACACATGAATTTAATTTACGAAAGAGGGGTTGATTAAGCTATGATAAAAGGGATTAAAAAATGGCGTCTCTTTTCGCTGCTGGCTGCTCTAACAGTCTTTTTATCTGGATGTGGTGAAGAATATATATCGACACTTACTCCTGCAGGACAAGTCGCTAGTGATCAATTGGATTTAATGTATCTTTCAACAGGAATCATGGTTTTAGTAATTATCGTGGTAATGATAGTTTATATTCTCACAATTGTTAAGTTCCGTCGTTCTAAAGTTGGCGAAAATATGATGCCGAAGCAAGTAGA
The DNA here is from genome assembly GCF_000286315.1 of Paenisporosarcina sp. TG20. Classification (GTDB taxonomy): domain Bacteria; phylum Bacillota; class Bacilli; order Bacillales_A; family Planococcaceae; genus Paenisporosarcina. The sequence goes on along the minus strand of NZ_ALJG01000363.1, from coordinate 6,303 downwards.
AGGAAGCCACACACTTGAACTTATATGGACAATTATTCCGATTGTTTTACTTTTAATTTTGACTGTTCCGACTGTGGTGGTTACATACAACTTAGCTGACGTCAGTGGTATGGACAAAAAAGACGAAGAAGGAAATGCAACAGCTGTTACGGTTAACGTAAAAGCAAATCTGTACTGGTGGGAATTTGAATATCCGGATTTAGGAATTGTAACTGCTCAAGAATTGGTGGTTCCTACGGATGAGAAAGTTTACTTTAATCTCATAGCTGCAGATGTAAAACACTCATTCTGGATTCCTGCTGTTGGCGGTAAATTAGATACTAACGTTGAAAACGTTAATACATTCTATTTAGAATTTGATAAACCTTCAAATGAACTTGAAACTGGTGTGTTTTATGGGAAATGTGCTGAACTTTGTGGTCCTTCACATGCATTAATGGACTTTAAAGTTAAATCTCTAGAACGCACTGAATTTAATGAATGGGTTACAAATATGAAAGATTCTGCCGAAGCGCAAGCACCACAAGGTGATCTAGCGTTACAAGGCCAAGAGATTTTTGCCACAAGCTGTATTGCATGTCATGCTATTTCAGGTGAAGGCTCTACTGGTGGGGTTGGTCCAAATCTTGCAACCTTTGGTGATCGTAACCGTGTAGCTGGATACATGGACTACACTGAAGACAATATAAAAAAATGGATTAATGATCCTGAAGAATACAAGCCAGGTAATTTAATGCCACAACCTGAAGATCTTAACGATGGCAAAAAGTATACAGAACAAGAGCTTTCGGCTCTGGCAGAATACTTAATGGGACTATCAGTAGAAAAATAATTTGTATTAGAATTACTAGAAGGAGGTTAAAGTTGTGAGTTTAATCGCAGAGAAAAAAAGCTTCGGTGCAGTCCTCTGGGACTATTTAACAACCGTGGATCACAAGAAGATCGCAATCCTTTACCTCATTGCCGGTGGAATATTCTTCATCATCGGTGGTATTGAAGCGATGCTTATTCGTATCCAACTTGCAGTGCCTGATAATGACTTTGTGGCTGCAGGTTTATATAATCAAATCTTAACAATGCATGGTACAACCATGATATTCCTTGCAGCCATGCCATTACTATTCGCGTTCATGAATGCAGTGGTACCACTGCAAATTGGTGCGCGTGACGTAGCATTTCCATTCTTAAACTCTTTAGGTTTCTGGATGTTCTTCTTTGGAGGAATCTTCTTGAACTTGTCATGGTTTATGGGCGGAGCTCCAGATGCTGGTTGGACGTCTTATGCGTCTTTATCAATCGCATCTCCTGGTCATGGGATTGACTTTTATGCATTAGGTTTACAGATTTCAGGTGGTGGTACATTAATCGCCGGGATTAACTTCCTAGTAACAATCATCAATATGCGTGCTCCAGGAATGACTTATATGCGTATGCCGTTATTTACCTGGTCTACATTTGTAGCATCTGCATTGGTATTATTTGCTTTCCCTCCACTTACAGTGGGTTTGTTCCTTATGATTTTTGATAGAATGTTTTCTGGGAACTTTTTTAACCATCTGTTGGGTGGTAATACAATCATCTGGGAGCATTTATTCTGGATTTTCGGGCATCCTGAAGTATATATTTTGGCTCTTCCGGCATTTGGTATATTCTCTGAAATTATACCAACATTCGCTCGGAAACGTTTATTCGGATACTCAGCCATGGTCTTTGCAACTGTATTAATCGGTTTCTTAGGTTTCATGGTTTGGGCTCACCATATGTTCACAACAGGAATGGGCGCTACAGCTAATGCTATATTTGCCGTAGCGACAATGGCAATTGCTGTTCCAACTGGTGTTAAAATCTTTAACTGGCTACTTACAATGTGGGGCGGTAATGTTAAATTTACAACTCCAATGCTATACGCGTTAGGGTTTATCCCTTCTTTCGTAGCAGGTGGTGTAACAGGCGTTATGCAAGCATCAGCACCTCTTGATTACCAATTACATGACACTTATTTCATCGTCGCTCATTTCCATTACGTTATCATTGGTGGGGTAGTATTTGGGTTATTAGCTGGTTTGCATTTTTATTGGCCATTAATGTTTAACACAATGTTGAATGAAACGCTTGGAAAGATAACTTTCTGGCTATTCTTTATTGGATTCCATGCAACATTCTTTATTCAACATTTCCTTGGATTACTTGGGATGCCACGTCGTGTGTTCACTTACGGTGCAGATCAAGGTTGGGATTTGTTTAATCTAATAAGTTCTTACGGTGCTATTTTCATGGCGGTTGCAGTAGTTGTATTAGTTGCAAATATTATTATGACCATAGCAAAAAATCAACCTGTAGGAAGAGATCCTTGGGAAGATGGTCGTACACTTGAGTGGGCAATCCCACAACCTGTTCCATTTTATAACTTTAAACAAACACCACTTGTTCGCGGTTTAGATACTTACTGGATTGAAAAACAAGAAGGTAACAAAGAAGGAATGACTTATGCAGAACCAGTAATGGATATCCACATGCCAAATAATTCAATTATTCCTTTTATTATGGCTTTTGGTTTATTCGTAGGTGCATTTGGTGCTTTATTCAACGGAGAGAAAGCTTGGGCAGTTCCAGTATTAATTCTAGGATTACTCATAACATTTATATCAATGGGCGCACGTTCTCTAAAAGATGATCTTGGTTACCATATTCACAAAGAAGATTTATTGAATGACAAAGGGGGAAAACACTAATGGACTTAAATTCTAAGTATACCCCACAGTCTTGGCCGGAACATCCAGAACAAGCAACACTTGAAGGCAAGAATAAGTTTGTTGGCTTTTGGCTTTTCTTAGGTGGAGAAACAGTGTTGTTCGCAAGTCTATTTGCAACTTACTTGGCTCTGAAAAATAAAGGACCTAGTGGAATGGAGTTCACTACTCAAGGTTTGTTTGAATTACCATTAGTATTTATCATGACCATGTTACTATTAACATCTTCTCTAACTAGCGTATATGCAATGTATCATATGAGAAACTATAATTTTAAAGCTATGCAAGCATGGTTAATGATTACAGTTTTACTTGGTGCGGCATTCTTAGGATTTGAAATTTATGAATTTAACCATTACGTACATCTTGGATTTACGTATGATCAAAGTGCTTTCAGTACGGCGTTCTTTACTTTAGTAGGAACACATGGATTGCATGTATTGATTGGTTTAGGATGGATTATTCTTCTGATGATTAGAAACGCTAAACGTGGATTGAATCTCTATAATGCTCCTAAGTATTATGTAGCATCACTATACTGGCACTTTATCGATGTAGTTTGGGTATTTATCTTTACTGTAGTCTACTTGATGGGAGCGTTGGAATAATGGCAAATAATGCTGATACTCATGTTAAAAATCGTACTGAATATGAATATAGCCGACGCCGCTCAGCAGATGAAATGCGTGGTCAAGTTACGACGTTTGCGATAATGATTTTCTTAACATTAATTGCGTTTTCAGCAGTCTATGCTGGTTTTTCTGCATATTATGTTGCCCCAATAATTTTATTATTAGCAGTTGTACAAGTCGTTTTACAATTGTATTATTTTATGCATATGAGCCAAAAAGGCCATGAGACGGCATCTATGTTTTTATATACGGGCGTGCTTATTGCGTTTATTACCGTATTAACATTTTTAACTATTATTTGGTGGTAATAAATTAAATTTAAACAAGCAAGGAAATTACTTTTCCTTGCTTGTTTTTATATTGTCCTTTATTTGTTCATAGTTCGTTCATTGATGTTCCTGTCTTTGAGCCTTATAATAGGGGTACTGATACAAAAAAGGGAGTGATATTCTATGCCTTTCAATATATTTGGATTTCAAGCCTTATGGAGTCCGTTATTCATTCTTTTTTCTATTTTGATCATCGCTTTATATCTTTACATTACAACCCAAAGTAAATATATAGTTGAAGGAAGTCAGCCAGTAAGTAAGAAAGAAATTAGTGCTTTTGTTATTGCGATTGTATTGCTGTATATTGTAAAAGGATCGCCAATAGATTTAATAGGGCATATACTGTTTTCAGTTCATATGACTCAAATGGCAATATTGTTAATGTTAGTACCCCCGTTATTAATTACTGGAATTCCAAATTGGATTTGGCGTAAAGTGATTGAAAATAAATTTGTTAAACCCTTGTTTCGTTTTTTCACAAAACCATTATTATCATTGATTGTTTTTAGTGGTTTGTTTTCGTTTTATCATATTCCTGTTATTTTTGATGTTGTTAAGCAAAACGAATTATATCATATTTTATTTACACTACTTTTGTTCATATCCTCTATTTTCTTATGGTGGCCAATTATTAATAAATTAGAAGGCGAACATCAAGTTCATGGTCTAAGTAAAATTGGATATATCATTGGGAGTGCGATTTTGATAACCCCTGCATGTGCTTTGATTATATTTGCTGATCAGCCAATGTACTCAACATATACTAGCGGGGAAGCATGGTTAAAAGCAATGGAGTTATGTGTTCCTGCATCGACATTAGCAAATCTATCCCTATCAGGTCCAGAATTATTTACAAACATGCCAGTTCTAGAAGATCAGCAATTGGGTGGAGTTGTTATGAAAATTATTCAAGAAGTAATTTATGGAGTAATCTTGGCGATGGTTTTCTTTCAGTGGTATCAATCTGAACAAGACAACGCAGAAGATATTACCAATAAAGCACTTAGTGATCGTCAAACTTATATTGCAAATAAATAATCATAATTTATACTTGTGAGTGTTAGGAGAAAATTAAATGAATTTACCATTCTTACCAACTATTAGTACCTTCTTCATTGTCTTAAGTGCTGTTCTGGTTGCTATTGGTTGGACATTGATAAAGCAAAGGAAAATAGAAGCTCATAAAAAAATGATGTTTGCAGCTGCAATTGCAGCATTAACATTCTTCATTTTATACGCGTCAAGAACAATATTCATTGGAAACACTGCTTTTGGTGGACCTGACGAATATAAAATATATTACACAGTATTCTTAGTTTTTCATATTATATTAGCTACAACGGGTGCTGTTTTTGGTCTAGTTACAATTTGGGCTGGGTATAAGAATAATCTAAAAAGACATCGTAAGCTCGGACCAATCACGAGTATCATTTGGTTCTGCACAGCCATTACAGGAGTTGCTGTGTACTCACTTCTCTATGTAATTTACCAGGGTGGAGAAACTACATCAGTATTTAAAGCTATTTTAGGATTATGACCTAAATTAAACTCTCTTTTTCGAAATAAGAAGTTGAGATTCTTAAAGTAATTCTTCTTGGTATATACTATAAAAGAGGACTGTCCCAAAAGTGAAAACTTTTAGGGCAGTCCTCTTTTAACGATATAAGATCTATATGTTTTTTCGAGTTAGTACCTTGAATTTGTATTTGTAGTTGCTATGTCTAGCTCCAAAACCTAGCCACGGGTCCCTTGGGTGGGCGTTATCTTTCCTTTCGTACCCTTTGAACTCAGGCGAAACGCCCTTTCATCCTTCCAGTAAGGGCGTCGCGCTAGAAGACGCTTCGCACTTTTCTTATATTGATTTTCTAAATCCAGTGATTTCCGTTATAACGCACTTTCATGTTTCGAAGCTAGTATCGATGCAGAAACATGCGGACGCTTTCCTCGGATGATCTGTGAGCCTCCTCAGGGCAACAGGATGGTGAATACGAAGGTGTTGCCTAGCCGAAAGTGACGTTCTAACCTTCGTGCCATTGTGCGTCCTCCTGGGGGGCTCAATTGTGCACGCTATAGTCCCGTATAAAGCACAGTTTGCTTAAAGAAATTACCCAACCTTAAAAAATGAAGAAAAAGGCCGAAATAGTATCTTCGGCCGCAACTTTCCATAAGATCAGTGTCTATTTCTCGTCAACCTAAATTAAAATGCGATATGCCCATTGGCTGATGGGATGCGTTGGCCGCAAACCCTCCGTAAGAGTGTCTGAAAAAAAGAGATGAGCGAAGTGAAACTTCGCCCATCTCTTTTTTTCTTGTGATTACAGTGCAGTGGGTTTGCCGTACAAAACGATTCGGAAACCAAAGTTGAGAAAGGTTGAAGGCGAAGTCCTATTAGAATAAAGGCTTGGGTACTCTCATTTTATAAAATATGATGACTTTTTATATGTATTTTCATTGATTTTTTGATTTTTAAAAGGTGCCGCCCACGGAAAGCGTCCGCCTGTAACGGAAACCACTAGACTTAAATAGAAGGCTATCTTATAAAGGACCGGGCCAACTTTGCCCGGTTTTTGTTACAAGATAAGAAAGTATATG
>NZ_ALJG01000362.1 GCF_000286315.1 Paenisporosarcina sp. TG20 | reverse complement strand
GTGAGTCTCCTCAGGCCAACAGTGTGTTGGTCACGAAGGCGTTGCCTCAGGACGTGGCGTTCTTAGCCTTCACAGCTGTAATAATTCGTTCATCACTTATCGCAATATGCATTTTGTAACCAAAGAAAGAAGAGTCCACTGTTTTGTATCCAACACGTGCATCCGGATCATTGGAGTAGCTAAGTTGTTCTGTAAAATCTTCTACAACTTCTTTGAGTACATTTAATTTTTCTTTCACAGCTGGAATCATCGCTAATTGTGGTTCTTTTTCTACTACTGAAATTACTTGTCGACAATAGTCCAATTCAACTTCTACTTCATCCGAAGTAGGCTTTAAAGAAAATTTTTCTTTCATAGACTCATCGATTTGATAGACAGCTTTTCGAACAATTTTGGATTTCTCTTGTAAAAATTCTTTCGGTGATTTTTGATTATAACGTGCTTTTGGATGTGTGGCATCCACGATAATCGATTTACTTTTAATAATTTCTTTTTCCAATGCAATCTCAACTGATTTCCCAATAAGCATATCGAATAAACCCTCATCTGGAAGACGGAGTTTACGGAATTTCGTTAATTAACTTGGGTCAATCATAGAATATTCAGGTGCCATATCAAGGAAATATTTAAACGACATATCGTTTTTTGGAGCGTTCCACGACATCGATATCTGAATGATCAAAGATGGATTTGAGTAATAATATTTGAACATACGAATCGGCGGCACTGCATTGCAACCGTTTTCGAGACAATATTTATGTTTTAATTCTTCGAGAACAAAAGAAAAGTCGACAAGTTTATTGATTTGACGAAGCATATTATCTTTTGGCACAACCATAGCGAAAATCGCCATATACGGACTAAAATGAAGGGTTTCTTGGTTTGAAATCACAAGGAGCACCACCTGCATTTATATTATTTTATTATACTTCAACAATACGACTTTTTAGATACAAGAATTTTTTTGATGTAGACATACACTAGTTGACTGTAGTGGAAGGCGGCGACTCCAGCCGGAATAGCATTGAACTGAAGACCCTGGACTGAGCGTAGCGAATGTCTTTGTATTTGCGACGAGTAATCGCAGGAGCGAGGGAAGCGGCTGAAGCCATGCCGGCGGAACGCGTCCGCCTGGAACGGAAGTCAACGGGTTCCATATAAAAAGCGAGTAAGTGAACAATATATCGTTCACTTACTCGCTTTGAATTTCTTTTGAGGACTTTTTCAGTGGCCTCCTTAAATATAGGACGTTTTTTATATGCAAACCAAAGATTACTAACCAAGAATATATCACTGGAAAAAATTCTCTTCCACTAGTAGAAACTTGCATTTCTAAAAAAGCAAATCACGACTTCTTATTAATCGAATTACGAGAGTCACATCAAAGAAATACCGTTTTAGCATGTTAGTCTCTATATACTAAAAACACCATGAGTACATAGTTCTTGGCACATCAATTTTATATACTTTTGTATGTTTTTAAAAAGACCTGATTCGCTCTGTAAGCGAATCAGGTTTTTTTAAAAGTGAAGAAGACAGAAATTAGGAGGAAATTGGTTCATTGCCACATTCATACGAAGAGTTTCCCCGTTCGAACAGAGAGTTGCTTCAATCGCATGAAAAGTTGGAGTAAGTCCATATAATTGTGTAAAAAGAAAAAGTGTCAATTTAAACAATCTTGTTTACAGTGGCTTCAACAAAAGAAAGCATATTGAAATCCTCTACTTTTGTATTTCCTTAAATAAAAAAACCAGACACGTTGAGTTAACAACGTTTCTGGCTTTTATTTTTGATTAATGTGTTTTACATGCATCGTACAGGCCTTTTTCTTTAATCACTTTGATTAAAGTTTCACCAATAACTGATGGAGTAGCTGCAACTTCCATTCCAGCAGCGTTCATAGCTTTGATTTTGTCAGCAGCTGTACCTTTACCACCAGAAATAATCGCACCGGCATGTCCCATACGTTTACCTTCAGGAGCTGTTTGACCACCAATAAATCCTACAACAGGTTTTGTCATGTTAGCTTTAATCCACTCAGCAGCTTCTTCTTCTGCTGTTCCGCCGATTTCACCAATCATAACTACTGCATACGTATCAGGATCTTCATTGAATGCCATTAATACATCGATGAAATTCGTTCCGTTAACTGGGTCTCCACCAATACCTACAGCTGTACTTTGTCCAATACCTTCTTCAGAAAGTTGGTGTACTGCTTCATAAGTAAGTGTTCCAGAACGTGAAACAACGCCTACATGACCTTTTTTGTGAATGTATCCTGGCATAATACCAATTTTACATTCGTCAGGTGTAATAACACCAGGGCAGTTTGGTCCGACTAAACGCGTTTTCTTGCCTTCCATATAGCGTTTTACTTTTACCATATCAAGTACAGGAATATGTTCAGTAATACAAATCGCCATATCTAAATCAGCATCAACTGCTTCAAGAATAGCATCTGCAGCGAATGGAGCTGGTACATAAATAACTGACACGTTAGCGCCAGTTGCTGCAACAGCTTGTTCTACTGTATTGAAAACGGGTACACCTTCAACTTCAGTACCGCCTTTACCTGGTGTAACACCAGCAACGATTTTCGTACCATACTCAAGCATTTGCTTTGTATGGAAAAGAGCAGTTGATCCAGTAATACCTTGTACAAGTACTTTTGTATCTTTATTAATATACACGCTCATCTTTTGTCCCTGCCTTTCTTAGCCTACAAGTTCAACAATTTGTTGCGCGCCATCAGCCATAGAGCCAGCCGCAATAATGTTTAAGCCAGATTCATTTAATAATTTCTTGCCAAGTTCAACGTTTGTTCCTTCTAAACGAACAACTAGAGGTACTTGTAACCCAACTTCTTTCGCAGCAGTGATTACGCCTTCAGCGATAACGTCACATTTCATAATTCCACCAAAGATGTTAACGAAAATACCTTTAACATTTTTATCTGAAAGGATAATTTTGAATGCCTCAGTTACTTTCTCAGCTGTTGCACCACCCCCAACGTCAAGGAAGTTAGCGGGTGATCCGCCGTAATAGCTAATCGTGTCCATTGTAGCCATAGCTAGTCCAGCTCCGTTTACCATACATCCGATGTTGCCTTCTAAAGAGATATAGCTTAGGTCATATTTAGATGCTTCAATTTCTTTAGCATCTTCTTCATCGTAGTCACGTAATTCTAAGATGTCCTTATGACGGTATAAAGCATTTGCATCGAAGTTAAACTTCGCATCAAGTGCCATAACTTCTCCGCCGCCAGTAACAACTAGTGGATTAATCTCAACGATTGCTGCATCTTTTTCAATAAATACTTGGTATAAACCAAGCATGAATTTAGCAGCTTTGTTTACTAATTTAGCTGGAATGTTCATATTGAAAGCCATACGACGTGCTTGGAATCCTGTTAATCCAACAACTGGATCAATTAGTTCTTTAAAGATTTTTTCAGGAGTTGACTCAGCAACTTCTTCAATATCTACTCCACCTTCTTCAGAACCCATTAGAGTTACACGAGAAGTTGAACTGTCAAGAACTAAACCTAAGTAGTACTCTTTCTTAATGTCGCATCCTTCTTCAATAAGTAGACGCTTAATTTCTTTGCCTTCAGGACCAGTCTGGTGAGTTACTAGGACTTTACCTAAAAGCTCTTTCGAGTACGCACGTACTTCTTCTAAGTTCTTCGCGATTTTAACACCGCCAGCTTTACCACGACCACCCGCATGGATTTGAGCTTTCACCACGACAATTTCTGTGCCAAGTTCTTTTGCAGCTTTTACTGCTTCTTCCGGAGAAAAAGCAACTGTACCAGTTGACACGGACACACCATATTGTCTGAGGAGTTGTTTACCTTGATATTCATGGATATTCATCTAAAGTCCTCCAATCAAACTTCTGTCAAGTAATTTACTACCTTAACCATTGTATTAAACCTATCACGCATTGTCCACATAAGACTATCAGTTTATAGTAAACAACAAATATTCGAAATTCTTATCGAATCATCGTTTTTATTGGTTCAAAGGTTTTTCTATGAATATTTGTTGCTCCATATTGTTTTAATGCATCTAAATGGTCAGATGTCCCGTATCCAGCATTTTTCGCAAAATTATATTCCGGATAGATTTTGTCGAATTCAATCATTATGTTATCACGTGTTGTTTTTGCTAATATCGACGCAGCAGCAATTGCTAAACTTTGTGTATCTCCTTTTATAATAGAATGTTGAGTAATCGGGAGTGGAAGTGTCATTGCATCCACTAATAGCACATCAGGTTCTATTGATAGACTTTTGACAGCTAGCGTCATTGAGGCTTTGGTCGCTTGGTATATATTATGTTCATCAATCTGTTCAACTGGTTGAATATGTATTGAATACGAGAGTGCGTGTTTCTTTATTATCTCTGCGTAATTATCTCTCTTTAAACGCGATAACTGTTTGGAATCATTAATTCCCATGAGTTCAATTGGATACTCTCCAAATATGACTGCTGCTGTTACGACTGGACCAGCAAGCGGCCCCCTCCCTGCCTCATCAATTCCTGCGACTAAGTCTAGTTTATATTGCTTAAAACTTATATCGTAATTAATTTTCTCTAAATGAGCTGATTGTAGATCTTTTTGTTGTTGCTGTTGTTTTTGCCAAGAAGCAATTAATTTTTTTACACCCTCCCGATTATCATGTATAAGGTTGTTGGTCCATTCATTCGGGTGAGAGACTTGTTTAAGCTGTAAAGCAATTGATTTTATTGTTTCCATGTATTTCACCTCTATTACATTTATAAGAACAGCGAATTTTCATTCTCGCACGTCTTCTATTGCGAGCCCGCCCATGTGAAGAGCCCCTTGTAGCAATCCCCCTGCGCATAAAGGGACGAAAGACGTATAAATCCATCTTTCAGCCCATAGCACGGCTCACAGACTATCCTATAGCTAAATAAGAGCTAGTCAAACCCTTATCACAGTTTATACTTTTATTTACCACAAAAAAACCTTTTTTACCCTTGAACAGGCAAAAAAGGTTTTTTTAAGAAGGCTCAACCATTTCTTCTACAATATCAAAAGTCAATTTCCCAAGATGTTGACCGCGGATATCACGTACAATAAGTTCTGCTACTTTATCATAATCAACTTCGCCACCGCCTGAAAAAACACGTCTTAGTTTTCCGATGTGGTCAAAGGTATCGACCAATTCTTCATCTATGCCAGTCAATTTATAGCGTTCCTCCATACGTTTTGGGTAGTTTTCCGCCAAAAATCGCAAGCCGTATACAGCCAAATCTTCCATATTAATAATCGTATCCTTAATTGCACCTGTTAAAGCTAATTTGTAGCCTACTGCTGGATCTTCAAACTTTGGCCATAAGATACCTGGTGTATCTAATAGGTCAAGTTCCTTCTCTACTTTAATCCATTGTTGAGCTTTAGTTATACCGGGAGTATTGCCTGTTTTCGCAAGATTTTTCTTGGCTAAACGATTGATTAATGTTGATTTCCCAACGTTTGGAATTCCAACAATCATAGCTCGTATTGCACGAGGTTTAATCCCACGAAGACGCATGCGTTCCCATTTTTCAAATAACAATTCTTTCGCAGCATTGGTTACCTGTTGAAGGCCTTTACCTTCAAATGAGTTAATAGCTACAGCACGATGACCACGCTCTTCAAAATAGTTTATCCATTTCCTCGTTTGGAAGTCATCTGCCATATCAGCTTTATTTAATATCAATAACCTTGTCTTTTGACCAATAACTTCATCAATCATTGGATTTCTTGAAGAAAGAGGCAATCTTGCATCAATCAATTCAAAAATAATATCAACTAATTTTAATTTTTCCGTTACTTCACGACGTGCTTTGGCCATATGACCTGGAAACCATTGAATGGTCATGTATTAATCTCCTCCTACGTTACTCGACAAGTCCTATTTCTTGTATTGGCCAAAAGATAACACTTGTGTACCCTATTATTTCTTCTGTTGAAATCACACCAATATGACGACTGTCTTTACTGTTCCTGCGATTATCTCCCATGACAAATACATACCCTTCAGGAATAATTGACACCTGAGCAGGTGTTTCTTCAAGAGTGAAATCTTCAGTTAATGTACCCTCTGATATTCCTTCTTTATACACATCTAAATAGTATTCAGGTTGTTCTTTCCCATTTATATATAACTGATCATTTTTATATGCAACATGATCACCTGGTAATCCAATAATACGTTTTATGTAATCTTTTTTCTCAGGCGCATGAAACACTACAATATCATAGCGGTCTGGCTCTCCTACTTGATAGCCAATTTTGTTTACAATCATACGATCTCCGTCTTCAAGAGTTGGCATCATCGATTGACCATCAACTATAATTGGTGTAAATAAAAAATAACGGATGAACCAGGCAAGGCCAAATGCAATTAGTAATGCTTTCGTCCATTCCCAAACCTCATTTTTCTTCTTTTGGGTTTCTTCCATATTCTTGCCTCCTAGGTTCAGTTATATTTATTGTACAAGTAATTGTAATGACAAGCAAAAAGAAAGAGAGCTTGATTTCCAAGCTCTCTTTCTGAATTGACTATTATCGAATTTCTTTAATACGAGCTGCTTTACCACGTAATTCACGTAAGTAGTACAATTTCGCACGACGTACTTTACCACGACGAAGAACTTCTAATTGAGCGATTTTTGGTGTGTGTACTGGGAATGTACGTTCAACACCTACACCATAGGAAATTTTACGCACAGTGAAAGTAGAACTTACTCCACCACCACGACGTTTAATTACAACGCCTTCATACATTTGGATACGTTCGCGAGTTCCCTCAACGACCTTAACGTGGACACGTACTGTGTCACCAGGACGGAAGTTTGGAAGATCCGTACGAAGTTGTTCTTTAGTAATCTCTGTAATAATATTTTGCATTTTTTTCTCTCCTTAGACAGATGTTCTTGCCAGCGACTGTGGCTGCAGCGGAACACCGTAGTTCGGTACTTCACATAGAAGTACAGAATAAATTATACCACTTTTTTCTTAAGTAAGCAAGACAGCATCAATTATATTTTTCTTTTTCCCATTGAACAATTAATTCTTTTTCAGCAGGGGTTAGTTCAGTATTCCCTAACAGGTCAGCACGCCTATTCCATGTGCGATATAAAGATTGTTCACGCCGCCATAAGTTGATTTTGGCATGATTGCCAGAAAGTAGAACATCAGGAACTTTCATTCCTCTAAACTCTGCAGGTCTAGTATAGTGTGGGTGTTCGAGTATACCAGTAGAAAAAGAGTCTTGCACGGGCGACTCACCATTACCTAGCACCCCGGGTAATAACCTTACAACACTATCGATGACAGTCATTGCACCAAGTTCTCCTCCTGTTAAAACAAAATCACCAATAGAGATTTCATCAGTAACCAAGTATTCTCGAACTCGTTCATCATACCCCTCATAGTGACCACATAGGAAAATCAACTCTTTTTCTTGGGCTAACTCTTCTGCTTTCGCTTGGGTAAATCGCTGACCTTGTGGACACATTAAAATTATTCGAGGTTTAGTAGTGGATACAGTTATTGCCTCTACAGCTTGAAATAAGGGCTCTGCTTTTAAAACCATACCTGCACCACCACCATAAGGATAATCATCAACCTGGTTGTGTTTATTACCCGAATACGCTCTAAAATCAGTTACTTCTATCGAAACAGCTTCTTTATCTTGTGCTTTTTTTAAAATGGAGGTCCCAAAGACACCTGTAAACATTTCTGGAAAAAGGGACAAGACATGAATGTTGATCATGACAATAAACCATCCAAAATTTCGATAGTGATTTTCTTTTCAGCAATGTCAATTTCTTTTACGACATCTTCAATATATGGAATATAATGATCTTTACCCTGTGCAGGTTTTACAGTCCAAACATCGTTTGCACCAGTTTGTAAAATATCAGTAATAACACCAATTTCTTGACCATCTTCTCCAAATACCGTACAACCAATAATTTCATGGAAGTAGTATTCATGTCCTTCTAGTTCAGACAATTGATTTTCAGATATTTTTAAAACTCCATCTCGCAGGTCTTGTACCATCTCGAGTGTTAAGTAACCTTCAAATGTCAAAAGATCAAAATTTTTATGTGTACGGTGGCTCGCTATAGTCAATACCGTAGGTGTCTTTATATCTTCTTTAAATAAATTAAGCTTGTTGCCAACTACATAACGCTCTTCAGGGAAATCCGTACTTGAAATAACACGGACCTCTCCTTTAATCCCATGTGTATTGACAATTTTACCCACATTATACCAATTCAATTAAATCACTCCTTTTAAGAAAAACACAAAGCGATATTCTAACTTGAAATCTTCAGACTCCTTGTAGAACAACCGCTTGTTGACTCTTGAAGCTAAACACTTTTGGTGAGCCTAAATTGAAGAACACGCAAGCTACCCTCGAAATTAAATATATCTTAGTAAGTTGAACTTCTTTTAAAAATTTATACTTTTCAAAGTACAAAAAAGGAAGGAACATGAGCTCCCTCCTTTTAATCTTAATTTGAAATATCTACATATGTCTTCTTTTTGTGGTGACTGCTTGCTGCTGAATAAACAATTGCACGAATCGCTTTCGCAACACGTCCCTGCTTACCAATTACTTTCCCCATATCTTCTGCATGTACAGATAACTTATAGACAACACGGTTTGCATTTTCGTCGAGTTCAACACGAACTTCATCCGGATAATCAACTAATGGTTTCACAATTGTTTCAATCAGCTGCTTCATTAATGCTGCCCCCGATTACTTACTGTTTTTTGCTGTATGGTATTTTTCCATAATGCCTTGTTGAGAGAACAAGTTACGTACTGTATCAGATGGTTTAGCACCATTTGATAACCATTTCAATGCTAATTCTTCATTGATTTTAATTTCAGCTGGTTTTGTTAGTGGGTTGTAAGTTCCAACTGTTTCGATTTGACGGCCGTCACGTGGAGCACGAGCGTCAGCAACAACAATACGATAGAAAGGAGATTTATTAGCTCCCATACGTTTTAAGCGAATTTTTACTGCCATTTTTAATTGCACCTCCGAATAGTTTCACACAAGATAGTATATTATCAAGAATTTATTTGTTTGTAAAGTATTTTTTCTTAACAGCATTAAATTTAATTTAAAAAATCATTTAAAAAGAGAGTCTAAGCCAGGCATTTTCATTTTTTTCTTGCCTTTTTGTTGTTGCATATTCGAAGACATTTGTTTCATCATTTTTTTCATGTCTTCAAATTGCTTTAATAAACGGTTTATATCTTGAATCGATGTACCCGACCCCTTAGCAATACGCTTTTTTCGACTTGAGTTAATAATACTAGGTGTCGTTTTCTCATGGGGGGTCATTGCATAAATAATGGCCTCCACGCGCACCATCTGTTTCTCATCGACTTTAGCGTTTTCTAATCCTTTAATTTTACCAGCACCAGGGAGCATTTTAATGATGTCCTCTAAAGGACCCATCTTTTTTACTTGGTTCATTTGTTCAATGAAATCGTCAAATGTAAAGCTCTGAGTTCTAAACTTTTCTTCAAGCTCTTTTGCTTTTTCTACATCAACATTTTCTTGTGCTTTTTCAATCAAGGACAACATGTCACCCATACCAAGTATACGGGACGCCATGCGCTCAGGGTGAAATGATTCAAGTGCATCCATTTTTTCGCCCATCCCGACAAATTTAATCGGTTTACCAGCAACTGAACGAATTGATAAAGCAGCACCACCACGAGTATCGCCATCAAGTTTTGTTAATATAACGCCGGTAATGCCCACTGTTTCATTGAAACTTTGCGCAACATTAACAGCATCTTGACCTGTCATCGCGTCAACAACTAAAAATACTTCATCTGGTTGTTTGATTGAAGTAATATCTTTCAATTCTTGCATGAGTTTTTCATCGATATGTAAACGTCCGGCTGTATCGATAATAATCACATCATTGTGGTCTTCTTTTGCTTTTTCAAGTGCTTGTCTAACAATTTCAACTGGTGATACATCTATACCCATAGAAAAAACCGGTAAAGATAATTGCTTGCCGATAGTTTCTAGTTGCTGAATAGCTGCTGGTCGATAAATATCAGCAGCTACTAATAAAGGATTACGATTGTATTTCTTACGTATAATATTCGCAAGTTTACCAGTGGTTGTTGTTTTACCAGCACCTTGTAAACCAACCATCATAATAATAGTTGGTGGTTTGCTAGCAAATTGAATTGAACTTTGTTCGCCACCCATTAATTGAGTTAGTTCGTCTTTTACAATTTTGATGACTTGTTGACCTGGTGTTAAACTCTTCATAACATCAACGCCAACCGCACGTTCACTTACTTTTTTAACAAATTCTTTGACAACTTTCAAGTTAACGTCCGCTTCGATTAAAGCAAAACGAACTTCTTTCATCATTTCTTTGACGTCTGCTTCAGAAACTTTACCTTTACCTTTAATGCGTTGGATTGTTCCTTGCAGCCGCTCGGCTAACCCTTCAAATGCCATGTATGCAGCCTCCTAATCCGATTCTTTTAGCTGAGCTATCAACTCAAATGCTTCCTCTGTATTAACAGATTCCGCTAGAATTACTTGTTGCAATTTATCCATGACAACTTGGCGTTGTTGAAATTTTTCTAATAGGCGTAGTTTATTTTCGTACTCTTCTAGCATTGCTTCAGTACGTCGGATATTATCATAGACTGCTTGTCTAGAAATTTCATATTCACCTGCAATTTCACCAAGTGAGTGATCATCTAGATAATAGAGATGCATATAACTTCGTTGCTTATCCGTCAGTAAAGACTGATAAAAATCATACAAGAAATTCATGCGAGTTGTCTTTTCAAGTAAGATCATGATTTCTCCCCCTACTGCTTTCTATATTATCATATAGCCCTGCACTTAATGCGTCAAGTGTTTTTACTTGTCTAGTTTTTAAAATCATTACCTTCTTCTTGTTCTAATCCCTCTGCAAATAAGCCGTATACATATTTTTCAGTATCAAAAGGTTGTAGATCATCCATTTGCTCACCGAGTCCAACAAACTTAACAGGGATATGCAATTTGTTGCGAATGGCCAATACAATTCCACCTTTTGCAGTACCGTCTAACTTGGTTAAGACTATGCCTGTTACGTTTGTGGCTTCTTTAAAAGCTTGAGCTTGAATCATGGCATTTTGACCTGTTGTCGCATCAAGTGCTAGTAAAACTTCATGTGGTGCACCTGGTACTTCTCGTTCGAGTACTTTATGAATTTTTTGTAATTCTTTCATCAAATTCACTTTATTTTGCAAGCGACCAGCAGTATCACAAATTAACACATTGACCCCTCGGCTTTTTGCAGAACGAACTGCATCATACATGACCGCGGCAGGATCTGACCCTTCAGATTGTTTAATCACTTCAACACCGACACGATCTCCCCATACTTGCAATTGTTCAATTGCGCCTGCTCTGAAAGTATCACCAGCTGCTAACATTACAGTTTTTCCTTGTTGTTTTAAACGATGTGCTAATTTACCGATGGACGTTGTTTTTCCTACTCCATTAACACCCACGAATAAAATAACTGTTAATCCATTATCTTGAATTAGAAGTTCGTTTAATTCCTCTTCGCCAGTTTCATAGATTTCAACTAACTTTTCAGAAATCACTGATTGAATACCTGCGGTGTCTTTCATATTTTTACGTTGTACTTCAAAACGTAATGAATCCATCAATTCCATAACAGTTTCGACACCTACATCTGCCTGAAGCAATAAATCTTCTAACTCTTCAAAAAAGTCTTCATCAACTTTACGATATTTGGCAACTAGATCATTTACTTTTGAAGTAAATTGGGTACGTGTTTTTGATAGTCCATCTTTGAATTTTTTGGAAACAGTTTCGGATTCACTCGTACCAGTTAATTTTTCTTTCATTTTTTTCAAGAAACTCAAGCATTTCCACTCCCTTGTGTGACAAGTGTTGGTTTTTTATCCTCTTGCATTTTAACAGATACCAATTTTGAAATTCCCGATTCCTGCATCGTAATTCCATATAAAACATCTGCACCTTCCATTGTTCCCTTACGGTGTGTGATAACAATAAATTGTGTATCATGACTAAATTTTTTCAAGTATTGGCTATAGCGAACGACGTTTGTTTCATCCAGAGATGCTTCAACTTCATCCAGTATGCAAAATGGTACAGGGCGAGTGTTCAGAATAGCAAATAATAATGCAATTGCTGTCAATGCTCGTTCTCCTCCTGAAAGCAAATTCAAATGTTGTTGTTTTTTCCCTGGAGGCTGTGCAATAATATCAATCCCAGTCTCAAGCATATCTGAAGAATTCGTTAATACTAAATCAGCTTGTCCTCCACCAAACAATTCTCTGAAGACACGACCAAAATGATCACGTATGGCATAGAAAGTCTCACTGAAACGCATTGTCATCTCTTGATCCATTTCTTTAATAGCTTCATGCAAAGTAGATTTTGCATCCAATAAGTCTTGACTTTGTTCCGTTAAGAAAGCATGACGTTCAGAAACTCGATCAAATTCTTCTATTGAGGCTATATTAACAGGGCCTAATTCCTCAATTGACCGTTTAAGCAGTTTCACTTTTTTACGAGCTATCTCTTCCTTGAATATATCCATATTTGGAATTTCTAAGTCCTCGATAGTTAGGTGGTAATTATCTTCTAGTTGCATTTGCAAAGTAGATTGTTCAACATCCAAACGACTTATCTTAATTTCTACAGCGCGTAAGCCATCCAATTGTTGTTTAAGCAAATGTTGGTTTTTCTTTAATTGGAGCTCCACATGTTGTAGTTGTATATGGATTTGCGAACGCTTCTCTTTGCCTTCCTCAATAACTTGGATTAATGAGTGTTTCTTTTTCATCCAATCTGCTAGTTGCAGTTCTATTTCATCAGGTGTCGGGCCCATTTGGTTGTCACCAGATGTATACCACAACATTTCTTTCTCTGCGTTATCAAGCTTGAGGGTGACTTTTTGTTGTTTCTCTTGCAACTCGGCTATAGTTTGCTCTGAAACTTTTTGTTGTTCTGTTAATACAGCCTGTTTTAAGCGTAGTTCAGCCATTTGTTCGGTTAATGCGTCACGTTCACTCAAGTTTTTTGACTTAAGGTTTGTTAACACAATAATTGTTTCATTAATTTTATCTAATTCTTGTTTTAATTCGAGTAATCTTTCTTGTGCTTGTTTCTTTTTATCTATTGCTTGTTCGTGTTGACTTAATACGTCTTTGGTTTCCGAGTTAGTAATATAAACCCTTTCATTAAGACGTTTAAATGTAGTTTCAAGTTCACGTGAATTTGAACTAAGTTCTAATTCATGAGCTCTACTCTCTTCACCATTAGATTTCAAATTTTCAAGACGGTCAGCTTGACTGTCAATTATTTTTTTCAAATTGGTCACTTGATTTTCAGCTACTTGAATCGATTGATCCATCTCTAGTAATTTCACTGAAAGCTCATCTAATTCAGCTTTTCTAGAAAATACTGATGATTGTTGTTTAGTGAAACCACCAGTTAATGAACCGCCAGCGTTTACAATATCCCCATCTAATGTCACCACACGGTAACGGTATTGAATAGATTTGGCAATCTCAGAAGCTCCTTGTATATCTTTAACGACAATTACATTACCAAGCAAATTCTCTACAATTGATTTAGAAGCTTGATCAAAAGTAACAACTTCGTCTGCCGTTTGAATAAACGAAGGATGGCTCTTAATGCTATACAGTGTCTCAGATTGTATTTTACGAGATTTCATAACCGTTTTCGGTAAAAAAGTTGCTCGACCAGACCTTTTATTTTTTAAAAAGGCGATTGCTTTTCTAGCATCTTGATCTGTTTCAGTTGCTATGTGTTGCATCGCTCCACCAAGAGCTGTTTCGAGTGCTTTAGCATATCCAGGCTTCACTTGTATAAGTTCGGCGACGGCGCCTGTAATTCCCTTTAGGTGACCATTTTGACGGGCAACTAATACTTCTTTAACACCTTGGAAAAACCCCGAGAAGTCTGCCTCAAGAGCTTCTAACGATTCTTTTCTAGCTTTTAATTGCTGTTGATGTTGGTACGCTTGATACAACATGGCTTGTTTTGATTCTAAGGTCTCTTTTTCTTTAGAGAAAGTTTGTTGAAGTTCTTTATAGTGAGTTAATATCTCGTCTATTTGACTACGTATGTCAGATAACTGTTGCTCTACTTGTTTCTTTTGTTCTTTAGTTATCGCTAATTCAGCTTTGATTTTTGCGTTTTCGTTAGTCATTTTACCTTTGAACTCATGTTGCTGAAGGAGCTGTTGTTCTAAATGTTTTAACTCATTTTTGACAGTCGCTTCTTCATTTAATAAATCGATATAGTTAGATTTTGAGTTCTCTATTTCTTCTTCAATTTCAGAACTCGATTGTTTTAGCATATAGCCTAACTTTTTGACTTCACTTTGAACATTTCTTAATTCAATGCTCGTCTTCGTTTTCTCTAGATGCTTTTGCTCTATATCAGTAGTTAACTGGAATTTTTCTTGTTGTAATTCAATAGTAGTTGATCTAAGTTTGTCTAGTTGTTGGTCCATATTGTGGCGTTTTTCTGCCATCAGTTGTTTACGACCATCCCAACGTTCAAGTTCTGAACTAGCTTCAACTAAGGATTCTTGAGAGTCATCAATTAATTTATCTTGATTGATTAATTGTGTTCGTACTGATTGCAACTCATGGTCTTTTTTCTCAATAACATCTTCAAGTTCCTTTTGCTGATGTTCATAATTCTCAACTTCTAGTTTTAAATCACCTAATCGCTTTTCAACACTATTTAAGTCGTATGCAATTAATCCCAGATCTATTTCTTTTAATTCTTCAGACATACGTAAATAATCCGAAGCTGAAGACGCTTGCATTTGAAGCGGCTCCATCCGTTCATCTAATTCATGTAGAATATCCAATACTCTGTGAAGATTATCATCTGTTTCAAAAAGTTTGTGTTCAGCTTTCTTTTTCCTCAGCTTGTATTTAAGAACACCGGCTGCCTCTTCAAAGATTGCTCGACGATCTTCAGGACGGCTGTTTAAAATTTCATCAACTCGACCTTGGGAAATGATGGAAAATGCTTCTTTACCTAATCCGGAATCCATAAATAAATCGGTAATATCTTTTAATCGACACGTTTGCTTATTTAATAAATATTCGCTGTCTCCTGAACGAAACACGCGTCTCGTGACACTGACTTCATTGTAATCTAACGGTAAGCGTTGATCTGAGTTATCTAGTATGAGTGTAACTTCCGCAAAATTTAACGGCTTTCTTGACTCACTACCTGCAAAAATCACAT
Organism: Paenisporosarcina sp. TG20; assembly: GCF_000286315.1. GTDB lineage: Bacteria > Bacillota > Bacilli > Bacillales_A > Planococcaceae > Paenisporosarcina. Next base: position 46,180 of record NZ_ALJG01000362.1, on the reverse strand, counting down.
CTTCCATTTTAGCTCCACGAAGTGATTTTGCAGATTGCTCCCCAAGAACCCACCGTATGGCATCTGTTACATTACTTTTCCCACTACCGTTAGGTCCAACCACCGCGGTAACTCCTGGTACAAAATCAATGCCAATTCGATCCGCAAACGATTTAAATCCAATAACTTCAAGTCGTTTTAGGAACAAAATTAGCCCTCCTGTCTGTTTACAGCTTGGCTTTGTAGCAGAATGATAGCTACTTGAGCGGCCTTTTGTTCAGCTTCTTTTTTAGATTTTCCTTTTCCTACACCTAACTCGTTGTTTTCGAGTCGAACATTTGAAACAAATGTCCTATTATGAGCGGGACCTTGTTCTTCGACAATTTCGTAGCTTAACACCCCATTGTTCATTTGTTGAACAATTTCTTGTAATTGACTCTTATAATCCATCACATGAGAAAAAGCACCGATTTCCACTTTTGGAAAGACAACTTGCTCTAAAAACGTTACAACAGGTTGTAAGCCTTGGTCTAAGTATAGCGCTCCAACAAAAGACTCAAATACATCTGCTAGAAGTGCAGGGCGCTCCCGTCCACCTGTTACCTCTTCTCCTTTACCTAAAAGGACATATTTCCCAAAGTTTAGTTCATGAGCAAATAAAACGAGTGACGGTTCACATACGATTGTCGCACGTAGTTTTGTCAATTCGCCTTCGCTCATGGAAGCAAACTTTTGAAATAAATATTGAGAGACAGACAGTTCAAGGACAGCGTCACCTAAAAATTCAAGTCGCTCATTGTCTGTATAAAGTTTCCGTCGATGCTCATTCACATAGGATGAATGGGTAAATGATTGATATAGAAGTTCTGGATTATTAAATTTAACTCCTAATTCTTGTTGTAATATTGTAAATGATTGTTTCACTGTTTCAGAAAATGTTCCTTTATTTTGAGGAAAGCCTCTACGTTTATCAGTCATCTATATAATCTGCCTTCCATTAGTTTCTACGGTCTAGTTTACCTGTTTGTCTTCTTTTGTGCAAAAAGAAATAGAGACGTAGAAGGCCATTCAAGAAGAATGGCTACCACGTCTCGCAATGGAATAATTGCTTATCCTTGTTTGCTTTCAATAAAAGTAACTGCACTTCCTACAGTACTAATTTGTTCAGCATCTTCATCTGAAATTTCCATATCGAACTCATCTTCTAATTCCATAACAAGTTCTACTACATCAAGAGAGTCAGCACCTAAATCATCACGGAAAGAAGCTTCCATTTTCACTTCACTCTCATCTACACCTAATCGATCTACGATTACTTTTGTTACGCGTTCTACTACTGTTGCCACTAAAGTCACCTCCCCTCAATGATTATACTAGAAAAACACAGTTTGCACCGAAAAAAGTGCTAGCTGTTGTCTTTTCTTGTACTGATATCCTAAAATATATACTTTTTTCAGTACAAAAAACAAGTCTAATTTTTTAGAGAAAAGTTACATTACCATTCCACCATCTATATGAAGTGTTTGACCAGTAATATAGTTCGAGTCTTCAGATGCAAAAAATAGTACTGCTTTTGCAACATCTTGTGGACTACCCAGTTTCGCTAAAGGTATTTGTATTAGCATCTGCGCTTTCACATCATCAGATAACTTTTCTGTCATCTCGGTTGTGATAAATCCTGGTGCTATTGCATTTACATTAATGTTGCGACTCGCTAATTCTTTTGCAGTTGTCTTTGTTAGACCAATGACACCTGCTTTTGCAGCTACATAGTTAGCTTGACCAGCATTCCCAGATACTCCAACGATTGATGAAATATTAATAATTCGTCCTGATCGTTGTTTCATCATTTGGCGTGTGACAGCTTTTGTGCACAGAAATACCCCTTTTAAGTTGGTGTTGATAACATCGTCCCATTCATTTTCTTTCATACGCATTAATAGATTATCACGTGTAATCCCAGCATTATTAACTAAAATATCAATGCTTCCGAAACGGCTTATTGTTTCAGAAACCATGGCTGATACGCTATCTGCGTCACTAACACTAGCTTGAATAGCAAATGCTTCGCCACCATTTTCAATGATTTCGTTTACAACTTCCATTGCTCTCGCTTCGCTCCCGCTATAGTTCACTGCAATTCGAGCACCTTCTTTAGCTAGGTACTTTGCAATCTCAGCACCAATCCCACGTGAAGCTCCAGTAACGATTGCTGTTTTACCGTTTAATTTCCCCATTATTTCCACTCCTTCGATGCTTCAATCACTTGCTCGATTGACTCTAAATCGTATGCTGCATAAATCACTGCAGAACGGTCAATTTTCTTCACTAATCCACTCAGAACTTTACCAGGCCCACATTCTATAAATGTGTCAACTCCTAAATCCAGTAATGTACGAATGGATTGTTCGAATTGAACTGGTGAATAAAGTTGTTGAACAAGTAAATCCTTCATTGCTTCAGCTTTTGTAACAGGACTTGCTGTAACATTAGAAATTACAGGAATATCTGTATCCTGCATTTCTAATTGATTTAACGCTTGTTGTAAATGGGACGTTGCTGGTCTCATTAGTTCTGAATGGAATGGTCCACTTACAACCAGGGGGATGGCCCGTTTAGCTCCAGCTTCTTTTGCAAGTACAGAAGCTTTTTCCACACCTTCTTTTGTTCCGGAGATCACGATTTGACCTGGACAATTCAAGTTTGCTAATTGGACAACATCACCTTCAGCAGTAACTTGATCCGTTAATTCTTTTAATACATCTGCCTGCATCCCAAGAATAGCCGCCATGGCTCCTTTTCCTGCAGGTACTACTTCATTCATATATAACCCCCGCTTATGAACAATTTTAACGCCGTCTTCAAAGGACATAACTCCTGATGCAACAAGAGCTGAATACTCTCCTAAACTATGACCAATTGTATAATCAGGTTTCAAACCAGCGGCTTGGAGAATTTCAGAAACCATTGTACTAGTTGTTAATAGTGCAGGTTGAGCATTGTATGTATATGTTAATTCTTGTGCAGGACCCTCTAACATTAATTTTGAAAGGGCATAACCTAATTGCTCGTCTGCTTTATCATAAAATGTTTTATTTCCTGGATTTGACTTTACAAGTTCTTCTCCCATCCCAACACTTTGAGAACCTTGTCCTGGAAAAATAAATACGATTTTTGTCATTGTGTTTTACCTCCTGTAATAGTTGAATGGATTGTTCCGCATACATCATATTCAACCATTGTACGTGCTTGGCGTATGGCGTTCATCACTGCATTTGCATTTGAAGAACCGTGTGCTTTGATTACGGGTGCTTTAAGACCAAATAAAGCTGCACCACCATACTCGGTATAATCCATTTTGTTTTTCAGCCCACGTAAATCATCTTTTACTAGATAGGCAGATAGTTTTGACTTGGTTGATGAACTATAGACTTCCTTTAACATACTAAAGAAACTAGAAGCGGTTCCTTCAATCGTTTTTAATACTATATTGCCAGTAAATCCGTCTGTTACCACCACATCAGCTACACCTAAAAGCAAATCACGAGATTCTACATTCCCTACAAAATTGATAGGAGCTTGTTTTAAAAGATTAAATGTCGCCTTCGTCAACTCATTGCCTTTCGTTTCTTCAGTTCCAATGTTAAGTAAGCCAACACGAGGCGATTCAATCCCACGGACTTTTGCTGCATAAATACTCCCCATAATGCCAAACTGCAATAAATGGTCAGCTTTAGCATCAGAATTTGCACCTAAGTCTAGCATTACAAAACCTTGTCCATCAATAGTTGGTAAGGTAGGAGCAAGGGCAGGTCTATCAATCCCTTCAATACGACCAACGATAAAGAGCCCTGCAGCCATAAGAGCCCCTGTGTTACCGGCTGATACACATGCATCTGCTTCTCCACTTTTCACAGCTTCAGCCATACGTACCATTGAGGAATCTTTTTTTCGACGAATTGCTCTCACTGGTTCATCTTCCGCCTCTATTTTTTCTTCTGTATGAATAACTGTTAACCTGTCATGTTTTTTTAGAAATGGTTTTACTAGTTCTTCATTTCCATATAAAAGTATATGTATATCATCAAATTGTTCTAATGCTTTAAAAACACCTTCTACTATTTCTTTAGGAGCATGGTCGCCCCCCATTGCATCTACTGCAATCTTCATTTAAAATCACCATCACTTGTCTCATTTGTTTGATACATTTCAAATTGTCCTTTAAACACAATGTTATTTTCAACTGTTGAAGTGACCTCAACAAATGTGCGTTTTTTTTCATGATCTTTTCGAATAACGATTGCTTTCGCAACGACTCGTTCACCAAGTTTTACTGGTTTCACAAAAGATAAATTTGATTTTACTGTTAATGCCAATTCTTCATTAATGACCGCAACCGCTAAGGAGTTAGCTTGTGCAAATAAATGATGGCCCCGCGCAATTTGATGTCGTTTAAATATATGTTCTGATTTTACGTCAAATATTGAAATAGCTCGTTCGTCTAGTTCAATATCAACCATTTCACCAATAACTTCATTTAAAGCAAGAGATCGAACTTCGTCTTTAAATGATTTTGTGGCTGCATGTTTAATACGTTCACGTAGCTCAGGTATTGATAATTCTAGACGATCTAATCTAATTGTTTGAACACTGACCGTAAACTGTTTTGAAAGTTCATCGTCAGTGATAAATAGATTGTTTTTTATTGTATCTATTAATAGTTGCTGACGTTCTTTTTTTGTTTGTTTCATAAGTTCACCGTCCGATATTAGCACTTGGTACTAATATCAGTATATAAATACAAGAAAAAGAATGCAAGGATTGTCTCTAATTTCATGGACAACAATAAGCATAAAAACAACAGCTTTTTGAAATTCAGATGAAGGATCCACTTTGTGACACACCAGATTGACTAACCTTAAAGGAATACGAGGCTGTGAATTTCCGTTACAACACACTTTCCATACAATAACCAACAAGGAAAAGGGATCGCATCACATCTACTTTCAAGAGCCATAAGTAAAAACATCAAAACAGGCGAAGAAAAACAACTCGTTTTCCTTCACCTGTTTTATTTTTAGGGACTTAAAAGACAGCCCTGTATAATCCGCTTCGTGCGAACATCGACTATTTTTAAAATCTAAACAGTATCGCATTTTCTAATCAATACGATCCCCATCTAATACTCCGGATTGCTCCAAGTTGGTCCGTAAACACTTGGTCTCATCACTCATCCAAAATTCATCAGATGCAAGATGTTTTTCAGCATCCTGTCTTGCAGTTTCTAACGCTCTGTAATCATGAACCAAGTCAGCCATTTTAAATTCAGGTACACCACTTTGTTTTCGACCAAAAAAGTCTCCTGGACCTCGAAGTTCTAAATCTTTCTCGGCTAATTTAAAACCATCATTCGTTTCTGTCATCGACTTCATACGTTCTTTACCATCTTCTGATTTGGGGTCAGCTAATAAAACACAGTAAGACTGTTCAGAACCACGTCCTACTCGTCCTCGAAGTTGGTGAAGTTGAGCAAGTCCAAAACGCTCTGCATCGTAAATAATCATAAATGTGGCATTAGGCACATTCACACCAACTTCTACTACTGTTGTAGAAACTAGCACTTGAATCTTCCCATCACTAAAAGCCCGCATTACTTCATCTTTTTCACTTGAATGTAATCTACCATGCATAAGGCCAATCTTATACTGATTATGAAAGATGGAAGATAATTGATTATACACATCGACCGTATTTTGAACATCCAGCTTGTCAGATTCTTCGATGAGTGGGCAAATAACATAAGCTTGTCTTCCATTTTGCAATTCCGAAGCCATGCGTTTAATGGTTTGATCAAACAGTTCCTTTTTGACCCAGTGTGTTTCAATTTCCTTTCGTCCAGCAGGCATTTCGTCAATAGTTGATACATCCATTTCTCCAAAAGCCGTAATGGCAAGAGTACGCGGAATAGGCGTAGCAGTCATAAACAACACATCTGGATTCATTCCTTTGTCCCGTAAGACACGCCTTTGTTCAACACCAAATCGATGTTGTTCATCCGTTATGACGAGACCTAATTTAAGGAATTCTACGTCTGGTTGAATCAATGCATGTGTACCAACCAATAAATCTACTTCTCCATTTTGAAGTTGTTCATGTAATATTTTACGAACTTTTGGTTTTGTAGACCCTGTTAATAATGCGATACGGACACCAACTGGTGATAACCATTCATTTAAAGAAACAACATGTTGTTCTGCCAATATTTCAGTAGGTGCCATCAGTACACCTTGAAAACCTGCTGTAATCACTGCGTACAAAGCGATAGCAGCTACTACTGTTTTACCTGATCCTACATCACCTTGGATTAACCGGTTCATACGGTGAGGTTCTTTTAAATCTTTACAAATTTCATTGACTACTCGTTTTTGAGCAGCTGTTAACTCATAAGGTAAGGTCGCAATTAATTCCTTAATTTTTTGAATATCATAAGAAATTGAAATTCCCTGGGTTTGTTCTTTACGGATTTTTTTTAACGCTTGCATTTTCAATTGAAATATTAGTAACTCTTCATAAACAAAACGTCTACGTGCTTGTTTTACATGTTCAGCATTTTTGGGGAAATGAATCCCTTCAAGTGCTTCTAGTACCGGTAAAAGCTTGTAGATTTCTCTTACATCAAGTGGCAGACATTCTTCTATGTCTAATCCAACTTCTTGTAGTGCTTTTTGCATAAATTTCCGGAATTTTTTTTGCTGTAAAGAACCTTTTAAACTATACATGGGTTCGTAATCAACATGGTCAGTTTTTGGTCCAAGAAAATAATGGGATCCACTAATTGCTTGACGACCACGATCCCACTTGCCGGTAATTGTTACGATTTCACCTGGTATTATTTTATTCTTTAAGTATCCTTGGTTAAAAAAGAATACTTTTATTAAATGTGGACCAACTAAGAGACGAAATTGTAACCGGGATTTATTTCTTCCTAAGAATTGAATGGTGGGTTCACTTTCAACCCTACCCTCTACTGTAATCCGCTCATTATGTGGTGTTTCTGCAATGTTCTTCAATCTAAAATCTTCATGACGATAAGGGAAAGTCATGACTAAGTCTTGTAAAGTGAGAATCCCCATATCAGCTAGTGTTTTTTCTGTTTCTCCGCCAATTCCTTTTAAACTACTTACAGATTGAAGTAATTTATTAGACACCTTTTACAAAATCAGCACCAAAAATTCTCTCGGCAAGTGCTCTTCCTGTTGGAGTTGCTGCTAAACCGCCTTGCCCAGTTTCTCTTAAACTAGACGGCATTGTTTGACCAATTTTGTACATAGCATCAATAACTTCATCACATGGAATACGGCTAGTCACACCTGCAAGTGCCATATCAGCTGAAACTAATGCATTAGCAGCTCCCATAGCATTACGTTTAACACATGGCACTTCTACTAATCCTGCAACTGGGTCACATACTAATCCAAGCATGTTCTTCATTGAAATGGCAAAAGCCTCAGAACATTGCTGTGGTGTCCCCCCAGACATTTCGACAATAGCAGCAGCAGCCATAGCAGCAGCTGAACCAACTTCTGCTTGACACCCGCCTGCAGCACCGGAGATAGACGCATTGTTTGCTACAACGAATCCAAACGCTCCTGCAGTAAATAAATAACGGATCATTTCTTCACGAGTAGGATTTAGTTTGTTTTGAACCGCAAATAAAGTACCTGGCACTACACCCGCAGAACCTGCAGTTGGTGTTGCACAAATTGTTCCCATTGCTGCATTTACTTCATTCGTAGCAACTGCTTTACTCACAGCATCAATTAGTAATGCCCCAGAAAGTGTGTTGCCTTTTTTCATATAGTTGTGCAGGAGAACCGCGTCTCCACCTGTTAAACCTGAAGTCGATTGAACGCCCTTTAGACCTTTTTCCACTGCTTCTTCCATAACAGTTAAATTCCTATCCATTTGTTTCATAATATCTTCGCGACTTCTTCTAGTTACTAACATTTCTTGCTCTATCATTAACTCAGAAATTAATTTATTTTCACTTGTCGCCAATGCAACTAATTCTTTTACGTTACGAAATAAGAACTTCATTTATAACCCTCCTAATCTGAGATTTTAGTTACCTGATTAATATAAGGCAACAATGCAATTTGTTTTAACACGTAATCTTCAATGGGTTCATCGACTTCAATTACCATCAATGCCATTTTCCCCTGCTCTTTACGAGATACTTCCATATGCCCAATGTTAATATTTTGTTCCGCTAAACAAGTTGCTACCTTCGCAATGCTTCCTGACTTATCTTCATGGACAACTAAAATCGCAGAATGATTTCCTGATAATCGTAGAGGAAAACCATTTAGTTCACTAATTTCAATTTTACCTCCACCTATTGAAATACCGATAAGTTCCATTTCCCCTGACTCATCACCTATAACAAGACGTGCTGTATTTGGATGTTCAGTATGGCCAGTCTCTGGAATAAACTCAAATGACAAGTTTGCATCTTTGGCGAGTTCAAACGACGTTTTAATACGTTCATCAAATGTATCAAAACCTAGTAAACCACCAATTATTGCAATGTCAGTGCCATGACCTTTGTATGTCTCAGCAAAAGAACCGTATAAATAGATTTTCGCCCATTTGGGTTGCCTACCGAATAATTCACGTGTAACAAGACCAATTCTTGCTGCACCAGCAGTGTGGGAAGAAGATGGTCCAATCATTATCGGACCAATGATATCAAAAACTGATTTAAACTTCATTTAGAGGACTCCTTTATATTGAAATTTCACCTGAGGTTCACTATATCTAAAATGACAACGTTGTAGTTCACAAAGTGAGCGAATCCTAGAAAAAACAGTGAACCATATGATTCACTGTTTTAAATTCTTATTCTACTGAAATAATATAAGGGTACAGTGGTTGTTTTCCATTGTATACTTCTACTTCTGCATTCGAGTAATGTTGTTCTGCAAATGCAGCTAATTCATAGGCATCTGCCTTAGTCGTATCTTCCCCATATATAATTGTAATAATTTCTGAATCTTCATCAATCAAGTCATGGATTAATGATTGTGAAACTTCTTGCAATGAAGATGTTGAAAGAATTATCTTACCTTGAGAGATGGCCATGTAGTCATCTTTTTGAATTGCAACTCCATCAATTGTTGTATCACGTACAGCAAAAGTAACTTGTCCTGTTTTCACATGAGCATATGCTTCAGTCATATTTGCTTGATTAACTTCAACTGAATCATCAGGATTAAATGATAAAATTGCAGCCAACCCTTCAGGTACTGATTTTGTTGGTACAACAGCAGCTTCAATTCCAATCACTTCGGCTGCTTGTTGAGCTGCCATAATAATATTTTTATTGTTTGGCAAGATAAGTACTTTTTCAGCGCCAATAGATTCAATCGCTTTGACGATATCTTCTGTCGATGGATTCATCGTCTGACCGCCTTCTATAACTGCGCTTGCTCCTACGCTTTTAAGAAGTTCTGAAATTCCTTCACCCATCGCAACCGTTACAATAGCATAAGGGTGTTTCTTGACAGTCGCTTTTGTAGAATCGGCTTTCTTATAATCGTCTCCAACAATTTCGGAATGTTGTTGACGCATATTGTCAATTTTTATTTTAATTAGATCTCCGAACTTTTGTCCGTAATCTAAACAATTTCCTGGTTGTTCAGAGTGAATATGTACCTTTGCAATTTCGTCATCAGAAATAACAAGTAGTGAATCACCAAACTGACTTAATCCTTCACGGAAAGCATGTTCATTAAAAGGATTTACCGCAACTTTTTCTGGCATAAACTTCACCATAAACTCTGTACAATAGCCGAACTCGATATCTGCAGTATCCATATACCCTTGAACCTTTTTATGGTGTTCTGCGCTTACCAAATCATCCATTGAATAAGATGACATTTTTTCTGGTAGCTTTTCACCTTTCATGGCAGCAATAAAACCTTCGTAAACGTATACGAGACCTTGTCCACCAGAATCCACAACCCCTACCTCTTTTAAGACAGGTAATAAATCCGGTGTTCTCTCTAGTGATGCTTTTGCTTCTTTCAATAATTCTTCCATTACCACTATTATATTATCTTCATGTTCTGAGACTTCTACCGCTTTTTTCGCTGAATCTTTTGCAACTGTTAAAATGGTACCTTCAACCGGTTTCATGACTGCTTTATACGCCATATCTACACCATGTTGGAAAGCATGAGCAAATTCTTTTGCAGATAGCGTTGATTTCGTTTCAACATCTTTCCCAAATCCACGGAAAAGTTGAGATAAAATAACCCCAGAGTTCCCACGAGCTCCCATTAATAAACCTTTTGAAAGTGCTTGAGCTGTTTTTCCAATATGAGCAACTGCATGTACTTCTGTTTCTTTTGAGCCAGAAGACATTGATAAGTTCATGTTCGTTCCCGTGTCACCATCGGGAACAGGAAAGACATTTAGAGCATCCACATAATCTGCATTCTGAAATAAGTGATGGGCACCCATTTTCACCATTTCTGCAAATTGTATTCCGTCTAAAGACTTCATATCCTACTTCCTCCTCTTATGGGTTCGTCACACGAACCCCTTGAACGTAAATATTTACTGAGTTTACTGCAAGTCCTAATGTCTTATTTAAAGTGTATTTCACTTTTGATTGAATTTGATAAGCTACTTCTGAAACTTTTGTACCGTAACTGACGATGATATACATGTCTATGTGAAGGTCTTCGTTATTTTGGCGTACTAATACACCTTTTGCAAAGTTTTCTTTACGTAAAATATCAGTTAAACCGTCTCGGATTTGATGTTTAGTCGCCATTCCGACAATTCCATAACATTCAATTGCTGCTCCCCCTGCTATCTGGGCCACGACATCATTTGAAATATCAATTTGTCCAAATTCATTTTTCAATTCAATTGACATACAGAATACCTCCTTATTAATCCTTTTTGACTTCAATAATTGTACTACACAATGTGCGGTATTAAAAGAAAACGTTAACATTCTGCTACTTTCGTCTGTAAAGGTTTTATTCTTACACAAAGACCAAATTTTTATTGCTAACAAAACAACTATATGTTAAAATATTTAAGTATGTGAAATATCGAACTGAAAAAAACTTTCAGCTTCTTTTTTGAGGAGGAAATATAATGCCAAAAGTATGTGTAATCTCAGGGCGTAAGTCCCGTGCTGGTAATGCTCGATCTCACGCAATGAACAAAACAAAACGCACTTGGGGAGCTAACTTACAAAAAGTTCGTATTCTTGTAAACGGTAGCCCTAAACGTGTATGGGTTTCTACGAGAGCATTGAAATCTGGAAAAGTTGAGCGCGTTTAATCCTCGCGTCCAAAAAAAAATGCCAAACTGACAATTGTCAGTCTGGCATTTTTTCATTCCTTTTTTTCGCCTTATCTTCTTTGTACATCAAACCCAAACACATTTTTGCAAACCCACTAACAACTTTCGGTAATCTAAATGTATAAACACGCATGTTTTTCACTCCTTCTTATTTATCTGAGCTACGTATTAATAAACATATGCCAGATGTAAAGAAGATAGACCCTTGTTCATCTAATACTTCGTTACTAGTAAAACGAGAATTTCCAATTTCTATCGTTTCCTTCATAACATTATATTTCATACCAGTTAAAGTGATTTGTTTAACCATCCCTTGAAAAGCAAAGAAAGATACAAATGGAAAGTGATTATCTTTCAGTATTGGAGTGGTACCTGGTACTAGAAACCTTATTTCATTCCATTTGTTTCGTATAATAAATTTAATTTTAGGGTTGTCCAATTGAATTCTATAGACACTGTGGAGAACAGCAGTAAAATGATCCAAACGACCTCCTGTAACACCCGTTACCACAACTTGTTGAGGATTAAAATCAAGTGATTGAACGAGTGCCAAATCAGTATCTGTTTCATCCTTCTCAGCAGATGTTACTTTTACTACAGGGACTGATTTTTCTAGATCAGAAAATTCTTTTTGAGTTATTGAATCAAAATCGCCAACAGCTACATCTGGATTAATACCTTCATTGATTAAATAAATTGCACCTTTATCCGCTCCAATAAAAACAACTTCATCAGATGATTTAAATGGCTCCAGGTAGGCTAATTCATCCTCAGGACCTCCTGCACAAATTACAACAGTTGTCATGTTAGAATTGCTCTCTCCCCAGCTTCTTTTATATCTTGTAGAGCTTTAGCACGATCTTTTTGATTATAAATGGCTGATCCAGCAACGAATATTGTAGCACCTGCTTGTGCACAAGGAACGATAGTATCAGCATTAATGCCCCCATCAATTTCAATCTCAATGTTTAACCCTTTTTCTTTTATAATTGTAGAAAGTTGCTTCACTTTCGGTACAACAGATTGAATAAACTTTTGACCGCCAAATCCTGGATTAACCGTCATGAATAGAACCATATCGATGTCTTCTAATACATGTTGAATTGTTTCAATAGGTGTGTGCGGGTTTAATACAACGCCAGGCTTAACTCCAAATGAACGAATTAGTTGAATGGTTCTGTGTAGGTGGGGACATGTTTCTACATGGACAGAAATATAATCAGCTCCTGCTTTTGCAAATGACTCTATAAACAAATCAGGATTTTCAACCATTAGATGTACATCTAATGGAAGTCGTGTCAAAGGTCTTAAAGCCTCGACAACAATTGGTCCCATTGTAATATTAGGAACGAAATGTCCATCCATTACATCAATATGAATTAATTCTGCACCCGCTAGTTCTACTTCTCGTACTTCTTCAGCTAATTTCGAAAAATTAGCAGCTAAAATTGATGGAGCTATTCTAATCACATTAATACCTCGGCTTTCTATCGTTTATTTCTTCTAAAAATTTTACATAATGTTTATATCTGTATTCTTTAATCTTACCTGATTTAACCAAAGCAAGTACTGCACATTTTGGTTCACTGATGTGTAAACATTCTCTAAACTTACAGTCTTCAGATGTTTTTTGAAACTCTGGAAAACATTCAGATAACTGCTCTTTACTAATATCATCAAAATCAAACGAACTGAAACCTGGTGTGTCGGCTAACAGTCCTTCACAAACTTCAAGCAGCTCGACATGGCGTGTTGTATGCTTCCCTCTACCAAGTGCTTGGGATATAATTCCTGTCTTTAGTTTTAACGAAGGCAACAGAGTATTCAATAACGTAGACTTACCCACGCCCGACTGCCCAGCTAAAACACTTATTTTCCCTTCAAGAATTGGTGCTATTTTGCCAAATAAAGCTTCATCATCTTTGAAAGTTTCAATCATTTGATAACCAATTGCACGATAATCATCTAAAAAAGGTTGTATTTTAGACAACTCTTTTTCAGATAATAAATCGGTTTTAGTGAAACAAATAATCGGGGTCACATTGAATGACTCTACGACAACTAGAAAACGATCCAACAATAAAGGGTTAAAATCGGGTTCGGTTAACGAGAACACGAGCAAAGCTTGATCAATATTGGCGATTGGTGGACGGACAAGTGCATTCTTTCGTTCGTGTACGACAGTGATTGTACCATCAGAGCCACTCTCCACCTCATAGTCGACAAAGTCACCTACAAGGGGATTCACTCCGCGGTTCCTAAAGACACCACGCCCACGACATTGTATAAATTGGTCTCCATCTTGAACATAATAAAACCCGCTAAGCGCTTTACGTATTTGCCCTTTTGGCATCGTATGCCTCCCTATTCGAAACTGCTATACTCAATAACTTCATCTACGATGACCTTTGAGTCAACCATTATTCGATATGCTCCTTTTTGACCTTCTTCAATTTCTAGTTTAATTTGATGTATTGTAGATTCCGTAATGACAAATTCTTCAACCGGCTCAGCCAGTGAATGCGTCTGATCTTGAAGATAAATACGAACAATTTGTCCAATGCCCGGTGTTTCGGGATTATATGGTATTTCTATCAACTTTACAAAGGTTTTCATTTTAGCTGCTGCTTGGCCTTTTGACAAAACAATCTCTATCAAACTTCCCGGCTCGAGTTTTGTACCTTCTACTGGGTTTTGAGAAATAACAAATCCATCAGGCACATCTGGAGAGAATTCTTCATCTACAATTCGAATGTTAAACCCAGATGACCTAGCATAATCATTCAATGTTCTCTCGTTATATTCTTTTGTTAAATCAATGACAGTAAGTAAGTTTGGTCCTTTACTTACTTCGAAAATAAGCTCGGTTTCATCTAGAATAAACTCCGAATTTCCAGTTGGTCTTTGCAAAAGTATCCTACCTTCAGGATCATTTGAAAATTTTTCATTTATCTCGATGGACTTAAATTTTTGAGTAGCTAAGAGCTCCTTAACTTCATCTATATCACGTCCAACATAATTAGCTAGGTAGTCCGCTTTCTTCCCGCTCGATACAAAAAATTCAATTTCAGTTCCTATATCTCTTATTTTACCATCTTGAGGATTTGTACGAATAACATGACCTACTTCAACTTCTTCAGACGATTCTTCAGTTTCATTTCCAGCAACAAATCCTGTTTCTTCAACCATTTCAATTGCCTCATCTAATGGCATGTTTACTACGTCTGGTACTTCTTTCTTTTCTGTTCCAAAAAGTTGTGGGAATGCAAATATACCTACTAAACTAATAAATAAAAGCAATGCAAGTATTCCTACAATCCAAGGCCATTTTTTCTTCTTCTTTTCATCATTGACTTGGGATGATGTGAAATTTTCTCTTGTGAGAGGTTTCGTTTCAGCTAGTTGATCGTAATTGCCACCACCTTGAATGATAGGCATTGCTTTGGTTGCACCATCGTCACCAGGTACTACAAATGCTGTTTCATTTGCGCGTTCTGCAGATAAAACATTATTCAAATCATATTCCATTTCTTCAACGGTTTGATAACGATTTCTCGGATCTTTTGCAGTCGCTTTCATCACCACATTTTCTAAGCTTTGTGGAATGCTTGGCACAACAGCTCGTACTGAAGGAGTCTCTGTTTGTAAATGTTTTAATGCAATGGATACAGCCGTTTCTCCTAAAAAAGGTAGTTTCCCTGTAAGTAATTCATAAAGAACGATACCGAGAGCATAAATATCAGATCTTTTCGTGGCAGTTCCTCCACGTGCTTGTTCGGGAGATAAATAATGTACAGTTCCTAAGACTGAATTGGTTTGAGTAAATGAAGTCGCACTTAAAGCCATTGCAATCCCAAAGTCCGTAATTTTTAGGTGGTGATTGTCATCCATTAAAATATTTTGTGGTTTAATATCTCTGTGAACAATTTGATTTTGGTGAGCGTAAGCAATTGCTGACGTTAATTGTTTCATGATGTCCACTGTCTCAACAGGTGACAATGGAGCTGCATCAACAATATAGTGTTTTAAAGTTTTACCTTCTACGTATTCCATAACCAAATACTGTAAGTCCAGATCTTCACCAACATCAAATATATTGACAATATTCGGATGGGTTAGACTAGTAGCAGAAAGAGCTTCACGTTGAAACCTTCGATGTAAATCGTCCTCACTTGAAAAATCATAGCGCAAAACTTTTATAGCTACATCTCGATCGAGAATCATGTCATGAGCGAGGTAAACATTTGACATGCCCCCCCCACCAATTACTTCGAGAATTTTATATCTTCCACTTATTCTTTTACCTAGGAGCATGTCTACACCTCCTCTTGTGTGTTTGTAATTAAAACGAGAGAGATGTTATCTTCTCCACCTTTTGTATTCGCCAGTTGTACTAACTGGCTAGCTTTTTCACTAACAGGAATGGATGTTAACAGAATATTGGCCATGTCATCAACAGTTAACTTATTACTTAATCCATCAGAGCATAATAGTAAGTATGAATTTAAAGGTAACATGATTGATATAAAGTCAGGTTCAATTGTTTTCTCAGTTCCTAGTGATTTTGTAATTAAATTTTTCCTAGGATGTCTTTCTGCTTCTTCAGGGCTGATTTCGCCGTTTTCAACTAACACGTTAACATATGAATGGTCTTTCGTAATTTGTTTCATATCACCTAAATCCCATTCATAGGCACGACTATCGCCTATGTGGCAAAGCACTTTTTGGTCTTCTGTTAATACTACTGCCAAAAATGTGGTACCCATCCCTTGGCAGTCTTCATGAGTTAATGAATAATCAAAGATTAAGCTATTAATGTTTTTTACTGCTTCTATAAACCAATGTTTAATAGCTTCTTCGGAAGAAAACTGTTGCGAGCTAGCGTTTTCAAAGTATTCACCAATCTTTGTAACTGCCATATTACTTGCAACATCACCTGCATTGTGTCCACCCATCCCATCAGCAATAACGCCTAAACGGACAAAATCCGGCCGCACGAACATCGCAGCACAATCTTCATTTACCGATCGTTTCTGCCCAATATCACTTAATACAGTGTATTTCATCAACTAATCACTCCGTTTCTTGTTGACGCTTCTTCACACGAAGTTGTCTGCAAGGCACATCAATATAAGAGCCTAGTTTTACTTTTTTGCAAAGTACTTAGTTTGATATGTGGTCAGCTTTCTTCCTGAACGCTGCAACAAAAAAACCATCGCTGTTAAAGTCTTGTGGAAAAACATGTACCATGCCATTTTTCGTTAAATGTTGGTAGGCTTCAGGAAGGACATTTATATCATCTAACATCATGTCCGAATGGTTAGCAAGAAATGCTTGTACTGTCCCGTTATTTTCAACATCGTCTATTGTACAAGTACTATATACAATCAATCCATCTGGCTTCATTAACTTGTAGGCTTCAGCTAATAAGTCAATTTGGATTTTATGCAGCGAGTCAAAATCTTCCTGTTTTTTTGTATACTTTATGTCCGGTTTTCTACGAATAACACCTAAACCACTACAAGGCGCATCTACAAGAATGCGATCAAACGAATGTTCCTCATATTCATTGGTTAATTCTCTGCTGTCCCATGTACGTGTTTCAATATTTTCAAAACCTAGTCGAATAGCTTGATCCGAAATAAGCTTCACTTTATGAGGATGTAAGTCTATGGAAACAAGCGATCCCTCATTATTTAATTTCTCTGCAATATGCATTGATTTTCCGCCTGGTGCTGCACACATATCCAACACCCGTTGACCTGGTTCAACTCGGAGGGCATACGTTGGAATCATAGAACTTTCATCTTGAATTGAAATAATTCCATATTGATAAGCCTTCGTTTTCGCAACTTGTCCCTTTTCAATATGTAAACATTCAGCAATTACATCACTTTGATAAGCAATGATTCCTTCATCTAACAGCATATCAATTGCCTCTTGTATTGTACTACGTGTCGTGTTTACTCGGACAGTATGTGCAGGAGGAATATTATTTTCAAAAGCCATGGTTTCAGCTTTTTCAAAACCAAATTGTTTCACCCAGCGTTCGATTAGCCATAGTGGGTGGCTTGCTTCTATTGATAATCGTTCAATCGGGTCAACGATCGCTTCAGTTGAACGAACTCCTTGTCGCAAAATAGCTCTTAAAATTCCGTTCACTAAGCCAGCTGTTCCTTTATGGCTTCGCTTCTTGGCAATCTCAACTGCTTCATTAACAGCTGCATGATTAGGTATTCGATCTAAGTAATGAATTTGGTACAGTGATAGACGTAATAATTGACGAACCCAATCATCTAGTTTCCCTTTAATAAAAGGTTGTAAATAATAATCAAGTGTCATCTTATGTTGAAGTGTCCCATAGGTTATTTCAGTTAAAAGTGCACGATCTTTTAATTCTATATCATATTTTTCAATAGTTTGGTGAAGTAATAAATTACTATACGCTTGATTTTTTTCTATCGCCATTAATATTGATAATGCGGCATCGCGTACATTTCCATTCCACATTCTATATGATTTACTGTTCATTGAAACTGATCCCCAATCTGTAATTTAGAACCAGTGCCTCGCAGGAATTCTTCAGCAGACATTTTTTTCTTCCCAGCTGGCTGTAATTCTAGTATTTCAAAGGCTTGTTCGTTTCCTGTTTGTACAAGAAGTCGATCCACCTTGATTCCAACCACCGTCCCAACTGGTTGGGTATAGCTTCGTTGACTCGGTTGTCCCCACCAGACTTTTACAGCTTCTAGATTTAGAGTTGTATAAGCCACTGGCCATGGATTTAAACCTCGCACTTGGTTAAAAATGTCCTGTGCTGACTGATTCCAATCAATTCGCTCTTGTTCTCTAGAGATGTTGCGAGCAAATGTTACAAGTTCTTCATTTTGTACAGACCTTGCATTTGATTTGTTAAAAATTGTAGGTAACGTTTCCCTTAGTAAGTCTCTACCTACAATACTTAATTTCTCAAAAAGAATTCCTGTTGTGTCATTTTGTTCAATTGGTATTGATTTTTGTGAAATTATATCTCCAGCATCTAATTTTTGAGCCATATACATAATGGTTACACCCGTTTCTTGTTGCCCATCAATAATGGCTTGGTGAATAGGCGCCCCTCCGCGATATGCTGGAAGTAAAGAGGCATGTACATTTATACAGCCAAACTCCGGTGATTCTAATAACTCGTTTGGAAGTATTTGCCCAAATGCAGCTGTTACAATAAGATCTGGTTTTAAAGACAAAATTTCATCTAATTGCTTCGAGCCTTTTAACTTTTCAGGTTGCAAAACAGGTAATCCAAGTCGTAATGCCTCTTTTTTTACAGGGGTATGCATTAACACTTTCTTGCGTCCTACAGGCCGATCTGGCTGTGTCACTACTGCTAAGATTGAATAACCTTCTTCTTTTAGCATGGTCAAAATAGGTACAGAAAAATCAGGAGTCCCCATAAACACTAGTGAGGTCATATCTTGTCCTCCTCATCCGCTTCAAGCTCAGAAGGATCTACTACACGTAAGATTTTTGAATCAAATAAAATACCATCTAGATGATCTATTTCGTGTAGGATTGCTCTTGCCTCATAATCTTCTGCCTCAAGTTCATACCAACTGCCGTCTCTTTCCTGTGCTTTAATACGCACGAAAAATGGACGTTCAACTTCCCCGTACAATTCTGGAAAGCTCAAACAGCCTTCTACTTCAACTACAGCACCTTCTACTTGTAGCACTTCGGGATTAATCATTTCGATTATGTCATCACCTTCGCCAAGATCGACAATAGCAACACTAATCGACTCGCCGACTTGCGGCGCTGCAATTCCGATGCCATCTGCATCAAGCATAGTGTCGTACATATCTTTTAATAATGAAGAGAGATTACGATCAAACTTAGTTACTTTTTTTGTCGGAGTTGTTAATATTTCACTTGGATGTTTCACTATAGTTCTAACGGTCAACGGTCATTCCTCATTTCGTTTCTGCTCACATGATAGAAGAAGGATTCAAGTCAATTGACATCAAAATTCCTTTTTTCATCCAATCTGTACGGTAAATACGAATTAATTGTTGTAATATATCCGGGAGCATAGGTTCTTTTTTGTATTTTATCAAACATTGATAGCGATATCTATTTTGTACTCGACTTATTGATGAAGCTGTAGGTCCAATAATTTCTACTGTATCGGATAGATTTTCGTTGAGCCACTTAGCTGCTTTATGAGAATATTCAGCTGTCATTAAAACGTCTTCATGCGTGAATTGAATAAGTACTACATAGCTAAAAGGTGGATAAGTAAATTGTTTGCGATTAATCATTTCTTGGTGGTAAAAAGCGATAAAATCGTGGTGTTGTGCAAATTGAATTGCATAGTGTTCAGGACTATATGTCTGAACAATTACTTCACCTTTTTTATCATGTCTTCCAGCTCGTCCACTTACCTGTGTTAACAACTGGAATGTCTTTTCTGCAGCTCGAAAATCTGCTAGGTGAAGAGTTGTATCTGCAGATAATACTCCTACTAACGTGATATTTGGAAAATCAAGCCCTTTCGCTATCATTTGAGTACCAAGCAAAATATCCGCTTTCATTTCTCCAAACGAGTTTAATATATGCTCATGGGAACCTTTTTTACGCGTTGTATCTACATCCATACGTAGTACTCGAGCGGTTGGAAACAAACGAGCAATTTCCTCTTCAACTTTTTGGGTCCCCGTTCCAAAAAATCGGATATGTTCACTATTACACTCTGGACATATATTCGGTACTCGGGATTCTTCTCCACAATAATGACATTTTAACCGTTCTTGATGCCTATGATACGTCAGAGAAATATCACAATTTGGACACTCTACCACGGTACCGCAATCTCTACACAAGACAAATGATGAGTGGCCCCGTCTGTTTAAGAACAATACCATTTGCTCTTCTTTTTCAAGGCGACTGTGAATAGCTTCAGCTAATTCTAATGAAAACATAGATCTATTCCCATTTTTTAGTTGTTCGCGCATATCAATAACTGATACTTGTGGTAGTTCTTGACCTCTTGCCCTATTTTCCAAGGTTAACAAAGTGTAATTACCTTTCTTGGCTCGTGCGTAGGATTCAAGGGAAGGAGTTGCACTTCCTAAAATGACAGGACAGTTATGAAATTCACTTCTCCATATAGCAACATCTCTTGCATGGTAGCGAGGGGAATCATCCTGTTTGTAGGTACCTTCATGTTCCTCATCTAAAATGATCAAACCAATATTTTGAAAAGGAGCAAAGATTGCTGAACGAGCACCAACTACTACTTTTACTTCACCACGTTTAATTTTACGCCACTCATCATACTTTTCTCCCACAGATAAACCACTATGTAATACAGCAACAAGAGAACCAAAACGTTCTTTAAATCGATTGGTCATTTGAGGAGTAAGTGAAATTTCGGGAACAAGGACAATGGCTTCTTTGTCATCACTTAATGAACGCTCAATTGCTTGTAAATAAACTTCGGTTTTACCACTGCCAGTGATTCCGTGCAAAAGAAATGTCCTGGCCTCATGTTTATTATATGAATGAATAATTTCATTCAATGCGAGCTGTTGTTCATCCGTTAATGAGTGCTTTGTAGAAACGTCAATTGTTCTTTCTGCATACGGATCTCGGTACACTTCTTCCATTTCAAAAGTGGCTGCACCTTTCTCAATAACCGCGTTTAAGACAACATTTGAAGTATTAAGTAGCTTTAACAGGTCCGTTGAAGCAATACATGTACCTACATTATCCATCATCCATTTGACTACATCTTTTTGCTTTTTGGCTTGATTAGAAATACTTTCATAAATCATTTGTAAGCGATCTACATCCGGTTCAATATTGACCATTCTCACTTTTTTCACAGCAGTCTTTTGTTTAACAGATGTTTCTAAAACGAGAATCTTTGCTTTCACTAATTTCTTAATAATAGATAGTAGCTCTTTTGATTCATCTGCTTTTAGTTCGACACTGTCTTTATGTTGAAACAGCGCTTGAACACTTTCAGGCAACTCTGCATTAACGTCTACAATTCGTAGCATTTTTTCGTATTTTGCACGCATCGCAGATGGAAGCATTACTTGAAGCGCATCAATCTCATAACATAATGTTTGTCGTTTTAACCACTTGGTCATTGCAAGCATCTCCTGCGTTAAAACAGGTTCAATATCTAATAATTCACCAATTGGTTTTTGTTTATCTGTTGGAACATCTGTCTCGTTTTTTAGGGCTGTAATGTACCCAAGAACTTGGCGATTACCAAAAGGGACTTTTACGCGACTTCCACTTTCAATTATTGCTTGATACACCTCTGGAACCAAGTAATCAAACGGCCTGTCAATAGGGTAAGCTGATACGTCAACAATTACCTCAGCGTACATGTTGCAATTCCTGTTGGTGTGCCAATATTGTTTCAAATAGTTTTAAGGCTAATTCTTTTTTAGTCATGTTATCAAAATGTTGAACATAATTTTCTTTGCCGATAACGGTAACTGTATTTTTATCTGTACCAAAACCACTATCTGCTTGTGTAACATCATTCGCAATAATATAGTCAGCATTTTTCTTATATAGCTTTTCTTTAGCATACGTTTCGACGTTGTTTGTTTCAGCAGCAAAACCTACTAAAAGTTGAGTCGTTTTCTTTTGACCAAGTGTCATTAAAATATCGCTTGTCCGTTCTAGTTCTAAAGTTGAGTCGCCAACCTTTTTTTTCATTTTCTTGTCATAAATAACTTTAGGTCGATAATCAGCTACTGCTGCTGTCTTGACTACAATGTCAGCACCAACATAATGATTTAAAACGGCTTGCAACATTTGTTCTGCACTTTCCACATGCTCAACTTTCACCCCATAAGGGATTGGTAGAGAAACTGGACCTGATATAAGGATGGTTTCAGCACCCATTTTGACGGCCGCTTCGGCAAGGGCATATCCCATTTTTCCAGAAGAAAAATTAGTTAAATATCTTACAGGATCTATTAGCTCACGAGTTGGACCTGCTGTAATGATTACTTTCTTCCCTTTTAAAAGAAAATTGCTATGTTGAAAAAATGATCCCACTAACGACACAATTTTTTCTGGTTCTTCTAGTCTTCCTTTACCCACATAGCCACATGCTAAAAACCCTTCTGATGGCTCAATAAATTGATAACCATCCTGGGCAAGTGTCTCTATGTTGCGTTTTACTGCTGGGTGATCATACATATGTACATTCATTGCTGGGGCAATCCATACCTTCGCAGTTGTTGCTAAAAGTGTTGTAGTCATCATATCGTCGCCAAATCCATTTGCTAGTTTGCCGATAACATTCGCGGTCGCGGGAGCAACAATAACTAACTCTGCCCAATCAGCTAAGTCGATATGAGCAATGACTTTTGAATTTTGTTCATCAAACGTATCCGTATACACATCATTTCGAGACATAACTTGAAAGCTCAGGGGCTGTACAAACTTTGTAGCTGATTCCGTCATAATAACTTTAACATCTGCTCCAGCTTGTGATAATTTACTAGCGAGCGCAACAGCTTTATAAACTGCAATACCACCAGATACGCACAATAAGATTTTTTTGTTTGCTAGCATGACCATTCTTCCTTTCTCAAACAACAAACTCCCAAAGCATCTATCTGTCTTAGGGAGTTTTCGTTACTAATAGGGTTTATATTTCGTCTTCGTAAATAGCTGATTCATCTTGGTCTTCTTTGGTTAGAGCACCACAAGCTACCTCTTCTAATGCTTTTCCAACATATTTTACGGATTTATAAGAAGATAATCGTTCTCCGCCTTCTTCTTGTAATTGGCGTGCACGTTTTGATGCCAAACTCACTAGTGAGTATTTTGAATCGATTTTGCTTTTTAGTTCATCAACTGATGGATATAACATTAACATTCCCCTTCCAACATAGACAGATATCTTCTTTCAACACGTTCTCTACGGCAATGTTCAGCAGTGACAATCGCATTAATGCGATCGCATGCTAATTGCACCTCGTCATTTTCGACGACAAAATCATACAAGTTCATCATTTCAAGTTCTTGTCTTGCAGCAAAAATACGCGAAGCAATTACTTCATTTGTTTCTGTACCGCGACCTATTAA
The DNA here is from genome assembly GCF_000286315.1 of Paenisporosarcina sp. TG20. Lineage (GTDB taxonomy): Bacteria > Bacillota > Bacilli > Bacillales_A > Planococcaceae > Paenisporosarcina. The sequence continues at coordinate 22,702 of NZ_ALJG01000362.1, read as the reverse complement.
ACGCTGCTCTAATTCAGAAAGACTTGGTGGTGCTAAAAAAATAAATAATCCGTCAGGTACTTTATCCCGAACTTGCGATGCACCTTGTACTTCAATTTCTAAAAATACATCTCTACCTGCGTCTAGCGTCTCATTTACGTAATCCAATGGTGTGCCATAATAATTACCTACATAAGAAGCGTATTCCAATAAACGACCTTCCCCAATTAGTTCTTCAAAATCCTCATGGGATTTAAAAAAATAATCAACACCATCGACTTCGCCTATACGAGGCTTTCTTGTCGTCATAGAAATCGAATATTCATAATTTGTGTCGGGTTGAGAAAACAGTTCTTTTCGCACAGTGCCTTTCCCAACGCCAGATGGTCCTGAAAGGACGATTAACAATCCACGCTCTTTTAGCATTCAATCCCTCTTTTTATCTATTCTGCCTTATCATAACCTACACTGTACTTTAATTCACCATAAAAGGGTCATCAAAGCATTGTTCACTATACATATAAGCATAGCTCGGGTTTATACCATAGGTTGTGTCAATTGGAAATCTTTTTCGTTATATCTTGAACTAGACGCTTAGAAAGCGCTAACTCTGATGAAAAATAGAGATGATTAGTTCGGCTACTATAACTTTACCAAACCTATTTTATTAAATCTCTAATTCTTTACGGCCATTTCTCCTATCAGAACTCCAACTATCTTTGTTACAAACTAAGATAATTATATCACATTCCCCTTATAAAATGATAAGATAGAGCAAAACGTTTTGAAAGAGGAGTACTTATGGCATTTGATGGTTTATTTACAAAAGCAATGACACATGAACTTCAGCATCTTGTATCTGGAAGAATTTCTAAAATACATCAACCTAACTCACAAGAAATTATATTACAAATTCGTGCTGGTGGTAAGAATAGCCGGTTGCTTATATCGATTCACCCTTCATATTCAAGAATACATGTTACGAACGAAAGCATTGATAACCCTTCAGAACCACCTATGTTTTGTATGCTACTTAGAAAACATATAGAAGGTGGTTTTATTTCTTCAGTTTCTCAACTTGATATGGATCGAGTAATTATATTACGTGTTGAGAGTAAAAATGAAATCGGTGACGATATGGTAAGAGAATTACATATCGAAATAATGGGTAGACATAGTAATGTTATATTAGTAGACCCTTCTCGAAATCTTATTTTAGATAGTTTAAAACATTTATCACCATCTGTTAATAGCTATAGAACTATATTACCAGGTCAGCCTCATATTGCACCTCCAAAACAAGATAAGGTCAATCCATATACAGTGGATGAATCAACATTTCTATCTATTTTGGAATCTGAGGATTTACCTCATGAATTTCTTTCACAACTTGCAGGGTTTTCTCCTTTACATGCAAAAGAACTTGCTTATCGTCTTGGAAATGTTAAACAGGAAAGCTACAAAGTGTATACTAATTTCCTAGAAAGTTTTGATCAAAACACTCCATCTGGCATGTATATAGAAAGTGGAAACAAAGCAATTTTTTCAAGTATCGACTTGAAACATATTGATGGAAATAAAACACCTTATCAGTCTCTTGGAGGCCTACTTGATAAAGTATACTTTGCACGTGCTGAACGTGACCGAGTGAAACAACAGGCTGGTGACTTAGAACGCTGGTTACAAAATGAACTTGGCAAGTTGAAATTAAAAACGAAAAAACTTACAAAAGATAAAACGAACGCTGAAAAACTGGAAACATTCCAACTTCATGGTGAACTGTTAATGGCAAACTTATACACTCTTGAAAAAGGGATGGCAGAAGCTGAGGTCGTGAATTACTATGACGAGAATAATGCGGTAGTAAAAATTGCATTAAGTCCTAGAAAAACTCCTGTTGAGAATGCACAAGGTTTTTATACGAAATATAACAAAGCAAAAACTGCTTTATTAAAAACGCAACAACAACTTGATAAAACAAAAGATGATATTGATTATTTAGAAATGCTACAACAACAAGTGATGCAATCATCACCTCAAGACATTAACGAAATTCGTGAAGAATTAGCAGAACAAGGCTGGATGAAGGCAAAAATTTCTAAGAAGAAGAAAAAAATAGTTAAGCCAACACCAGAGTCTTTTGTGTCTTCTACAGGATTGCCAATTTCAGTTGGGAAAAACAACAAGCAAAATGATTATTTAACCTTTAAACTTGCAAGCAAATCTCAAACGTGGTTCCATACGAAAGATATTCCAGGGTCCCATGTTGTAATACATGATATTGAACCAGATGAAGAGTCAATTTTAGAAGCCGCTATGTTAGCTGCATACTTTAGCAAAGCGCGTGAATCTTCTTCAGTGCCTGTCGATTATACCCAAGTTCGTCATGTAAAAAAACCAAATGGGTCCAAACCAGGCTTCGTTATTTATTTTGAACAAAAGACAGTATTTGTGACACCTAGTGAGGATATTGTGAGGAAATTACGGAAGTAATGGTCCTTAGTTATTGCAAATACAATGTAAGAGAAATGGATAAATTTTTTCCGGTATTTGTAGGAAGTACAAATGATAATCAGTTGTAAAAGGATTTCTTATACTTCATCAGCTTTAGTTTCAGGATCGCTTTGGACGACAAATCCACTGCATCATAAACTATTGAATGAAAGCCGAGGAAAGTGACTTCGTCACTTCCTCGGCTTTTTTCTTCTTTTATATTGTATACAAGGACCATGACTCCATATAAAATTCCCTCTATATACAACAATCTATTCTTCTAGGTTTTCTAATCTCTATTAGGTAATCACAATTTTCCACTATTGAATTTTAAAAAGAGCCTGGAAATATATCTCCCATCTCATTTATTTTATTAGTACATTTCAATTGAATTACCAAACTCAGCAACTAAGTTAACTTTAAAAAACTCATCGGTTACACAAGTTTCTCCTAAAACGAAATAAATACTCATATGAAAGTAATTGTTTTTAAAACGTCACGATTTGGGATGATTTTAAGCATATAACTCATCCTATAAAAAAGGAGATGAAATCATATGCTTAAAATATTGATTGTACTTGGAACAGCACTCATTTTGATTACATTTAATCCAGCACCAACACATTTCTCAACTGTTGCTCATGTAATACAAAAAATCCCATCCTACGCTAAGTGGGGTCAGATTGCTATGAAAGAGACGCAATCAACATATCCCAATGCGAACATTATTGACTATAAGCATGTAGGAAGCGAGATTGTAGGCGAATCAACAATTGAAACATTTAAGCTATGGTTAAAAGAGGCTAACAAGGAATTTGGGGTTTTTGTAAGAATTGAATACATTACCAAAACCGAAAAAGTAGTTGATATCAAATATGAAGAAACTTCTAGATAAGATATACAACCGAAGTAAGTTCATACGCTCAAGTTGCTTTTTTCTCAATGATTATATGTTGATAAAGATTAAGCTTTAGATTCATTTTTAGAATATCTCCCATCCCATGATGGGCAATATTAATTGATGTAAGAAGGTTGCAATTTGCTAACGGAAGAGAATAAGTCCCTTAGAAAAAGCGGGCAAAGTACGCCAGGTCCTTTAAGAAATCACAAACCTACTGCACTATAACCTGTAGAATATGACAGCCTTCTATTGATATCTTGTAATTTCCGTTACAGGCGGACGCTTTCCGCGGGCGGTCCGTGAGCCTCCTCAGGCCAACAGGGTGTTGGTCACGAAGGCGTTGCCTCGCGTTGAGGCGTTCTTTCGCCTTTGTTCCATTGTGCGCTCCTGCGGGGTCTCACTGGACTCGCTTTTTCCGCTGGAGTCGCCACCTTGCACTACAATTATTCACCTGTTTAAAATAACCGTGATCAAATATAGATTTAAAAATATATATAAAAAATCGTCCGATCTGTTCTCATACCTAAATTAAATAGAATTTCTAAACAAGAATATATCACTGAAAAAAATTTACTTTCTCTGAGAAGAAACCTGCGTTGCTAAAAAAGGAAATCGCGACTAACATTAATCAGGTTAACGAGAGTCAATTAAAGAAATTCTGTTTTATCATGTAAGTCTCCATATACTAAAAACACCATGAACACGGGGTTCTTGGCACTCTATAGTCTTTTTTGTATACGTGCTCTTAACACCGTAAATGGTACTTCTTTCTTTACTGTCACAACCAGTTTCTTATGAAGAATATATTATTTCAGTATCCACCACATTATGTTCGGTCTGGTCGTATTGTTATTATATGTATTATCGAATACCACTAACCTTTTTTTGATTGAGGAATACTTTTCATGGTAGATGGTGCTAACGTGAAACGTAAGCTATGGTGGTTTCTTATCTTGTAAGAATAACCGGGTAAGTGCGCCTGGTCCTTTTAAGAAGGGTAACCATAGAAACCCGTTTATTTCCGCTACGGTGGACGCTTTTCGCGGGCATGGTTTCAGTCTCCTCGGGCCAACACCCTGTTGGCCTGAGGAGGCTCGCCATCCGCCCCGTGGAAAGCGTCCGCCTGGAGCGCAAATCAGCGGTATCATACTAGAACCTACTCCTTAAAATACCGGGAATACTGGTTATTTAAAAGAGGGCAATCCTTAAAGTCATTTTTAATGACTTTTGGGACAGCCCTTTTCATATTCAACCTTATAATTGTCCATGCTTTAATTTTTCATGCCATGCAATTAGTTGAGGTTTGTCTTCTTTGCTAATTTGATTGGCAAGTGTAGCTTCTTCGATCAAAGCGTCAAAGTTGGTTAAGCTAACATAAGGAACTCCAGCTTCTTTAAACAGTTCATCCGCTCGGTTTAAATGATAGGTAAAAATACAGACCACACCTAGTACTTCACACCCTTGTCTTTCAAGAGCTCGAACTGCATCAATACTGCTACCACCGGTGGAAATTAAGTCTTCCACAACAATTACCTTTTGACCAGATTCAATTTTTCCTTCAATTTGATTTCCACGACCATGTTCTTTGGCCTTTGAACGAACATATACCATGGGTAAATTGAGTACATCACTCACCCAAGCAGCGTGTGGAATTCCAGCAGTTGCTGTTCCTGCAATCACATTAGTTTCCGGAAAAAATTCTTGAATATTCTTGGCCAATGCCTCTGCAATTTTTTTTCTAACAACTGGACTTGACATCGTTAATCGATTGTCACAATAAACAGGGGATTTTATTCCAGACGTCCATGTAAACGGATCTTGTGGGCGTAATTCAACAGCACCAATTGATAGTAAAGCTTTCGCAATTTCATGTTGTTGACTTGTCATTATTTTGCCTCCCATTGTTGTTTCACTTGTTTGTATGCTTCTACCGGATTTGCTGATTGTGTAATAGCTCTGCCAACTACGATTAACGAAGAACCTTCCACTTTTGCTATTCTTGGAGTAGCAATTCGGATTTGATCATGTCCCAGTCCTTCATGTAGGCGAATGCCTGGTGTTACACGTAGGAAGTCATCTCCACATTGATTCTTAATATCTGCCGCTTCCAAAACTGAACAAACAACTCCATCTAGCCCCGATTGTTTACAAAGAGCTGCATAATGTAGAACTGAATTTTGTAAAGATAGGTTAATTTGTTGCTCTTCTTTCATTTGCTGTTCACTTGTTGATGTTAATTGTGTTACACCAATAATTAAAGGGCGTTGTTGTCCTGCTGGAGTGCCTGCTTCTAAGCCTTCTAACGCACTTTCCATCATCTGAATGCCACCAGCTGCATGGACGTTAACCAAATCTGCTCCAAGACTTGCAAGTCCTCTCATTGCAGATTTAACGGTATTAGGAATATCATGCAATTTTAAATCTAAAAAAACATCATACCCTCGATTTTTTAACTCATTGACAATTGTTGGACCCTCTTGAAAATAAAGTTCCATTCCAACCTTCACAAACAGTCTTTCATCAAAGGGTTCCAAAAATTTAAATACCTCTGCTTTAGTTGAAAAATCAAGTGCAATTATTGGGTTTTTAATATTCATAAGTGACTCCTACCAATCAATTCAGTGACATGGTTTAAGCCTAACCAATCTAACTTCTCAGGCAATTGTTCGATAATAGTTGGACAAACAAATGGATCTACGAAGTTTGCTGTTCCAACTGCTACTGCACTTGCTCCTGCAGACATAAAATCAATGACATCATCTACTGTTGCAATTCCGCCCATACCGATAATTGGAATGGAGACTTGTTTGGCTACTTCATATACCATTCTTAGCGCAACAGGTTTAATAGCAGGGCCCGATAACCCCCCTGTTCCATTCGCAATGACTGGTTTCCCCGTTCTTGTATCTAATCGCATGCCTACAAGTGTATTAATCATAGTGATACCATCCGCTCCAGCAGCTTCTACAGCTCGAGCTATTTCTCCTATATCAGTTACATTAGGGGATAATTTTACATATACAGGTACTTGTGATACCGCTTTTACTGCTGCTGTAAGTTCAGCAGCTACAATTGGATCTGTACCAAATGTAATTCCCCCACATTTGACGTTAGGACACGAGATATTTAATTCAAGTGCATGAACATTTTTGGATTTTGAAATGTGTTTGGCAACTTCAACATAATCTTCCGTTAAGGTACCCGCAACATTTGCAATGATTGGTACTTCGAACTGCTCGAGCCATTTAAGTTCATTAGAAATCACTTTTTCCAAACCTGGATTTTGAAGCCCAATTGCGTTTAGCATTCCTGATGATGTTTCAGCTACCCGAGGAGTCGGATTGCCCAATCGTGTTTCAAGTGTAGTTGCTTTAATCATAATCGCACCTAGTTTTGAAAGGTCATAAAGCTGTGCGTATTCCTTACCAAATCCAAAGCAACCTGAAGCCGGCATTATTGGGTTTTTTAATGATAATCCTGGTAAATTTACAGCTAAACGATTCATATTTGCACCACCCCAGCTGGAAATACTGGCCCATCGCTGCAAACTTTCACATAATCGACGGCTGTTTGTTCTGTAGTTCTACAAACGCATGCAAAACATGCACCAAGTCCACACCCCATACGTTCTTCAAACGATAAAAATCCTTTTTTATCAGGAAACATGTTTTCCATAGCGACAAGCATTGCTGTTGGACCACATGTGAAATATGTTGTAAAGTCTGGTTTTAAATCCGCTAAGACAGTTGTCACAAAACCTTGATGACCACTCGTCCCATCGACAGTGACAATATGTGTTTCTCCAAGTTCAAGAAATTCCTCTTCATAGAAAACAACTTCTTTAGTTTGAAAACCTAGAATATGGATAGGTTTAACACCTTTTTCAACAAGTTTTTTTGATAATTCGTAAAGAGGGGGAACTCCAATTCCTCCTCCCACTAATAAAACTGTCTCTCCAGCTATTGCTTCATGAACAGGGAAACCATTCCCTAGTGGACCAAGTACATCGACTTCTTGTCCTATACTTTTTAATGAAAGAAGTGTAGTACCTCTTCCTTCTGCACGGTAAATGATAGTGAATTCCGATTTGTCACGGTCGATAGAGGCAATACTGATCGGACGTCGTAATAAGGGTTCATAGCTGTCTGAGACACGTATATGAACAAATTGTCCAGGACTCTTCATATCATGAACGAGTTGTCCACTTAATATCATCTCAAAAATATTATGAGCAATTTCCTTAATCTTTACGACACGCATGCGCTCTTGTCGAATCATTTAAACACCCCCTGTTTCGGCATTTCCTCTGCTTGGAATGTCATAGATTCAATGACTCGAAGCATTGCTTCAGCTGTGTCTAATGAAGTGAAACAGGCAATTCCATTTTCAACAGATTCTCTTCGTATTCTGAAACCATCACTCTCATGTTTTTGTCCTTTTGTAAACGTGTTAATGACAAACTGTACCTCGCCTTTTTGAATGTAATCAAGCAGTGTAGGCTGTTTGCTACCAATTTTATTAACCGTTCTAACTTGAATTCCAGCCTGTTCTAATAATTCTGCTGTACCTTCTGTAGCAAAGATTTGGTAACCAATCGATATAAATCGTTTAGCAATAGAAACTGCTTCTTCTTTGTCTTTATCAGCAATAGTCATCAGAACATTACCATGATCTTTGATTTCCATTCCTGCAGCAATTAATCCCTTATAGAGAGCTTTTTCTAATGTGCTATCTTTCCCCATAACTTCACCCGTTGATTTCATCTCAGGTCCTAAAGTAATATCAACTCTGCGTAGTTTCGCAAAACTGAATACTGGAACTTTCACAAATACACCACGTGGAGAAGGCGCAAGACCATTAGCAATTCCTTGTGAAGGTAAGGATTGTCCTAATATTGCTTTCGTAGCAATTTTAGCCATTTGAATATTCGTGATTTTGCTTAAGAAAGGCACAGTTCGACTTGAACGAGGATTTACCTCTATTACATAAACCTCTCCTTTAGAGATTACGTATTGAATATTTAATAACCCAATAATATTTAATCCTTTTGCTAAACGTGTTGTATAATCTACGAGCGTTTCAATATGTTCTTTTGATAAATTTTGAGGAGGGTACACAGCTATTGAATCTCCTGAGTGGACTCCAGCTCTCTCTATGTGTTCCATAATTCCTGGTATACAAACATTTTCTCCATCTGAGATAGCATCTACTTCGATTTCGATTCCTGTTAAGTACCTATCAACTAATACAGGCTGCTCTGGACTCGCCTCAACGGCATTTTCCATATAATGCGCTAGTTCTTCTTGATTGTAGACAATTTGCATAGCACGTCCTCCTAATACATATGAAGGACGAACAAGTACAGGATAACCAATCATGTTTCCTATCAATACTGCTTCATCTGGTGAGACTGCTGTTTTACCCATAGGCTGCGGAATTCCAATTTCATGAAGAGCACGCTCAAATTTGTTTCTGTTTTCAGCTCGATCTAAATCTTCCAAAGTAGTACCAAGGATGCGAACACCACGTTCTTCTAATTTAGCAGCCAAATTAATTGCTGTTTGCCCACCAAATTGAACGACTACCCCTTTTGGTTGCTCAAGGTCAACGATATGCATAACATCTTCAATCGTTAATGGTTCAAAGTAAAGCTTGTCTGATATCGAGAAATCAGTAGAAACTGTTTCTGGATTACTATTAATAATAATGGCTTCATACCCTGCTTCTTTAATTGCCCAGACGGAGTGAACTGTAGCATAATCAAATTCTACGCCCTGCCCAATCCGGATAGGACCTGATCCAAGAACAATAACACTTTCCTTATCTGTTTTAATGGACTCATTTTCATCTTCATATGTGCCATAAAAATAAGGTGTTTCTGATTCGAATTCGGCTGCACAAGTGTCAACCATTTTGTAAACCGGAACCAAGTTGTGTTCCTTTCTCCAATAGTAAATCTCTAGTTCAGTAGTTCCCCATAATTTTGCTATAGTAGGATCTGCAAACCCTATACGCTTAGCTTTTTTGGCAACTGTAAAGTCAAATGGATGTGCAGCAAGAACTTGTTCAAAATCTACAATATTTTTAAATTTTTGAAGGAAAAATAAATCGATTTGACTCCATTCATTAATCGTATTAATTGTCACACCGCGTCTTAAAGCTTCTCCTATGAAGAATAAACGCTCATCTCCAGCACGTCGAATCCTTTTTTCAATCCATTCATCGCTCATTTTATCTGCATTTTTTAATTCTAAGTGGAATTGGCCTGTTTCAAGAGACCGTACAGCCTTCAGTATTGATTCTTCAAAGGTTCTGCCCATCGCCATCACTTCGCCTGTTGCTTTCATTTGTGTTCCTAAGTTTCGCTTTGCCGATTCGAATTTATCAAATGGCCAACGAGGTATTTTTGTAACAACATAGTCTAATGCGGGTTCAAAACATGCGTAAGTCTTACCCGTAACTGGGTTCATCATTTCATCTAATGTTAAGCCGATAGCAATTTTAGCAGCTAATTTTGCAATTGGATAACCAGTTGCTTTTGATGCTAATGCAGAAGAACGGCTAACACGTGGATTCACTTCGATGATGAAGTAGTTAAAGCTATGAGGATCTAGCGCTAACTGAACATTACATCCACCTTCAATTTTCAAGGCACGAATAATTTTTAATGACACATTACGTAACATTTGATATTCTCGGTCAGATAGTGTTTGACTGGGTGCGACAACAATTGAATCTCCCGTATGAATACCCACGGGGTCAACGTTTTCCATGTTACACACAACAATAGCGTTATCTTTAGAATCTCGCATTACTTCGTATTCAATTTCTTTATACCCTGCAATCGATTTTTCCAATAAACATTGGGTAACTGGGCTATATTTAAGGCCACTTGTGACTATTTCCTGAAGATCTTCATCATTGTGACAAATTCCTCCACCTGTACCTCCAAGAGTGAATGCCGGGCGCACAATAACCGGGTATCCAATTCGTTTCACAAAATTATGAGCCTCATCCAAGTTATGAATAATATCACTTTCTGGTACTGGCTCATTTAATTCATTCATTAATGTTCTAAAGAGATCGCGATCTTCAGCTTTATGAATTGCTTCTAATTTTGTACCTAATATTTCAATATTTAATTCATCTAATATGCCTGATTGATCTAATTCGATCGCCATATTCAAACCAGTTTGACCTCCAAGAGTTGGAAGTAACGCATCTGGACGTTCTTTTCGAAGAATACGACTTACAAATTCAAGTGTTATGGGTTCAATATACACTTTCTCTGCAATTTCTGTATCTGTCATAATGGTTGCTGGATTGGAGTTAATCAATATTACCCGATATCCTTCTTCTTTCAATGCAAGACAAGCTTGTGTTCCCGCATAATCAAATTCAGCTGCTTGTCCAATAACGATTGGGCCAGACCCAATAACGAGAATTGTTTTTATATCTTGACGTTTAGGCATGTTGTTTGTCTCCTTTCACATTGGCACGCATTAATTCGATAAAACGATCAAATAAGTGGTTGGAATCTTCTGGTCCTGGTGAAGCTTCAGGGTGATACTGGACAGTGAATGCTGCTACATCTAAATGCTTTAAACCTTCTACAGTGCCATCATTTAATGCGATATGTGTCACTTTTAGACGAGTCCCTATTAAGGAGTCTGGATCTACAGAAAAACCGTGATTCTGAGACGTGATATCGGTACGACCAGATTCTAAGTCCTTGACTGGATGATTTGAGCCTCGGTGACCAAATTTCAATTTAAATGTATCTCCTCCACATGCAAGAGCAAAGAGTTGATGACCTAAACATATTCCAAAAATCGGAATCTTCCCAATTAAGTTTTGTAACATTGTAATAGCCTCTGGTACATCTTTTGGATCTCCAGGTCCATTTGACAACATAATACCATCAGGAGAAATAGCCAATATTTCTTCTGCAGTAGTGTTATAAGGAACTACTACTACATCACAGTTTCGTTTATTTAGTTCACGTAAAATACCATGTTTCATGCCAAAATCAACTAATACTACACGTTGTCCTCGACCTGGACTTGGGTAAGGACGTTTCGTAGATACTTGCGCTACTTGATCTGTTCTAAATGTAGTATTTTTTAATTTAGTTACTACTTCATCTACATTTACTTCAACGCCCGCCTCGGTTAAGATACCTTTTACAGAACCTAATTCACGTATGATTCGTGTTAGTTTCCGTGTATCAATCCCTTCGATGCCGGGGATATTTTTCAAAACAAACAATTCATTTAACGTGGCATTACTTCTAAAGTTTGAAGGTGAATCAGCAACTTCACGTACAACCATTCCTTTTATCGCAAGTTCAATCGACTCAAAATCTTCTCTGTTAATTCCGTAGTTCCCGATTAATGGATAAGTCATAGTGACAATTTGTCCACAGTAAGATGGATCAGATAAAGTTTCTTGGTAGCCTGTCATACCAGTCGTAAATACGACTTCTCCTTCACTTGCTTTCTCGCTACCGAATGAAATTCCATTAAATACATCGCCAGTTTCTAAAATAAGACTTCTTGTCATCATGATTTCTCATCCTCCCAAATTATATTTCCTTCAAACATCGTTCTAACGGGCCACCCAGTACATGTCCAATCTTGGAAAGGGGTATTTTTTCCTTTCGAGACAAATTCAGCAGTATCTATGTTTTTTTCTTTTGCTAGATCAATAAATACTAGGTCTGCTGACTCTCCCATATTCAAGCGTCCGTATGGTAGGCCAAAAACATCTGCTGGCTTTTGAGTCAACCAATCAATTAACTGAGTTAAAGTCCACTTACCTGTCTTTACAAAATGCGTATACAAAAGAGGGAAGGCTGTTTCTAGTCCAACAATTCCAAAAGGAGCTTGTTCCATCCCGTTTCCTTTTTCTTGTGCTGTATGAGGTGCATGGTCTGTTGCGATGAAATCAAGTGTTCCGTCTTCTAATCCTTCTAATAAAGCTTGTAAATCTTCTTTCCCTCGAAGTGGGGGATTCATTTTCCAATTCGCATCGTTTGCTGGAATATCATCTTCACACAGTAACAAGTGATGAGGACTGACTTCAGCAGTTACATGAATACCAGCCTTTTTTGCATCTCGGATTACACGAACAGATTCTTTCGTACTAACATGACAAACATGATAGTGCGCACCCGCTGCTTCAGCAAGTAATACATCTCGGGCGATATGAACAGATTCTGCAATAGCTGGTATACCTTTTAATCCAAGTTCTTTGTTTCTCTTGCCATCATGCATAACTCCAGCGTAAATGAGGGAGTTATCTTCACAATGTGCAACAATTGGCATGTTTAAACTTGCTGCATCTTTCATCGCTTCAAACATCATACCCGCTTCCTGCACCCCTACACCATCATCTGTAAATGCAAATGCACCATGTTCCTTTAATGCAGCTAAATCTGTTCGTTCTTTTCCAGCTTCGCGGATGGTGATTGATGCATAAGCAAGAACTCGAATTTTAGCGTTTTCTTTTATAAGAAGATTAACATGCTCTAAGTTTTCCACTGTATCTGGAACTGGCCTTGTATTTGGCATTGTACAAATTGTAGTAAACCCACCTTTTGCAGCGGCATGCGTACCTGTTTCAATCGTTTCTTTTTGTTCTCCGCCCGGCTGTCGTAAATGCACATGAATGTCAATAAATCCTGCAGAGACAAAATGTCCTTTACCATCAATAATTTCATCTACTTGGGGAGGGTATTTCGGGTTCACATCGATGATGCGGCCGTTTTCAATTAATAAAGAACCCTCTATTAAATAGTTTTGATCATTTAGCAATTGAATGTTGTGAATGAATTTCTTCATCATTATCTCTCCTCTAATACAGATTCTAGTATCGCCATCCGAACGAAAACTCCGTTGTGCATTTGCTTAAAAATACGTGATTTGTCACTCTCAACTAATTCACTTGCGATTTCTACATCTCGATTAAAAGGAGCAGGATGCATGATTATTGCGGTTTCTTTTAATTGATCATAACGCGCTTGTGTAAGACCGTATTGGTCATGATACGCTTCTCTAGTATAAGAACTTGTTGTTATATGCCGCTCATGTTGTACTCTCAATAACATAATAACATCTGTAGTCGGTAATACTTTTTCCCATTTAGAAATTGAATGAAATTCACCTTGCCACTCTGGAGGACATAGGAATGTGACATGAGCTCCTAGTTTTTTTAGTGCTAGTGCGTTTGATTTGGCAACTCGACTATGTGAAATGTCCCCTACTATTGTTACTTTGATGCCTTCAAACTTTCCAAATTCTTGTTTAATCGTATATAGGTCTAATAAACATTGGGATGGGTGTTGTCCCGTCCCATCACCAGCGTTAATGATGGCAAGGTTTAAACCTGACAAGAGTTCTTCATAAAACTGATCTTTTTCATGACGAATGACTACCGCGTCGACTCCGATTGCTTCCAATGTTCTGACGGTATCATACAAACTTTCACCTTTAATCGTACTAGATGTTCCTGCTTCAAAAGATAATACATGCAGTCCAAGTTTTCGTTCTGCCATTTCAAAACTCAATTTCGTTCGCGTGCTAGGTTCAAAAAATAAATTCGCTACTGTAAATTGCTTTTTTAAACTACTAGAGGCTTTTTGCTGAAGTTCTAGAGCTCTATCTAAAATCATTTCAATTTCATTTATTTCTAAGTCATTCATGCTTAAGAGATTCTTCACTATATTGCCTCCCTACTTCTTTAAATAAAGATTATCTCAAAAGAGTTCTATTTTCAGTGGTCTTTTTGAACAACCTCTAAAGAAAGCCTCTCAACAATGTTGAGAGGCTTAAGGGGTAACCTAAGTAAAGATCCATTGGAACTTTAACAGTTGGTTTCCCTTTACCTGCCTCTCTGGACTAGGTTTTAAAAGGATTTATTTTTTTTTGATGTTATCTTCGATTTGAACTGCTTCCTGAGATTTACCAGGTAATAAAAGATTTAAAAGAACACCTATGATTGCAGCTAATGCCATACCTTCTAGTTCAAATGTATCCGAAAAGTGAAGTTTCGCTCCTCCAATACCGATTACTAATATAATCGAGGCAATAACCAAATTTCGCTTATCTCCAAAATCAATATTGTTATCAACTAACATACGGAGACCTGAAGACGCAATGATCCCGAATAGCAAGATGGAGATTCCCCCAAGAACTGCTGTAGGGATAGTAGCAATAAGAGCCATAACTTTGCCAAGGAATGAAAATAATATGGCTAAAATAGCTGCACCTGCAATAACATAAACACTGTACACTCTCGTAATAGCAAGAACGCCGATATTTTCTCCATAAGTTGTCTTAGGTGGTCCACCAATTAGTCCGCTTATAAACGTTCCCAAACCATCACCAAGTAGTGAACGATTCAGGCCTGGTTCTTTAATGTAATCTCGATTGACAATTTTACCTAGAACTAACTGATGACCGATGTGTTCAGAAATAGTTACAATCGCAATCGGCACCATAAGAAATAGTAACGTTGGAGTTACGATAAATTCATAATCAATTCCTGGAAGTAAGAAATCCGGTGCGCTAATCCATTTTGCAGTTAATACAGTTGAAAAATCCACAATGCCGATAATTAATGAATATACATATCCAACAATGATGCCTATAAGAACTGGCATTAAACTAAGAATACCTTTAAAGAAAAGTGTAGTGATTACTGCAGCAGCCAATGTGACAAGAGCTGCGGAGAAGTGTAACATGCTGTATTCTTTTATATTGTCACCATTTGTATCGATGTTCATAGCCATGTCAATTGCAACAGGTGATAACGCTAATCCGATAACAATTATTACGGGAGCCACAACAATCGGCGGTAATAATTTCATGATCCATTCATAACCTGTTTTCCAAATTACCAATGAAACAATAAAATAAACAAGTGCCACAAACAAACTTCCTATCATCGCACTGCCAATACCTGATATCTCCGTAACCGCCATTATCGGCACGATAAAGGCAAAAGATGATCCCAAATAAGCTGGTACTTGCCATTTCGTTACGAACAAGAATATTAAAGTTGCTATTCCACTTGTTAAAAGTGCGATAGCTGGACTTAATCCAACTAACTGTGGAACCAAGATAGTTGCACCAAACATGGCGAACATATGTTGAATACTCAGTGTGGTTAATTTTCCTGGTGATGGTTTATCGTGTATGTCTAAAACCGTTTGAATATTCGTCATATCGTTGTCCCCATTTCGTTATTCGTGAATCGTCACGCTATCTTCGTCATCAGTTTCATTTAATCGAACGACAATTCGCTCCAAACTTGCTGTTGGGATGTTTTTCCCTACATAGTCTGCTCGTATCGGTAATTCCCTATGACCTCGGTCAATTAATACAGCTAATTGAATTTGAGCTGGTCTACCTAAATCCATCACTGCGTCCATTGCTGCTCTTACGGTGCGCCCTGTAAAGAGTACATCATCGATTAAGATGACTTTTTGATTAGTTACAATATGTTGAATATCGACTTGCTGAACAAGTGGTTCTCTATTTTTTGTTTTCATGGTTAAATCATCTCTATAAAGTGTAATATCAAGTTCTCCAGATTTTATAGGTTTTCCTTCGATTTGTTCGATTTTTTCAGCTAAACGGTTTGCTAAATACGCTCCCCGTGTTTTGATACCAACTAAAATACATGTTTCAATTCCTTTATTACGTTCAATAATTTCATGTGCAATTCTAGTTAGCGCACGATTAATAGCTTGTCCATCAAGTATGTTTGCTTTTTCCACCATCACGTACACTCCTTTCCTCAAAATAAAAACCCTCTCGTCCATAGTGGATGAGAGGGTGTGAGTTTAGAATAAGTTTGCTAAAAAAACACATTATATGCGCTTTTATGACTTTTCACTTGTACCTTCTCAGTCTCTCTGGACTGTCTTTAAAGGTTGTACTATTCAGTTCGTTATTATTTAGTATAGGTTTACTTCTCTGTGCTGTCAACGTTCATTTTTAATTCTTCAAGTAGAACATTAAATACTTCTGGTAATGGGGCTTCAAATTCCATGTATTCTTCAGTGCGTGGATGTATGAAACCTACAACACCAGCATGAAGCGCTTGCCCGTCAAAATCTATCGTTTTTTTCGGTCCATATTTTGGATCTCCTGCTAAAGGGAATCCAATGTATTTCATATGAACACGAATTTGGTGAGTACGCCCTGTTTCTAAACGACATTCGACTAATGTGAAATTACCAAAACGTTCGATAACACGAAAATGAGTAACTGCATGTTTTCCTTTATCAATTACTGCCATATTCTGACGATCACGAGCATCACGCCCAATTGGTGCTTCAATCGTTCCTTTATCATGAGGGATATGCCCATGAACCAAGGCTGTATATTTTCGAGTAACCGTTTTATGAACAAGTTGATCAACTAATGACACATGTGCTTTATCATTCTTCGCAACCATCAATAATCCTGAAGTATCTTTATCAATACGGTGTACAATTCCTGGACGCAAGACTCCGTTAATACCAGATAAATCTTTTACTTGATACATTAAGCCATTAACAAGAGTACCTGATGCATGACCAGGTGCTGGATGTACAACCATACCACGAGGTTTATTTACAACTAGTACATCCTCATCTTCATATACAATTTCAAGATTTAAATTCTCTGCCTCAATATCAAGTGTTTCCACGTCAGGAACTTTGACGGTAATGACATCATTTAATTTTACTTTATAATTTGGTTTTGCAGTTTCACCATTTACTAATACAGCACCATCTTTTAACCAAATTTGAATTTGACTACGAGACCAATCAGACTCAAGTAAAACTAGAGCTTTATCGATACGTTCACCTTTTTGTTCTTCTGAAATTTTATACGTATAATCTTCCATCTATTCACCTTTTCTCTTTGCAGCTTTTTCTGCTTTTTCTTCAAAATATAATACGATAATCAACATTATTACCCCAACTGTTAATGCTGCATCTGCAATGTTAAAAATAGGGAAATCATACCTAATTATTGGAATAAGAACATCAATAAAATCTACGACTTCACCATGCATTAGACGGTCAATAAAATTCCCAATTGCTCCACCAAGTAAAACCATTAAACTAAGTTGAAAGTATGGCTTTCCTTTAGCTTCCTTATGGAAATAATATAAAATACCTATGATTACAATTATCGTGACGATTGTAAATAACCACATTTGACCTTCTAACATTCCCCATGCTGCTCCACGATTGCGGTGAGATAGAAATGCAAATGTTGGTTCAAGTAATACAATTCGTTCCCCTAGTTCCATATTTTTTATTACTAGCCATTTTGTCCACTGATCAATTGCCACAATAACAATTGCAACTAAATAAAACATATACAAGTATCTTCCCCCGTTACGCAAGTATCTAAGCTAGTTTACCACATAATACAAACAGACAGAAAGAGCTGTCCAAAGGGGACAGCTCTTTTCTTTTAAACGTAATACTTTTCAACCACATCTGCACATCGAAGACATAATGTTGGATGTTTGTCATTGTCGCCAACTTTTGACGAAATTGTCCAACAACGTTCGCATTTTTCGCCTTGTGCTTTCGTTACAATAACTGCTGCAACATGAAGATTTAATGCATCTTCAGGAGCTTCTTCTTTAAGACCTGCAAGCTCAAACTCTGAAACAATAAAGAACTGAGCAAAATCAATTTTATTAGTATCAAATGCATCTAATAACTCTTTATTCACGAAAACTGTTACTTTCGCTTCTAAAGATTTCCCAATTATTTTTGCGTTTCGAGCTTCTTCTAAAGCTTTCAAGACATCATCGCGTACAAGCATCAATTGTTGATACTTCGTCCGTAGATTTTCAAACGATGCATGAGTTGTTGCCTCTGGGAAGTCCGTCAATTGAATACTTTCCTCTGTTTCGTGTGTCAAAAAGACCCAAAGTTCATCAGTTGTATGCGGGAGAATTGGTGTTGTCAGTTTTAATAGTGCAATTAATGTGTCATACATTACGGTTTGCATAGCACGTCGGTGTAAATGATCTTGTCCTTCAATATATACAACATCTTTTGCAATATCGAGATAGAAAGAACTTAAATCAGAAGCAACAAAATTATTTACTGCGTTATAAACACTTGCAAAATCATATCTATCATATGCTTTACGAACTGTTTCAATCAATTCTTGAAGTTTCATGAACATGTATTGGTCCACTTCACGTAAATCTTCAAATGCTACTCTATCAGCTTTTGGGTTAAAGTCTGTTACGTTACCATGTAGGAATCGGCAAGTGTTACGAATTTTACGATACACTTCAGAGACTTGTTTAAAATTGGAATCAGAAACTCGAACGTCAGCTGTATAATCGACAGAAGCAACCCATAAACGAAGAATATCAGCACCTAATTGATTCATAACTTTTGCCGGGTCAATAACATTACCAATTGATTTACTCATTTTGCGACCTTCACCATCTAGCGCAAATCCATGGCTCAATATTCCTTTGTAAGGGGCGTGCCCATTAATCGCTACACTTGTTGTTAATGATGAATTAAACCATCCACGATATTGGTCTGATCCTTCTAAATAAAGATCAGCAGGGTAAACTAAATCATCACGTTCATCAAGTACTGCTTGATGGGATGACCCTGAATCAAACCAAACGTCCATTATATCCGTCTCTTTTGTGAAAAGACCATTTGGGCTACCTGGATGTGAGAATCCTTGTGGTAACAATTCTTTTGCTTGTCGTTCAAACCAAACTGTTGAACCATGTTCGCGGAAGAGACTTGATACATGTGAAATCGTTTCTTCAGTAATAATTGGCTCTCCATCTTCAGCGTAAAAGACTGGAATTGGTACTCCCCAAACACGTTGGCGAGAAATACACCAATCTCCTCGGTCACGCACCATGTTGAAGAGACGAATTTCTCCCCATGCCGGTGTAAAGGATGTATCTTTAATTGCTTGTAATAATTCAGCACGGAATGCATCAATCGATGCAAACCATTGGGAAGTCGCACGGTAAATAACAGGCTTTTTCGTACGCCAATCGTGCGGTGCCGAGTGCGTAAAGAATGTTAACTTTTCTAATGCACCGACAGCTTCTAAAGCTTCTGTAATTTTTTTGTTTGCTGTATCATAAAACAAACCTTCAAACCCTGGTGCTTCAGCCGTCATAACTCCACGATCATCAAGTGGTGATAATACTTCAAGACCATAAGCTTTCCCTACATAAAAGTCTTCTTCCCCGTGTCCAGGAGCCGTATGAACGCAACCTGTACCTGATTCAGTTGTTACGTGATCACCTAACATCACTAAAGAATCACGTTCGTATAACGGATGTTTTGCAACCATGCGATCCATTTGCTCACCTTTAACAATTTGAACGGTTTCATAAGACTCCCATTCCAATACAGAAGCTACAGATTCTAACAAGTCTTTTGCTAAAAGATAGTGTGTGCCAGCTACGTCCACAACTGCATATTCAATTTCTGGATGTACTGAAATTCCTAAATTAGCAGGAATTGTCCATGGTGTAGTCGTCCATATAATAATTTTTGTTCCTTCTGCAACAATACCTTTACCATTTGTTAGTTCAAAACTAACATAGATCGAAGGAGATTTTTTGTCTTTATATTCAATTTCTGCTTCAGCCAACGCAGACTCACTTGATGGAGACCAGTATACTGGTTTTAACCCCTTAAAAATAAAACCTTTTCTTGCCATTTCACCAAAAACTTCAATTTGACGGGATTCATAAGATGGTTTTAAAGTAACGTATGGATTTTCCCAATCTCCACGAACTCCTAGTCGTTTAAATTGATTTCGTTGACGATCAATTTGTTCATATGCATAGGTTTCACATAAGTTACGAAACTCAGCTAACGTCATTTCTTTACGTTTTACGCCTTTGTTTGTTAATGCTTGCTCGATTGGTAAGCCATGTGTGTCCCAACCCGGAACAAATGGTGCATAGAATCCAGTCATCGATTTGTGACGTACGACCATATCTTTTAATACTTTATTTAAAGCATGACCCATGTGTAAATCGCCGTTAGCATATGGAGGACCATCATGTAAGATAAAACTTGGTCGATCTTTTGTTCGATCTAAAACTTTTTTATATAATTTCATATCATCCCATCTTGCTTGCATTGCAGGCTCACTTGTAGGTAAACCTCCACGCATAGGAAACTCTGTTTTAGGCATTAATAATGTATTTTTGTATTCCAACTAAAAAACCTCCTCAATAATGTTAGAAGCCTATAGACGTGGATACTACCCACCGTCTTATGACCCTCCTGTGAGAGTCAAGTGGAAAGTACCACCAAGCTCTTTCTTAAAACTAAAAATAACTTCCCATCCCAATGAAGGGACGAGAAGTTATTACTCGCGATACCACCCTAGTTGCACCATTTACATGTTGCCAGCTTAGATCACATTAACGGAGTGAAACCGAAATCACTTACATAATCAAGTTCAGTGATTTAACTCAAGAGTGATTTTCTTTTGTTCGCAACTTGTTCGAGCTTTCACTATCCTCGAATCGCTATACTGTGCTTTCAAAGTACTGTCTCTATCAACGTTTTGTCAAAACTATTTATTATTAATATATGTAGATATTATATGGAATGATTCCGCTGTCGTCAAGCTAAGCCTAATCTTCTTTTGAATTTAATCGATCTAAATCACTTGTATCTATTTCATATTGCATTAAATGATCCCAGTCATCTGTATTTATTAAATCAAGTTGGGCTTCTATTAGCATCTTAAAACGATTACGGAATACTTTTGATTGTTTTTTCAAATCCTCAATTTCAAGCGCAATACGACGAGCTTTTGTCAAGGACTCATTGACAATTCGATCTGCATTTTTCTCTGCTTCTTTTACAATTAATTTCGCCTCTTTTTGAGAATTTCTGCGTAATTCTTCTGCAGCTTCTTGGGCAACGACGATTGATTTTTGTAGCGTCATCTCGATAGTAGTAAAGTGTCCCACGCGCTCACTAGACGATTTCAATTTCTCTTCAAGTTCTTTCTTATCTTTTAATAGAAGTTCAACATCTTTAATCACTTGTTCCAAGAATTCGTTAACTTCGTCTTCATTGTAGCCTCGAAATCCACGACCAAACTCTTTGTTATGAATATCTAGTGGTGATAGTGGCATTTATATTCTCCCCTTCTCATTCTTACATCGTTTCCAACTATTATACAGTTCATTGTCATTGTTTGCAGTACAAATACGAATTTTCTTGAAATTTTTATAATCTCTGATCGATTCTGCTAATTTGAAGTCGAATTTTGTCTTTTTTCGTTCTTCCTTCAATTAAGCCTATTTGGATTCGCCCATATCCTCTAATAGATAATAAATCGAATTCATGAAGTTCAAACGCCGGTTGTTCACGGACTGCCCAATTCACTTTAACTTTCCCACTATGAATAAGCATAGAAGCTTTTTGTCTTGAAATATTAAATAATGATGCAGTAATATTGTCTAATCTCATCGAACTCACAGTATAAGTTTCATCCACCCATACATTATTATTTTCTAAATATGGATGATCAGGTAACAGTTTTTCCACTTTAACTTTGAATTTACCAATTGAAGTTATATTCATACTTACAAAATCAGCCACTTCTGATGCGACAGCAAATTCAACTCTACTATCATCAACACGTATATCTCCAAATTTAGATCTATCAAGACCAAGTGACATAAGAGAACCTAATACATCTGGATGTTCTAATTTAACGAATTTTGATGGGTAACTAATTGAAAACATTGAAATATTATAGTCTTCTTCAGTTGCTTCAAAGTAAGGAGGGGAAATCAGCATTCGTTTGCGTTCAGCTTCTGGAAATTCACCAAAAGAAGATAATAGTACATCATCAAATTGGCCAACCAAAGATTGGACAATAAACTGTTGTCTTGGATCTAGAAAATCAATCAATTTCGGTGCATAGCGATCATGCGTTTCTCTTAACCAACCATTAACTTGTTCAATAAATGGTTGTTCATCTTTCCTAAAGTGCTGAAATACTTGGTCCATTATTGTTCTTCCTTTCAGTGTAATTAAAACCTGACAAAATACGTCCGGTCCATTTAAGAAAATACAAACCTACTGCACTATAACCTGAAGAATAAGACAGCCTTCTATTCAAAACTTGTGATTTCCGTTACAACGCACTTTCACATAATTCGTTGCTAAGAAAAACCGGGTAAGTGCGCCCGATCCTTTAAGACAAATGATTTAAGTGTGTCTAGAAGGACATTCCATATAGTATCAACTTTGGTTTACAGTTATGATTTCCGTTACAGGCG
>NZ_ALJG01000361.1 GCF_000286315.1 Paenisporosarcina sp. TG20 | reverse complement strand
GGCTTTTTGAACACGCTCTTAAACTTCATTTTCACTCAAATATTTATTTCAATCCTTCTACTCAAATTATTATCTTTTTCTATAACTATTTCAGTAATATTTATAAGATCAACTACCAAGGTAATAACGTCCTCTTCCTCAAACCAAATTGCCAAAGATTGAGCATGTGCTAAATCATCTCTAAATTTCTTTATCTTAGAGAAAAATTGATCCGCTTTTGTTTTACTCATTTTATTGAAATCGTATAATAGTCCCTTATCCTTCAAGATAATATCTGTCTTATCACTAAATTGCGTACAATTGATTAAGTTAATCTCTTGATTTTTCTTAATTAACTCACTGTATGTATTCATCGCTTTTTCTATTCTATTATTTGTCAAATGTTGCTTCCACTCATCATTTGGATACATTTCATGAATAAGATTTCCAATCTTACTTTCAAAAAATGTTACTGCTCCAAAAAATAACATTCGAACGGCCGGTTTTTGTATATCAGAAATAGTAACAATTGATTCTATTTGAGATTTATTAATTACAAACAAATGATTTTTTGTTTTAAGAAGTCTTAAACAATCCATTAAATTGGTGTTTTTAGTTATTAAATCCGATATATCAAATTTAGTCATTGATGCTGCAGGATTTGTGAAATCTACCATATTAACATCAAGGAATCCGAAAACTCTACCGTTTTCTTTAAATCCAATTACATCATAATGATTTTTATTAAAATACTCCTTCATTTTTTCAATTTCATTACTAGTAACTGATACGAGTGGTTCCGCAATATCTTCTGCCGTAAATAAATGTTTTAACGAAGTTTCTCTTCCTATCATTGAAAAGCCACCTTTCCTTATGGGCAATCTGTATTTTTACTTGATTCTTTGAATTCGCTTCACCTAATTGCTAAATAATCTTCTACAGCGCTCCTCTGGACATTTTTTTGTCCTTTTCCACTTCTTTCCCTTTCATAAAGAGCAGCTGAAATTCCTAATTTCTATCATATTCCCGTTACTGTCAATGGTAACATATTACATATGGTATATGTTTTACTTTTCAGATTATATAAAGAGGGAGTAATTCATGAATTATCAAACTTTGTAAAAATAACCACTATCCCTATGACAGAAACAAACGTGAATGTTTAAACTTTCATAATTTTTTTTGGCCCAGGGTATATATAACAATGGGCACTTTGGATGAGAAAAATAGGACGTCTTCCGTGAAATCAATTTATATGATTTCACGTTAGACGTCCTCTAAGGTCTGTATAACATTTATTTTAATTGAACTGTACTACATCTATATTTGCTTCTCTAAAATTTCAACGTTCAACTTCCGTTTTACCTCATCTTGTTTCATAATTTTCTTAATGGCTTGATCGATTTTTTCTATTTCTACTGTTGGGTTCTTCCACCAATTACGACTCCAAATCCGTTCAATGGTCCATCCCCTGCTCTCTAAGAATTTCTGACGATAAATGTCCCGCTCTTTAGCATTCTTTGAGCTATGATACATTGCACCGTCACATTCAATACCCAAGATGAATTGGGATGAATCAGTTGGATGAACAATTGCCAAGTCAATTCTATAGCCTGACATACCTACTTGCGTTTGTACTTTATAACCGAGGGCTTTGAGTTTTTCATAAACTTCAACTTCAAAAGAAGAATCGAAGTGTAAGGGTTCTTGTAACACTTTTTTATTTGCTAATTCATTCACTTCTAAAATAACTTCTTGCACTGTTTCTATTTGGCCATTAGAAACAGCCCTTGCATATTTGAGATAGTTTTTAAACAGTCGAGGCCCGTTACTACTTGAATTTGCTACGTCAAGTTCTTCTGGCTCAATACTACTTACAACAATAGTTTCTTCTTTCGCTCGTGTAACTGCTACATTTAAGCGGTTTTCTCCACCTTCTTGATTTAGTGAACCAAAACGATTATACACTCTACCTTCTTCATTTTTTCCATAACCAACTGAAAATAGAATAATATCCCTTTCATCACCTTGAACATTTTCAATATTTTTCACAAAGATTCGCTCATCCATATCATTGCTCATCACTTTCCCATAAATCGCACCAAATTCAAGGTCTTTTAATGTTTCCTCTTCAATAACATCTTGGATTTTTGTTTGTTGAGTACTATTAAAAGTAATAATCCCAATAGACTTGTCTTGTTTCTTCATTAGGAGGTCTTTTAATATGCCAACCACTTCTTTAGCCTCTACCTCGTTGTTTCGATTAATCCAGCGTCCATTGTTTACTTTCACCCATTGCATAGCAGGTGGGTTTTTATAAGGTTGGACATTCGGAGAAATTTGAACAGTTCCATTGTAAAATGCATGATTCGAAAAGTTTATTAACTCTTCGTATTTAGATCTATAGTGCCACTGGAGCGTTTTCTCATCAAATCTTCTTTTTGCAAGGTTCAGCAAACTGGGAGAATCATTTGATGAAAAATCTTCTTGCTCCTCGTCTCCATCTATAGTTGATTCAAACATATTCGATGGAGGAAGTTGCATTTCATCCCCTGCAACAATCACTTGTTTCGCACGGTAAATAGATGGCAGCCCATTACCGACTGTACATTGTGATGCTTCATCAAAAATCACTAAATCAAACAGTCCATCTGTTAACGGAAAAATGGATGAAACTATTTCTGGTGACGCTAACCAAACTGGCGATACGTCCATCAAACCTGTATCAGCAAATTGGTTCACAAGTTTTCGCACTGGCCAAACCTGCCTCTTTTTCCCTGTTTGATGTTTCAAATCTTTTAAAGGTGTTTTCGACTCTTCTTGAGTGTTATATAAAGAATACTTCAGCTCATTAATTAAATGCAATCGGGCAAGCTCTTTCTTGTTTATTACCAGCTCTTCAAACAATGCACGAATTCTGTTGTACTCCGAAGTCGACACTTTTTTTACAGCAGGAAACTTCTTCTCCGCTGTATCGATCCAATATAAATACACTGACTCACGAACAATTTCTGTCCACTTATCTGGTAAGTTTACAAAGTCGATTTGGTTTGATTTTTTAATCAAAGTCTTTATTACTTTTTTAACATCATCACTGCATTCTTCCCCAAATTGATCCATATCCTGAAGATCCTCAAAATCAGAGTAAATATGCTCAAGAATTTGTTCTAATTCTATTAGTGGAAGCGCACC
Organism: Paenisporosarcina sp. TG20; assembly: GCF_000286315.1. Classification (GTDB taxonomy): domain Bacteria; phylum Bacillota; class Bacilli; order Bacillales_A; family Planococcaceae; genus Paenisporosarcina. The sequence goes on along the minus strand of NZ_ALJG01000361.1, from coordinate 48,200 downwards.
TTCAGCCACCATTTCTTTCAATTTCTCTACCTTTGACGGTTGAATAAACCGTCTCAAAATATCTAACTCAACATTCATTTCAGTTGTTATTTTGGCTAGATCATTCATAATCAAAAGACTTTTTTTAATTTTAATCCACTCACGGGATTTTACACCCGAAAATTTAACACCCTTATTTAAATCTTCCACGATTTGTTTACCAGTAAAGGAAGTCCAGAACCATAGACGAAGATCTTGAAGTGTTCGAGTATGCTCATCACCAAGATCAGATTGTATTTTTATTAGTTTTTCTTGAATCAACCAAGTATATGCAGGAGTGATTTCTTTATCATCTAAGCGTGACAGATACTCTTCAGCTATCTTTGTTTGTTGGATTAAGTAATTCATCTTGCTAATAAGATCAGCCTTGTCTTTCATTCCTAATTTCGAAAATGAAAGTCGCTCTTTTAAAGGATAGATTTCTCTACCAAAACGTTCATACCATTCACCATATGTATAGATTCGTGAGAGCAACTCTTGTAGCCCTTCCACATTAATAGTATCTGCAAAAAATTCCACATCAATATAGATGAAAGAGTCTTGAGTACTCTTTGCTTTGCTATATAATTCGAACAATGTCATTCCAAACTGATGTTTCGTATGAATTCCTTGAGCTATACTATTTAACATATGCTCTTGTTCTTCCAACTTTTTAGACGCGGCCATGAGTGTTTCATTTGCATCCTGTAAAACAGCCGAAGACCAAGCCAAGGTATCATGAATTTTTGCATACAGAGCCTTGCGATCATGATTTTCATCATGAACAAGGGCAGTAAATCTCTCTAAATTAAGACTTTGTAACCTTTGATAAACTACATCTAAAGCTGCGCGCTTTTGACAAACAACAAGCACTCGTTTTCCTTGATTAAGTGCATCAGTAATTAAATTAACGATTACTTGAGACTTTCCTGTTCCTGGCGGACCATGTATAGCCATCCCTTTTTTATATCTCGCCTCTTTTAAAATCTCTTCTTGGGAACCATCTGTGTCTAGTAAATATAAGCGATCAAATTCTTGAATTTCTTTTTGTTCAGTATCTTGTTTATCCCAATCGCTCTCCCCAACTTCTCTATCTTGTGGATTCAACATATCCCCTACAAGAGATAAATTACTTACTTCACTTAATTCAATTAGTTGATCATAATCTCTTACTAGGGAGGAACTTCCTTGTGGAAAATGGCCAATGACTGCATTTGGCACCAGTGATAGTGAAGAGATTGGTGGGATTTCTTCTTTTTTAAATTCCTTAAGAGACGTATAGTCACTGTGTGAAGGGTTAACTCGTATACCCATTTCCGACAAGTAAGTAATGATTTCATCTTCACCTAGTAAAGCTATTTCAGATGCCCGTTCCATCCAGTCTTCAGTAACTTGTATTTGGTTAATTTTCTTAAACGCCAAAAAAAGAGTTCGATTGAGGATAGGCTCCCCTTCGTCTTTTTGCAATACCCACTGTTGGCGATTGACTTTCCCTTTTTCCAGACGAACTGGATAAAGAAACAAGGGTGCTTGAAAAAATGTTCCATCAGAAAATGTTCCAGATATAAATGGTGTCCCTAAATAAAAATCATAAATTCCTGTCTCATCTTCAATGGCTTTCATATTGCGATATAGGGTGGTTAGTTTTCTGCTAATTGAAGCATTTTTATCATCGTCATTTTTTTTCAATAGTGAGAACGATTTTGTTGATTTCTTTTTCATTTCTAAAACAACTGTTTCGACTATTTCATTTGAAGTTTCAGTCAAATCATAACTCCACTTGTCATATAGCTTTAATAATCTAATTGAACGGTTCCGTTTACTTATATTATTTAATTTATCACGCATTTGTACTAATTCTTGTTTCATTTTGTCACCTCATAATTACTATCCAATACGATTTATTTACATATTTAATATTACCTTACATTGTTAATATAAGACAGGGATTATGGAATGGTGTAGAAATATAGCAGATGATTGTCTTCTCATCTGGCTCTTCTCTAGAAATCTCTCCAACTATTATCGGAAGTTCTGTGATTGGTACTTCCTATAACCTGAAAACAATGATTTTTTCTTTTTCCTTCTATCTATTTAACATAATAGGTCCCTTTTAATTTCATAACTCAAAATTATTTTCAATCCAATTCATTACACGTAAAACTTGGCTTGAATCTATAGAATACCCACTATTAACAAAACTATATAATGTTGTTTTTTCATCAGTAACTACTTCCGACTCCTCATCATAAACATGCTCATTATCACTATACATACCTGTATCAGTTAATTGGTGAAGACTCCATAAATCGCTGCTTGAATCATACATTTTCCACGCTTGAACATATTTATCTTCTCTGACATAGAAGAAAAATAGGACATTCATTATATCATTTCCTACTTCATCTCTTATTGCTTTTAGGAAGTTTCTTCTCATCTTATTACTTTCCTGATATAAACAATCAATTAACCCTTCTTTTAATTCATTTTCAAATATTATCCCATCACAAAATATTTCCTCGAAATTAGAAATAGTCAGACTATCAAATTTCTCTTCTTCTAGATATTCCTTAATCATTTCTAAAGAAACCTTTAAATTATATGTACGAGCTATTTGAATCCAATGTTCTTTTTCAAACCATTGGTCATTTAGTGCCGTCATCAAATCAATATCACAAATTTCATCACAAGCTATTTCACAGAATTCTAAAAAAATCATGTTTAATGTTGCTTTCCATAAGGGTTCGTGCTCATCATTCCAATAACCATGATTGATAAGAATATCTTGTGCTTTTTCGTACCAATCAAATTCCGATTCTCCATCAAAAACATAATACATTTTTCTCCCCCCAGGATCATCTATTAAGATAATTCACCTTCAATACTTAAATTCATTAAGATTTGACAACTAGTATACATAAGAATCAATGTTCAATATCCCTAGAATCAACATCAGGATCATTTGTATGTTGAACAATGAATCCAACTGACACTTCATTTGGAAATAATATTGGTTAAACGTTCTACCAGGAGTACCTGGAAGTGACGGTGGGTGACAAAGAATGCATATATGTATTCGATCAATACTAATAGGTAAGGGTCTGAATTTATCGCTCCCTTTTTCCCTCGTTCATACCGTACGTGCGACTTTCACAATATATTCCCGTTATATTGTATGAATTCCATAGCTAATTAATGTTAATAATTATATGATTGAATTGATTTCATAATACGTACTCTTTAAAAGTCATAGAAGAACAGGATCTTGGATAATGGCCGGTTAGTTAGCATTAAGCTCAAGCTGCTACAGTTGGGAGATAAGTAAGTCAATCAATTGTTAGTTTGGAAGCATTGTAAGAAATATGAACCAAATCAACATGGAATTTGACTTTCTTACCCGTATGAGATTCTCTTGTTAATCCGAAGGTTAAAAACCTTCAATAAACAAATGTTCTCTTGTGAGTAAAGCGCGATGGAGCGAATTACCGAATTGACCTAGTAATACAAGGAGAAAAGTCAAAAACTTGCTGTAGAATGCGATGGAGATCGTTGGCATACATCTGTTGAAGATAAAGAACGTGATTTTCTATGTGAACGTGTATTACAAAGAGTTGGGTAAACATTCTAGCGTGTTCTCGGAAGTACTTATTACAATAATCCCCAAAAAGCACTGTATATATTATTGGGAAAAATAAAATAAATAAGCATTCATCCGAACTTGAGTGGGCAAACCTGGACTCTAGTTCTCCTGAGGCTATTAGTATATCTAATCCAGAAGAATTATCTAATGAATATCTAGCGTCTTTTAATAGTAGAAGATGTCATACCAGAAGAACCAGAAGATTATTTATTTTAAGAGCAAACGGATTTGGAAAATTTAGATTTGAAAGGACTGTCAACAATTTCTCGTGCAGGATTTAACTGCCCAACTGTAAAAGCAATGAATACTCACGAATATATTTCAGACCACAATGTTTCAGCTCAACAGATGAAAGTGGAGTTAGAGGATTTCTCTAATGCACTATCTGATATCCAAACAAATCCTTTCACGAATCTACAATATTCAATATGAACGTTATAAACAAATTCTAAGAAAAGAAGGATTTGAGGCACTTCAAGATCAACCGCATTCTGAAACGCAATATGTAGTAGGAACTGAACATTTAAGACAAAAATTGGAATATATCGCTCCAATGAATAACTTTTTTACTTTCCATAAAAACGGAACCAGCTTTTCCAACGGGGAACCAGTGTCGGCAATTTCGTTTGATACAATATCCCATGCTGTTTCTAGCCCTTCACTGAAAAAAGAAGAATAAAGCATAACAACGGAGTCTTCAACTATTAAACAAATTTAGTAACTAAACTTAGTTCCTATAAAACACATCACTTAGTGTTCAGCTTTATGGAAAAAGGAAATAAAACCACTAAATTCAGCGGCATGGTTTGCAAAAACTAAGTAGGAAAAGAGCAGTGATATGCTGCTCTTTTCTTACCCATTATTCTCTCATACTATTTGACCGGAACAAGGATGAATTTTGCATGAGTTGAAATTCATTAACGGCTGTAGACTCAATCTCAGCCAATAAAAAAAAGCAACCTGTTTGTTACTGGTCCTGTTACTTATGTGAATGCTTTTTTACCTATTAATAAGAGTCTCTATAATTAACTTTTTCAGCTCGCTTGAATCAAGAACAAATTTAATCATTGCTTGTAAGTATCATTCTTTATCAAATTTTTCGTATAAACATTCAAACCCATTAGATTTTGCGAACTCATTTAAAAAGATACTAATTGTTCGTCGTTACCTTCTCGTAAAAGGATGTAGCATATTTATTTCAGCTTTATAATAAACCAATTGTTCAGAAACATGTGATAAATTTCTAAATCAACCAGCTTGGATTGCTAAAACAAAAAGATAACAGGAGCTACCTTTATGCGTAGCCCCTGTTTTTCTTATTCTAGTTCATGCAATTCATTCAATGCATCTTTCAATGCCTGTAGTTCCTTAAGGGTAAAAGTAATGCCTTTCCCCATTTTTCCTTGATCCTCTGACCAATCTCTAATATCATATTTTGGATCTCGATCATTCCAACTTATTAAATTCAACTGCCTTTTCCATCCCTTGTTACTTTCAGATAAGACAGCCATCGTTTCTATGATTTCAAATTTTATTTCAGCCAATATAATACTCTCCTTTAAATTCTTTTGGTCATTTGGGAATACAAATTAAGCCTAGCAATAAAAATTCCTGTAGAAATCCATTGACAGTATAAGTTATAGAATTAAACATTGTTATATGGAAAGTCATTTAATACTACTTAATATGTTTATTTGCAAAAACAGTTGGAATTGTATTTGCGGGAGCAACTAAGATTGGCCAATAAAATGGTGTATTATGTTTCCACCCAAATTCACCGGTAGTTTCTCCTAATTGGCGCGTCAGAATAATAGCCGGACAAAATACAGCAACTTTTTTAGCTATTTTATATTCATTTAACTTGCTGCTAGAAGTATCTGGCGCATCCTCAAATCTTCTTGAGGATTTACGGATCCTTGCAATATTTCGATTGTGACGAAGAATCAACCATACTTTTTCATGATTTTCACTTTCATATTCTTTTGCCAGATAGTTCAGCAAAGTATTGTAAGCTTCTAAATCCCATTCATACCCTTCTTCCATTACAAGGGTTTCATGGATCATTTCTACCAGTATTAAAGCGTCATTAAGCTTGATTAAATAACATTGTTTATCTTCAGGGCTAATCTCAAGCGCAGTATCAATAAGTTGTTCAATATAATTATCTATTTTTTTTATTTTAGGAATCATTTTGGATTTTGGTAATGTATCAAATCCAATAGGTAAGAAACGTTTGGATGGCTTAATCATATTGATACTTGAAAGCATAATCTTATTAGGACTACATGGTAATATTTGATTTTGCAAATCGCGTTGAATAAAAACTACTTCCCCATTATTTGCACCAGATTCAAATGCTTTTCTGAGTTCCGAGTCAAATTCATGCATTCTTTCCATTACATCATATATTTTTTGTGTAGTGTAAAATCTTGTAACAGCTATATCCTCCATTGGACGTGCTCCATACATACGAGAATGTTGTAAAACTGTATCTTGTTGGAACTTTTTAGGGTTACGACCATAGTAAAATCCTATTAGGTTTCCTATTGTAATTCCGCGATCTAAAATCTGACCACCGATAAAGATATTTAATGGAGTTCTAAGTTTTAATTGTCCTGATTTATCTAATAATTGATTTACATCTTTTTCAGAGTTGACAATGGAGATAAGTAGTTCTTGATTCACAAGTGATTCGCACACTTTACTATATACATCCTTGAAGGTTGGAAAATAGCAGTTCTCTATTTTAGATCTAGCCAAGTCATGGTATGCTTCCTTAATTAATTCATTAAAAATTGGTTCGGATGTTTTATATGACTCTACTAATTTTTCTTCAATTTCCAGGACTAAATCTTCCTGCCATTGATGGGCAATTTTAGACGTCATAGTATGGATTATAAATGCAAACTTACTAGGTTTTTCTCCATTAATTTTATTTTGTAAATTACGAATACTTCCTCCGACAATAAAGTTTACTAATGCATTCCTAATTCCACTAAATTTTGAATTTGTAAGTAATGTATCCGATTTAACACGTCTCCGATCACTTTTTTTCAATATTCCAAGTTCATTTTCATCGATTTCGTGATATAAATAGCTACCTATATCCCCTTCTATCTTAGAACGTTCGAAGTACATCTCTCCGCCAATATATTTATCATGTACAGGAACCAGTTCGGTGAAAGCTGGACGTTTTGGTTGATATACTTTATGTTCGTTTACAGTCATATCTTCAGGTTGTAAATACAATGAATAAGGGGTAGCCGTTACTTGTAAATAAGATGTTTCTTGCAGGTTCGATCTTAACTTATCTATTTGTCCTGCAATTACCTTTAATTCGATTATGTTTCGTTCTTTATTATTTTCATACGCTACAGATGCAAAATCTGCCTCATCATCAATAAACAATATTCTTCGCTCACTTAAAGACGGATATGTTTCAAATAAAGCCTTTTGGAGACGCTCCATATTTTTCTTTTCTTTCTTTAGTACTATAGCCATTTTCTTTTTCAATTCGTAATTCCTTAAGTTTTCTGGCATCGACATGATATCAAAAACTGCCATCTCATCTTCTTGAATTAAATTCTCAAACTCGTTCTCTAGTCTTTCAAATGTTTGCTTAGTTAACGCATTAGAATTCTTTGTTAGTATAATTACTAAATCATATCCATTATCATATGCAAGTCCCATAATTCCTATAAATGTTCTTGTTTTACCAGATTGAATCTTTCCTAATAACATTCCTGGTTTGTTTGAACTTGTTGAAACTTCCTTTAGATTACGTACAGTTTGTTCAATAACTTTTTGACTTGCAAAATCATAATTATTTTTATTTTTAAGCGTACAAAAAAAATTTCCAGAAGATATTAAAGATTCTAAAAGATTAATATTCAAATTTTTCATTCCTCTATAAGATTTATTTTTATTACACCCTTTACTTCTAGCTATGCGCATAGAAATTAGCCATGTTTAAAATTTAATGCTAGATTTCAATCTTATTTCTGTTACTTCTTTATCTTTTATTATATAAATATATACCTTATCTGAAATTTTATTCAAATCCTCGATATGCGCTTCACTCAACATGAAATCGGGTTTATTTGTAAGAATAATAAATCGTTCTTCTCCATTAAATCGTTCGCTATAAAAATCGACTAATCCAAGATTGTCATACATGTTTACAAGTTTTCGCCCGTTTACTTTTTCATAGGCTGCAACCATCTCATAGTAATCTGATGCAATCATGCGATATGAGCTACCGTTTGGGATGAGTTCAAATTGCGCAATTTTTTTTGGTGGTTGTAGTGTGATCGTACGCTGTTTGTTGATTGTATCAAGACGTTTTTTCTTTTGTTCTTCGATATCGATTAGTTGCGCGTTCATTAGGTTAATCAAAGCTGAGTTTTTGTTGTCCTCATTTTCAGTTTGATACTGTATTAATCTTTCATATACTTCGTTGTATTGCATACTGAATGTATCAATTAAATAATCATGCATCCGATTTAAATGGCTAGTACGTTTTTGTTCAATATGACTCTTTTCAGTAATGGCTAGTTTTAAAATATGTTTTTGTAATGTAGGCTGTTCTACTAATAGAAGTTCTGATATTGCCTCTGAAAAGTGCCCAATAGAAAGCCAATATGGATTCAATTCAATTAGTGATTGGTCTGCACGTTTCGCTATAAAAATCAGTTTGTTTTTAAGTTCTTTGCCGATACCATCTTTTAATACAATACGGTACATATCAACTTCCAAATGTTCTGGTACATCGTAAGTGAATAAATAGCGCTTAAATGCAACTTGGTCACTTGTTCTTGCCAAAAGTGTTTTCGACAACTGATAGATAGGGTGTGTTTTTGTAACGTATTGGACGTCTGAATTACTATGTTCGATAAATCCAGTAAAGCGATAGGAATCATCGAGCTTTGTCATTTTCGAAAATTGATCACGAATGAGTTTAGGGAAGCGCTCAATTCGTTTCACTTTCCCTTCTTGACTATCAATCACTTTGACTTTAGATTCTTTTAATGCATAATCAATTAGCTCTACGTACACGCGATTTGGGGTTTTATTAATTTCTACATCATATTGTGATTTTTTCATCGCTTGTATATCAAGTGCTTCTGTATCAAATTGCATTTTCTCCATTGTTTGCAATAGCAATTTGTGTTCTTCACTTAAGATCTTATCCATTTGAGCAACCACATCATCTAAGTTTTCGCGTGATAAAATGGCTTCTTTCATTAAATCGGCTAAATTAATATCATCTTCTAGCAATTCCCCCATGAAGTTGTATACTAGGTCATTTCCTAAATCATCTTTCATTATTTCCAGCTTAGCGAATAATCTTGCCATAACATAACCTTCACGCGTATTTTGAGCAACAAGATTAAAAATAAACACTTCATTTTTTTGTCCGATTCGATGGATTCGCCCCATTCTTTGCTCCAATTTATTTGGGTTCCATGGAATATCATAGTTAATCATTTGATTACAGAATTGCAAGTTAATCGATTCCCCACCTGCATCTGTTGCCAGCATGACTTGAGCAGTTTCTCGGAATAACTCAACTTGTTTTCTACGTTCATCCATTGAAAAGCTACCCATAATTTTTGCTATTTGAGTGACTCGATCTGACAGCCGTTCTGCTAAGTATTTAAGTGTATCTACTGACTCAGTGAAAATTAAAACTTTCTCACCTGTATAAATTAGACCATCGACACCGAATAGCATTTCTTCGAGCTCTAGATACTTTCTCTCTGAACCATACTTTCTTAGAGAAGTTGTTTTAATGAGCAACTTCTTTAATTCTGCAATTTCTTCTCGAAGTGCATTTATGTCGATGTTATCCACTGCCAGCTCTAACTTTTTCTCTAGAACATCTTGTGTATCTGTAACTTCTTCTTCCAGATCATTATTATATAATTTTTCTAACTGTTGCGAAAACTTCTTTCGCTCAGCATCTGTCTTATCCAATAAAGCTGACATTTTTTTATAACGACGTAAAAGTGAACGATGGATTGCTTCAATAGACGAGCTCAGACGGCGCTGCAAAAGCATCATCGCAAATGCTGTACTATTATTACCGGTATTCATTGCGCGATTAAAATGTGTTTTTACGTACTCTGTTACGGCATCATATAATTCTAGTTCTGGTTCAGTAAGCTCATATAGAATCGTTTTTGTTGTTCGTTTCGGGAAAATCGGTGTACTGTCGAAATTTACCATAGATTCTTTTAGTCGACGGATAACGAAAGGATTACTTTTTTCACGCAAACTTTCACTCGCAGATACATGATTAAATAAATCCGGTTCAATAAGTTTCATTAACAAACGGTAGTTTTCAGCGTCACCTTTATGTGGTGTTGCTGTTAATAGTAAGCAATGCTCTGTCTTTGCTAATAATTTTTCTCCTAAACGATATAGCCTGGTTTTAGTCGTCGTCTTTTTAATTTTCCCGTAAGAATAAGCAGCCATTTTATGTGCCTCATCGACAATGACTAAGTCAAACTGTGCCTCTAAAATTAACTCTTTGATTTCATCACGTGTAGACCAATAAATTGATGCTATACAACAATCATTTTCAATGAATGGATTTTTACTACCATACTCATTTAACACAGACCGATTAATGATTTTAAAAGACTCTTGAAACTTTTGATCCATTTCTTCTTGCCATTGGCGTAATACTAATGGAGGCACCAACACTAAAATTCGTTCAATACTTTCACGTGCTTTCAGCTCTTTAATAAGCATGCCTGCCATAATTGTTTTACCCGCACCTGGATCATCAGCTAGTAAAAATCGCACATTTGACGATTGGAGCATTCGACTATAAACAGCTTCTATTTGATGTGGCATTGGAATGACTTGTTGGTTTCCTAATGCGCGTGTTTTAGAATACTTGTCCTCGATTTCTAACGTTAAATGGAATAGCCTTTGCTGAATATCTTGCCCAGTGAATGCCATTTTAGTTTCAGTAGATGTACTTAGAATCGTAATTTGATCTAAATCATTTTTTGCTAATAATAGTTCGTGGTACTGATTTGTTTGGCGTCCAATTCCTTCGAGTAAATAATACTCTTCCCCAAATGCTTCTATTCGTTTTATTTCAATGACTTCCGGAAAAAATGGACCACTTATAATATCTCCAATATTCATATAGTTACCTCCATAATAAAATCCCTTACTCAAATGAATAAGGGATTTTAGGGTTTCTTTCAATGATTGTATCTCGTATATTTTTAATAATAGTAAAGCGCTTTTCATTTAAATCCCCTGTACTTATATGGTAATCGAATGGGAAAAATATTGCACTATTATTTACCATCTCAAGTATGACACTATTTGTATCTAAATGGTCCATTAAAACTTCAACCATCAGGTTTTTCAGTTCTGATGAATTAATTTCTATACGTTTTTCCGGCATTTGATAAACACCTGGAGAAGTCATTTTAACTATGTTCCAGTTTTTAATTGTAGAAAACACAGCACTTGTTGCTACTTCCACGCGTCGACGATCTCCGTATAAATTTTTCATCTCTGCTAGCACAACACGACTACGAACCTCATCGGCCATACGTAAATGCTTTCCTAAATAATTAACTTGCTCTTTAAAAAATGGATAAGCTAAGCAAGTCATGCACCAATGTAATAATTGATTTTCAGTTTTCGTCAATATTGGATATATATGATGTGCATGGTCACGTATAAATCGATGATTTCCTTCGACAGACCACCATATTTTCATAATAATTGCATGTGCGCAGCGTCTCGTCCCGGTGCCTTTAATATCACTCATTAAATATTCATCAAGTAAGCTATGCATATTTTTTATAGGAATTTCATTTAATTTCTGTGTTGCAAAATCTAGGTGATGTAGCAGAATTTTTTGATCGAAACCTACTACCTTCATAATTATTTACCTGCTTTCTAACGATTAATTTTTACAAATGGGACAATTATTTCTTCTATATGAACGCCACCATGAGATACAATTTTATCATTTTTCGGCACAAATGCTCTATTATTTTTTGCTAATAGTACATGATAATTACTAGGCAGACTAATATCTTCCCATGGAATCGTTTCTTTGTTTTCACTTGCAGTTTGGTTTCGAATATTCAATGAACTGTAAATCCTTACACGTTCGCCTTTAGACTCAACTGTCACACCTTCTTGAAGTCTTCCCATCCCGTAGCATTCTACATTGCCATGATCTGAAGTTAAATACACTTCAAAGTCTTCTTCTACTAAATCAGTTAGCATTTTGTGTAAGTAATTCGAATTAAGCCATGTAGTAAGCTCTGAAAACACAGTTTGGCTACCTTGTACGGCACCGTGCATAAACTGATCAATTACATCTATTACAGCTCCATAAACACGAATTGAAGGGGAGTGTCGATAAGCAAGTGTTTCTTTGTTATAGGTTTTTAACCCTAATGATTTTTCATAAGCCACATTTCGTTCAGATAATCCTTCGTTCTTCCAAAACGATGACCATAATGTTTTTTCTTTTCGGGTTGTACCAATGGTATCTGCAAAGTCACGTGGTTCTAAACCTGAAAAGATAGCCTGGCGAGAAACCGATGTTAAACTAGGCACCCAAGTAAAAACTGCGTCCTCTTCAAATGACCATGACTGTTTTAAAAGTGTTTCTTTAATAATATTCCACTGTGTAAAACTCATACCATCTAGTACAATTAGTGCTAGTTTCTTATCCGTTTTTTTAGATAAATAATGTGGAATTTGATGGACCATCTTTGGCTTAGGTACAACTGGTAACGTCCGCAATTGTTGATATTTTGAAAGCATCCACTGTTCGAATGCTTCATTAGCTATAGAAATTTGTGATTTAAAGTCATTGTCTAATAAACCTTTTTTCAGTAATTCACTTTGAATAAACCCTAGTTCACTCGCAAACTTTACCCAGTCAGTTCTGCCACAAGAAGAGTAATCTTGCTGAAATAAGTCATTTTTATTTACATCGAAATGCTCATTTTTCACTTCTTTCACAACAATCCCTGGTTGCATCCATTTTTCATAATCTACTGTTGATGGAACTTCAATTGCTAGAATAAAATCCCTCATATATCTGCGAATAAACGGATCCTCAAAGTAAATATTTCCATAATAGTCCTTCTTCTCAGCCACTTGCTCATTTGAATAGATTAAATAACCTTCTAAATAGTTTTTCCATTGTTTATTTAAATAGCTATATAACTCCTCTTCAGATGCGAAACATTCAAAAACATATGTAGAGAAGAGAACACGTTTTTTTATCATATTTTGCTTTAAACGCTCGATAAGAACATTGGGCAATGCTATTTTAAAACGTTTAAAATAATGTAAAGCAGCTTTTACTACACTAACATTATCTAAAAGTAGGGCAGGGTTCAGTATACATACCTCACGTAAAATGAAGTCTGCCGTATCATTTATAGAAAGATGTGTTAAACAATGAGTATGTGCTTCGAATAAAGCTTGAAACATTTCAATAGGACATTGTGCAACAATTGAACGATCAAAATTTGGAAAGAGCGTTTCAAACGATAAGGTTAAGCGATTTGCATTTATATATACATCATAAGGAATATGATTGAACTGGTGGTCTTTAATCACAATTAGTAAAGTAGGGCGTTGCTCTTTTTCAATGTGCCGGAAAGTTGTTTCATATACATATCGAAATACAACTGGATCATCATAAAAATGCACAGTACTATTTTGTACTTGTAGCATTTCTTGAACGGGTTTTTCTCTTAATAATTCATGTTCATCCGATACGATATAAAGCGAGCCTTTACTTGTAAAATACTTTGTGATTCTCTCCTGCCAATTCAACCAAATCTCCTTCTTTCTTCTACATATCTAATCGCACTTGTGCATTATCATAGTACATTAGCAATTTGTCGTCTACTAGAATAACTGTTTCTGGTAAACGATCACCCACTGTGACAATTTTTCCATAATTTTTCTCGCTCCATGCTTTTTTGAATCCAGCACGAATAGCTTCTGTTCGAAACAATCGCAATTTCTTTTTATGTGAACCAAGCTCAGCTACGTAATTTTCAAATTCACGTAAAAGTGATTTTTCACGTAACTTCTCTAAGTCAGCTTGTTTATTAGGATTTGGAACATACCAACGATTCATTGCTTTTCCTATTAATTTATCACTGACATTCGTTAATCCACGCATGTCTTTATAGTTACGATGTAAATAACTTACAATTTGATTTGGCGCATCCTCATCGCCTTCAAAACGCAAGAAGTTTTGTGCCAGTAAATCATCTAATTCAGGTAATTGTTCGTGCTTCGCAATATGCAGGATTTCTTTCATAAATTGCGGATGCAAATCTTGACGTGTTTGTGGCTTTCTCATTAGTTGCTGACGAATCCACTCAATTGCACTATTTTCATCTGAAACGAATAAACTCATTTGAGAAAACTCTTTTACAAGAGTACGTTTTTTATCATACTCAGCCACTTGAGACTCTAAGAACGCCATACCATCACGCATAGGGAAACGCTGTACGACACCTTCTTGGAATTCTGCGGATGAAATCGGTACTGGTAAACCATTTTGTACATGAAAAGCAACCATACGGTCAAACAAAATACGTGGTGTACGTTCTGCAACAACAGATGCTTCCCCTTTTGAACCTAGGAATACTGGTAATTTTTCAAGATGCTGATTTACAAATGTCCAAGCTGACTCAGGAGTATTTGTTTGCTCAAGCATTTTGTTTATATTTTCTGAAGAGGGTTTATAAGCGGAAATTACTAAATCTTGCTTAACGGCTGTTGTTGATGTAACGGCTTTATGACTACCAATTTGTTTATCCAATGCAGAAACATTTGCGATTATAAATCCTGCTTTCTGTATAGATTCTTGAATTGAATTCCAAATTGATGCCTGAGAGTTACTGAATTCTATAGTAATCCATCTATTAGGTTTTAAAACTCTGTAATATTCTTTAAAACATCCTAATAAAGAGTTTTTATAAAAATTCAACGTTTTCTTTAAAACACTATTCACTATCGCTTCAGATTTATTATTGGTTTTTACTTTTACCCATGATTCTAATAAAAAATTTAATTCTGAATACATTAAGTTTGAACCAAATGGGGGATCAATAAAAATATAGTCAATTGAATTATCTGGTAATTCGAATGATCCAGCAGACTGAGTTCCTACATAGTTTTTAATGCCCGATAAATCTTCAAAAACTTTACTTTGTTTTTCTAATTTTGTTTGATAAAAGTAAAACGGATTATTTTCTCGTGAATTTGATGGAATGTATAAAGTTCCCGACAAGGTGCTCATGGGGAATGACCAATCCCCGTGTTTAACGCGCTTACTAATTCCGTGGTCTATAGAGTTCAACCAAAATAATAATTTAGGGATATCAAATTTCTCCACTAGCTCTCTAAGTCTTGATACTATTAACAAATTCCTCTTTGTGTAAAACAAGTGCACATACTTAAATCCATGACTGTTTTTAGGTTGGTTCGTATTGAAACCTTCAGGAAGTTCTTCTAAAGGACTCCATGAGTTAATTGTTAAATCTTCAATTTTCTTAAGTAAATCTAAATCAAATGAGTCTGGTTCTTTATCATAACGCTTTTTTTCAAATGTATAGTTTATTTTAACTGGTATTTGCTTGACAGTTTCAATAGTATCGTTTAATTTGAGATCAAATATAGTTTTCCAAACTTTTACAAGTTTGCGTTTTGATACCGATGCATCACAGTGATAGCAATTAAACTCACCACGAATATTATTACTTTTCTCTTCAAACTCTTTCCCAAATACTATTTCTTCTCCACAGGATGGACATGTATGAACATCACTCCAGACAACATAATTAATCCTTGCTTTTTGATCATAATGAAGGGTTTCATACATCCAGCCATATTCAGCTTCAACTTGTTTTAAAATTGATAGACCTTGCTCTAGGAAACCGTTCTTAAATCTATCAGAATTATAATTTGATGCGATGAACGAAGCAATAGGAGAGAGATCACTCAATATAGCTTGCCTTTTTCCAACAGTTGTTACAGCATTGCCGTTTTCATCAATTACATTATTATCTTCAATTGTATAACCTATTTCTTTTATTTTATTTTTATCACCACAAAAATTTGCAGCGACTCCAGTCATACCTGTACCTGAAAAACCATCTAATATAACATCCCCCGGACTAGTATAATGCATAATATAATGCATAATTGCTTTATAAGGAACTTTAGTATGATAGGTATGAGCATTATATATCGCATCACTTTTAGATTCACTTACATCTAATACAAAGGGCTCTCTTTTATAACTATCAATTTCTAAATTAACAATTTCTGCAAACCAAGGATTCGGACAAGCAGTGAAATATGGTGGATCAGATAGAGCTATAATATCTTCGTCTTCACCTATAGGGAAGCCTTCGATTTTCTTTAATTCTGGAAGTTTCTTTCGTAATTCATCACGAAAGTATTCTCTTCTTACTTCTTCATTTTCAAAAGTCATGCCTAAGCATATAACTGATGTATTGTCTGATTCAGTCTGTGAATTTAATAATGAGAGCTGTTCTGAGTTGCTTGTCATTTGAAATCACTCCTTTTATTTTTTCAGCATAATGCGTACAAGGTTGGATGGTGCATTGCCAACTGTTTTATGAATCATTTCTTCAAATCGCTTTCGGAGCTCTTCAATTGTTAGTGGACTACCGTTTGCCATCATCTCTTCAATTTCTGTTAATGATACTTCCACTTTATCGATCCCTTTTAGTAAATCATTAATCGCTTGTATTAGCCGAACATCAATAGGTAACGCAAACTCTTTTTTAGAGATAAGCTCCTTTACGAGCGTTTGTTGTTCAGGTTTTAGTAGCTCGATGTTTTCTTTAACTGTTGCATCATTTAAGTTTGTTAATAATGTTTCATTCCAGTTCTCAAACATACGTGGTAGCTCTTGTTCTAGCGTTTTAAGCATTGCTTTTTCGTTTGTGGTCACTTCTGTTGGACGGAACTTACACGCCGAGCACATTGGTACATGTTGTAAATTGTCTTCTGAAACTTGATAGCATGTTTTTAGACTTGTCAGCGCTCTCTCCCAGTTGACAAGTTGTTCTTTTGGCAAAATAGAGATGTGTGCTGCTAATTCTCTTAAAGCTTTTAATTTTGGATCTGTAATTAACGTGTTTTTTAACATGTTTTCAGTAGCATTGAGTCGTGATTTATCATGTGCTTCTATATAAAGTTTAATGTACTGCTGTTTTAACGTATCTAGTGTAGCTAGTTCTTTTGATGTATCTTGGTGATGTTTTAAAGCATCTTGTAATTCATCTAGTGTTTCATCAACATTTTGTGACCATTCAGATTGGCTACCTATATTTGGTTGTGCGATTTGCAGATAACTTACACGTTGCTGTATTTCCTTGATTTGTTGTTCAAGTTTAGTAAAAGAAGTTAGTTTTTCAATTGCGACTTTTTGCTTTTCAATTGTCGCTAAATCATATTTCAAGTTACGCATTTTTGCTGGTGTGTTGTAACGTTTTAAGCCTTCACAAAATTCCTTGAATGCTTCTAGGACTAATACATTTTCTTGTATTTCTGCTTGGTTTAATAGCTGTCCATCCCATGTAGGGAAACCTTTCTTCACAACCTGAATAGCGCTTAGTGATTCATTAATGGCATCATTGGCCTTTTCAGTAACTGTCACAATAGCTTTTGAGAGCATTTCTTCTTCATAGTTCGGGATGGATACCCCAAATAAATCGGAAACTGCATTCAATTCCTCAATTGGCAGACCACTAGGCTTTTTCACATGACTAAATTGTGATAGCTTTGATACTTGTAATTGAATAAACTCATTTAAACTTAATGCATTGTAAGTGGTTCCTCCAACTGTTACTTCAACTGCCCCAGTCCTTACCATTGCAGCTAGTAGAACGACTAATAATTCTGGTTCTAAATGAAATTGCTTTGTATACTGTAGGTCTTCAACACCACGAATAAATACGGTTTCAATCAATTCGCTATGGTTTATTACTTGTCCATGCCCTTTAGAATCTAGTAAATCGATAATCCATTTAGCATAAGCAGATTGTTTTGTTGATACTCTGTTCACAGAATCTAATAAGATAAGACCGTTTAAAATGGCAGCTCCTTGCTTCGTTTCTTTTCCAACTAAGTATTGGAGTGCGTCTTTAACATATGTTTCAAGGTTTTTTCTTGATAAGTATCCACCTTGAATCTGTCCAAATGAAGGATACTCTTCATACTTTTGTTCGAACCAGTTTGTCAGCATTCCTTCTGAAACGGTGTTGATAATTTCTTGTACTGTTGCATTTTGTGGAAGAAACATGCCAAACTCAAGTATAGTCCCTTTTATTCCTTTATAAGTTATTTCGAAAGCATGAACGAAGTTCTCATTTAACCATTTATTTAGTTCTCTATAATAGCTCTCGATTTTTTTAGTATATAAACTTTTAGTTACTGATGTTGCATCTATTTTCAAATCGTGTGCAGCAGTGTAAAGTTTTAAAAGCTGGTTGAATCTATCATCTGTATGTTTGAATTCGAAGAATAGTTCATCAGCCTTTTGTTCATCTTTAAAAATTGTTTTCATGTATGGTCGCAATAAATAAATATAAAAGTCACGCTCTGGTTGTGCTGTTGAACGTTCATTTGGTGCACCAAAAAATAAGTATCCTTGGCGTTTTACACGTTTCCTATCCCAAGGTAAGTCATGTCGCCAAATTTTATATCCAGTTACATAAGTATTATCATCTAATGTAATTGCTTGTTTTAATAAATCATAATAATAATAATCCAACTTATCATCTTCAATTGTTTCAGCTTTTTGTTTAATTAGACTATCGATATCAATGTCTTTTTTTAAGTCTAAGTAATATTGACCGTTAGATTCATTTGTTGATAAGTACTGATAACTTACTGTTTTTTGAATTTCTTTTAATGCAACTTCAACGCTTGTTTTTAAAAAACCAGATGGATCATCATCTTCCAATAAGAAATCCATTCCTACTGTCGGATGCAGGAATAAATCATCCCTTAGTTCCTCTGCTGTTAAGCCCACTTTGTCGTAAATATCAGAAGTAGACAAGCGATTTAGAGAAAGTGCATTTACAATGCGTTGCGCCATTGGCTTATACATTTTCTTTTCAAGTGCATTATGAACTCTATCTTTTAATAATTTTGATTTGTCGAGTACTTCCTTCACATCAGGATTACTTTTGAATGAAGAATCTTCTTCAATAAAACGCCAGTAGCTGTCGTAAGAAACAAGACCTGGTGAACCCTCAGGAACATCCTTATTAATAATTGCTCCCATTTCTAAACTAATTGTTTTTAAAGCCACTCTTTTTTCAATACCGTTTACTTTTTCAAATGCACTTAGATAACTTGGGTGAATTGGAAATAAGTTGACGAATGTTTCCATGTCTTCATTTAAACGATTATAAAGCGTCGTAAATTTAGATAAGTGTTCACGAATAAGTGATTTTTGCTCTGCTGTCTTTTTTAATAGTCGTTGTGCAACAACATGAGCGATATCTTCGCGCACAATACGAACTTGATCAAATCGTTCTTTTACACGTCGAAGAGGTTCTGCCACGTAGTTAAAACGAGGATTATCAAATAACATTTCTTGAATACCTGCGATAAAACGGAAACGTGTTTTACTACAAATTTCACCTACTTCACGTAAGAAACCTAAATCGAGTGTAAGTTCTTGTTCTTTTCGTCCACGAAGATAATCAAGTAACTCATCCACCACAACGAGTAAACCATATTCAGGATACTTTTCATTAAATAACCCCATCATTTCTTCTAAAGCGTCCTTATTGTTCGTAATTTTATCAAATGCAGGGAATGAAAAATCGATTCCTAAATTTTCTAAGCCATCTTCAATGGCATTACATAATATATCTCGTAGTGAAGTACCAACACTTCCAATTTCTAAACGGATTACTTTAAACTTTCCTTCGATTTCTTTTGATTTTTCTTTGACTTCTTCATTCGTAATATGCTCACTTGCACCTTCACGTTCAGCAATCGTCGAAATGACACTCATTAAATGTGACTTACCTGTTCCGTAGTTTCCGACAATCATTAATCCTTTATTGTCAGCCGAATAGTTGAATTGTAGCTGGTTAATAATAAGTTCATTTAATTGTTCTGCCATTCGGTCAGAAATGACATATGTATCTAGCAGATGGAAAGCACGTTTTTTATCATTTGCATCTTTTAATTGGATAACTGATTCGATAGGTTCGAATTGTAATAGATCTCTATATTGCATTATCCTCGCTCCTTCTTATTTGATGATAATGGCATCTTTTGTGGAGTACTTGATGTACTCTGGGTGCCCAGGTTCAGCGTAAATAAAATAGTTATCTTTAATAATACCCCGCCAAGTAATAATCAATGTTTTACTTTTACTTAAATTGGTGAAAAGATCAAATGGATTAACCCTTAAGGATGGGTCAAATAACATTTCATAGTAATCTATGCATATAGTTTCGGACTCTGCAGCATTAATAAATTCATATAAAAGTTCTGCTATTTTATAAGGTCTTCTATTCTGCGGTAATTCTTTAATCTTTTCGGATAATAGTAAATTTACATTCAGTAAAGAAAAGTGATTTTCTTTACTGAAATATGCTACGTTATTACCTAGTTCATATTCACATACATAGATTTGTTTATAATAACGTTGTGAAATATTTTGACAGCTAACTCTAAGACGATTTAATACAGATATATTCAATTTAATAAGACCTCCTAAAAGGTTCTTTATAATGAAGTACAATTAACTTTTTAAATAATTTTCCAACGCTTTTTCCACAATCTGCACCATCGTCATTTCTTGTTCTGCAGCAGCTGTTTTCAGACGTTTATGCAACTCAACTGGCAACTCAAATGTTGCTTTTTTCGTTAATTTTTTTTCAGGAATTTGAGCTTCAATTACTAGTGATTCTCTTTCAATTTTATGAGAAACACCGCCAATGCTTCCTTTATGAGGAGTTGTGGTTTTTGAAACATGTACTACTTTTGAGGTGTTATTGTATTTATTTTTGACGGGCACAATTTAACATCTCCTTTATATAGTTTGCGTTGTTTAGTCTAAGCATCGGTATTTTCCAAAAGAATCCTTATTTGGAAGGTTGGTTATTTCAAGTATAACTTGAAAGTTATTTAATGTAAAACTGTATTTCTGTAAAAATGTACTGCTCTATAATTGAATAAACCCGGTGAAGCGACGTGGGAACTTAACACTTCTCCTATTGCTTCTTTTTCAACTCAATTCCGAGAAACTAACGAAAATTCAAAGAGCTTCTTGATCTTTTATATTTCAAGAAAATCACTCTAAAATCACCAGCATAGAGTACTACTCTCAGCATGAAAAGAACTATGAACGACTCTCATTTTTGTTAATCATAAATATTTATCAACAGTCGAATCCGAAACTGTCAAATAATGCTCCACCAACGTTTCCAGCGACTTATGCCCCGTCTGCTTAGCAATCGTTGATAAATCCGCACCAGCTGTGTGCATGGCAACAACTTGACTCTTACGAAAATTGTATCCGGATAGTCCAGTCCAACGCTGCAATGATTTCCAGTATCCCGTCACACTCATTTCCACGCTTTCATATCGACCACCCTTATACACTCTTCCTACAAAATAGTCTTCATATCTTAGTTGATATTCCCGAATATAGACCATTACCATATTAACTGCTTCTTGCGTTAAGCGTTTAGTGTGCCACTTTTTTTGCTTCATTAAATAAACATCGACTGTTTGATTCTTTAAATTGAAGTCTTTCACTTTCATTCGGACCATTTCATTCGGTCTATTTGCTGTAATCAGATTCACAAGACAAATCGCTTTTTCTCTCGAAGGTAATTTGCAAATCATATTTAGCAAAACAGTTTTATTTACTGAGGACTTCCCTTGAATCCTGATCAAATCAGCATTGCCTTCCTCACCGTAAATCCTTCTCATCGCCGACAGCTCACTTGTTACTTCTGCTTCTCTTTTGAAGTCGATTCTTTGTGTTACCGCTAAATGCTTTTTAATTGCTGCAAGACGACGCTCCCACGTCGTTTTTTTAACTTTTTGTTCCATAAGCGAACCGTATAAGTAATCGAGCATCGCTTCCGTCCCATCAGACTGGTCTGTCTTTAAACAATAGTCAAGATACTGCCGAATATCTCCTGCATACCGTTCAGAAATTTCGTCGTTCTTTTGATCCACATGTAATTTTCGATTATAATGCCGTACTCTATTTTTTACTGTTTCTTTACGCATGATATCATCACTACTAGACAATAACCCCACTCCTTTTTCTCACAATTATCGTCAAGAAAAAGAAGAATTAGTACTTAAAAAAAGATTACATCAGTGGTTTAGTCAAGACAATCCCCTATCGTCCTAACCTATCTATCATTTCAATCCCTAAACCCAAAAACTATTCCTATCCTGTAAATTATTTCAATTATACCATTCATCCCTCCTCTTAAATGATATAATTCATAATAATCAAAGAACTACCATAGGAGGTACATCATGCCCATATACAACAAACTAGTACGAGACGGAATTCCTGAGATTATTAAGGCTTCTAATAAGAAATACTCTATGAAAGTGCTGGAACCTTCTGACCATGAGGTGGAGATCAAACGAAAACTAGTAGAGGAATTGAAAGAGTATCAAGAGACGTCTACTAATGAAGATGCTATTGAAGAATTGGCGGATTTACTTGAGCTTATATATGCCGCTTTACCGCTTCATGGATCTACGATGGAGGAGTTAGAAGAAGTTCGAGTGAAAAAACGCGCGAAACGAGGAGGCTTCGAAAAGGGGTATTACTTGATTGAGGTTGAAGATGACTGAGGTTCGATTAATCACTCATCATTTGGTGGATGATTTAAAACGGTTGAGTGAAACGGCAACGAGTATTTATTGGATGACTGCATTTGTGATGACTTCCGGTGTAAATCTTGTGTTGCCTCATTTAAAGACGGCTATTGCTAATGGCTGCGAAGTTAAATTATTGGTTGGGGATTATCTTTACATAACACAACCAGATGCGATTGACATGCTTTATCGAGAGTTGCCAGGCATTGAATTGCGTTTGTTCCAAAGCTCAGGCCAGTCTTTCCATCCAAAAGCGTACTTATTTCGAGGCGAAAATAGTAATCATGTCATCGTGGGATCATCGAATCTTTCTAAATCTGCATTGACTGCAGGCATTGAGTGGAGTTTACATGTTCCGACACCTTTGGAGGATGACTTGTTCAATATTGCTGCTGAAGAATTCATGAGACAGTTCTATGAAGAGCGAACCATTTCATTGAATGCTGAGACTCTCGCAATTTACCGTGACAAACACATACTACATAATCAAGTGACCCCATTTAGTAGCCTTTGGTCAGAGCAGGAAGAACAAGAAGTGATGTATGGGTCACCTACAGAACAAAGCATTGTGGCGGACCCCCCTTCTCCTTATAAAGTAGAGACTTCTTTAACGCCACGCCCTGCTCAAGTTCTTGCGTTAAATGCGTTGCTTGAATCGATGCACGAAGACTATGACAAAGCACTCGCGGTGATGGCAACGGGACTCGGTAAAACGTATCTAGCAGCATTTTTCGCAGAGCATTTTAAAAAGGTGTTGTTTATTGCTCACAGAGAAGAAATATTAATTCAGGCAAAGGATTCATTTAGCCATGTACATCCTTCTACGTCTGCAGGGTTTTATCATGCGAAAGAAAGGTCTTTGACTACGGATTTTCTATTCGCTTCAGTTCAAACTCTTACGCAAAAACATCATTTAGATCAATTTTATCCAGAAGCATTTGACTTAATTGTCGTAGATGAGTTTCACCATGCTACTGCTCCAAGCTATATGCGAATCATTGAGCATTTTAAGCCTAAATTCCTTCTCGGGATCACGGCGACACCCCATCGCTTAGACAATAAAGATGTTTTTGCTATATGTGATGGCAATGTTGCGATTAGTATCCAATTCCTCGATGCTATTCAAAAACAGTGGCTTGCACCATTTAAATACCATGGCGTGTATGATGATACGGATTATTCTCAGCTCAGGTGGTTGGGTTCACATTATGATGAAGAACAACTGGCTCGCGTACAATTGCGTACAGAGATGGCCGAGAAGATTTTACGGGAATGGCAAGATAAGAAACAGTCCCGTACCATTGCCTTTTGTTCTTCCATTCGCCAATCTAATTTTCTGAATGAACATTTTCAAGCAGCTGGTTACCGATCAATTTCACTAAATGGTGGAACTCGTAATGATGAACGTCTATTGGCCCGTGAAAGATTAAACCGTGGCGAACTAGACATCATCTTTACTGTTGACTTGTTCAATGAAGGTGTCGACATCCCAAATGTAGATACACTTTTATTCGTACGACCCACCGAGTCTTTAGCTGTTTTCACCCAGCAAATCGGACGTGGACTTCGCATAGCAGAAGGAAAAGATCACTGCGTTATCATCGATTTAATTGGAAACTATAAAAATGCAGATGTAAAATGGGCCGTTTTCAGTCCTGAATTTATTGGCCAGACCAATCCGCGTGACATTGAAAAAGCATTGCCGGCTGGTTGTGATTTCAATATAGATACGGAAGTCATAGATTTATGGGGGTTTATGGCTAAGAAAAACATGCGAAGAAAAGAGTTTCTCATTCATCAATACCATGAACTCAAAAAGGAACTTGGACATCGCCCTAGTTATTTAGAATTCCATCTTCAATCCGGTGCAGAATCTGCGATGGTCAAAAGAGAGTTTGAGACCTATTTTAATCTATTAAAAGACTCTGGTGAGTTAGATGAAAATGAAACGAAGGCACTAGAAGATTATCAAAATTGGTTTTTAGAAGTAGAGCGAACCGGGATGACAAAGAGTTATAAGATGGTGTTGCTACGTTGGATGCTGACTCGTGGTGTCGATGAATGGTTCTTGCCCGTTCAGGCAAAAGATGCCGCAAAGAGTTTCCATCATTACTTAACAGACAAAACCTATCGTAAAAAGATTGATTTTAGTGATAAGCAAGGGAAAGAGTTAGAAGAATTCAATGAGAGAAAGATAGCTAGTTTAATCCAAACAATGCCTATGACCAAATGGAGTAGTTCTTCTAATGGCTTGGTCATCTATGCAGACAAGTTATTTAAACTGAATTTCGATATCGCTGAAGAACACCGTGCGATTGTTTATGAATGGACTAGACAGATTTGCGAATATCGTTTGCAC
Organism: Paenisporosarcina sp. TG20; assembly: GCF_000286315.1. Lineage (GTDB taxonomy): Bacteria > Bacillota > Bacilli > Bacillales_A > Planococcaceae > Paenisporosarcina. The sequence goes on along the minus strand of NZ_ALJG01000361.1, from coordinate 23,247 downwards.
ACTTACTTTGAAAAGAAATCAGCACCTCGATTCTAAGTGAGGTACTGAAAAACTTTTGATAGTTTAAGAATGTACGCTTTTGGCAGTGGTTTTATTGAAGACCAGGGAGTAGAGGAACCCAAATGATTTCCCAATCGGAATACAATTCTTCCGTTTTCTCCATAATTCTTCTGGATGCAAAGCCGAAGCTAATGCCTTTGACGGTGAACAGCATATGATGTTGGCCAAGGGATTGAACATATATATAGACACCTAAGAACGATGATATTCTGATTGAAGAAGAGAGAAAAGAGGTTATAAATAATGATGCAGAAAAGGAATGCCTTGAAATATGTTAAAAAAACAAGGAGCGATTATGGAGGTAGAGAAATATTTTTTAGAGAAAAAGAGATGTTAGTGAAGCGATATGTTCAAGAAGCTTATGATACTAATGATTTAAATGATATATATTACTTTTTAGGTATTGCTCATGGATTAGACTTAGAAACTCAATTAGATATAAGAAGAGAAAAGCAAATCAGTTTTATTAAAAGACTCGAGAAAGAATCTGACTTATCGTTGTTGAATTATGAAATTAGACGTGCATATGGTATTTTAAAAGGTCTCGAAATTCAATTGGATTTATTAAATAGTTTGGAAAGAAAAAAAACACCTTCCTTGGTGGTTTGTCTCTTCGAAGATAAAGGTGTTTTAGAAAAAATAAAACAACTATCAATTGAGAGTGATTTTTTCCAATACACATTTCATGATATTAATTTACAGGAAAACACTGGTGCGTTATTTAGGAGCTCCATTCAAGAGTTTGAAGAAATAATTAATGTCATAGACTATAGTAAGTATGAGGTGTCAATAAATGTTATCGGATACCACAGTGAAGAGCTGTACCTGAATTTTCCTGATTACCATGAACTAATAAGTAAGCTATTTATGAAAAGAGAAAAAAATGTTGCATCATTGAACTTTTTTCACTTCAAAAATAAAGATGTTGTAAATTTGAAGAAGCTTTTTACAAAGTTCGCGTTTACCGGAAGATTTCCATTAGATAGACGTGATATTAAAAATAATGAAGATGATGAATTTGAACTAAATTTTAATGAATATATAATTATTGATTAGAAATCACTATGCCCTTTGTATTAGGTGGAAAATAATTCATTAATATTAATTAGGAGGATAAGCTTCATTTGTAATATCCACCGTTACATTTTTGTAACGGTGGAAGATAACGGGGTTTTTCTTTTACCTAGGGTTTCTAATCTTTTTTATAAAAGTCTTTATGCTGATCGAAATAGTCTTCTTCAGATTCATCCATATGATGATTATTAAATTCATCATCTTGATAGGTACTTTTGAAGGGCTCGTATCCTAGTTCTATTTCTATCATTGCACGTTCTTGTCTCTCAGCATCTTCATAATGAGATTCCTCATCATCTCCGTCATCATTTATTGAGAATGGTGGTTCCGAATACTCATGTAACGCAGGGTATTTACTTAAATCTAAAGCATCTACTTCTCGGTTATCCAAATGATTTTCTACTATTTCGATTAATTCATCTTCTGGAATATTATTATGCTTAACTTTACTTAGAACATTTTTTAATTCTATCTTTAATGCCTCTTTAAAAATGTCATGTGAGAGTCCTTTTCTATTTTGTTTACTTAATGTTGTTGCTAATCCTTTAAGAGAAGCACTTCCCCCAGGATAACGATAAAATGATTCAATAAACATTTCGAGTGACAATGGTAAATTTCCATTTATACGAAGTAATTTAGCATATCTAGTTAGAAGATAATTATTAGGATTCTCATCATTTTCTTCCTCTACAATTTTCATTGCATTTTCATGCTGATCGAAAATTTCATATATTTTAGAAAGGTGATTAACTAATTTACTACGATTTTCAATACTAATTGAACTATTTTTTTTCTTTGATTCTAATAAAAGTCTGTTTAGATAAAAATCGACTGGTTCTTCATACTGTTGTTGAGAAATTAATTTAAGTTCAATTAATATCTCATTATCTTCATTTACTAATCTTATACTTTCAGAAGCTGCTTCGTCTCTCAGTAGTTTAGGGATTGTATCATTCCAATCTAATTCAAAACTATTGATTTCTTCATAAAGATTTTCAATAGAAGCTGAATAAGGTGTGTTCTCAATAAATGTGATAGGTACATTAACAATTACTTCATAATCATTAGGTTGAATCCCTTTTAGATTTTTTATTTTATATTTATAAAGTATTTTTTTCATATAGTCTCCTTTTTTTATCCGTTTTTTTAATTATATATGAAGTCCCTTTTTCATTCTTTCTTATTTTTCTTTATTTTTTCTCTAATCTTCTTTTGTTCCACCGCTCTATCCCACTCACTTTCTTTCCAAATTCTATTAAATTCTGCGTTCTTCATCTTAATCTTTAAATATTTTTTATAAAAACTCATTATCTAATCTTCCTAACTATTTGAACTTTACTATTAATCCATTCATTCCTCATGCAGACTGCTAAATTCAATTCTTTTTGTGGTGTTTTATTTGATTTTTTAATAAACCCATTTAAAAGAATCATATGTCCCTCATCAACAATGAAGAAAACTCTAAGGTTATTTACTCTTAGCTCCCAAAGTTTATGGTTATTAAAATATTTAGCTAAATTCCGACCAACACTAAGTCCTAATTCTTCAATTATGTGTAATTTAGACAATAATCTTACCACGGAAGTGTTTTCTAGAGAATCCAAAAATTCCCTAATTGGAATTTTTCCGTTTGGTTTTATATACTCCTGAGTAAATAATTTTTTATAGTGCATATTAACATCTCCTTTCATCACAAAAGGGAATGAATAATATAAAAACTAATTTTATATAGGGGTTTTGTGTCACTTTTTAACATAAAAATACACAATTCCAAAAAAGAAATTGTGTATTTGGTCAATTATCTCTATTAAGAAAATCAATAACTTTAAAAGAATTTTGCGAATCTTCATCAATTCTAAAATTGTATTGATGAAATATCGTCTTTATCAATTCTCTAGTATCATCATTTTTCCAGTGTCTATTTAGATAGGTCTTGTCAGTATGGCCTATTATCCTTCCCATACTTAATGGTAGAGTACAATGATTTTGTTCAATAGCTTTTGAAATATTACTAACAATTTCATCAAATCTTCTTTCTACTTTATTGGTATTTTTTAATCTTTGTGTATGATGATTTACTTTTGGTAAAGTATCATATACTAGTTTCATGAATTCTAGATGATTATTTGACATATAAATATTCACAGGTTTCGTTGATTCTAATTCTCTAATATTTATTCTATGAATAACTTGGTATATTTCAGAAAGCAACATATTTTCATACAAGTCATTTAGTTGTTGATTTTGAAACCACCTTTTTGAGTCACTTATGCTATTTGGAACCAAACTACTTCTTCTATTATTTTCTACTGTGTTCAACTCACGTCCCTCTTTTGTTTCAATAGGAATTTCTATCTGTTCCTTAATAATATCCAAACTAGGATCATTATACTTTTTAGATAAATCAAAATTAGATGTGTCATCAAATACGCTTAAAGCAAGCATTCTATAATAATTTATATGCTTAATTGGAAGTGATACAATATAACATGCAGTTTTTTCTCTTAAAGTATTCTTCCCTGTTAAATTGAATAAATTTAGTGGCAACTCAATATTATCTTCAGCGTTAAGATATAATTTTTCATCCTCTTTTCCAAGTAAGTTCCTCTGTAATAATGGCTTAATTAACTTTTTCTTAACAATCGGAAAAATGTATTCTTTTTTTTGAATCTTTTCTATGTCATTCCAAATAGCTTCTAAATTTTTATTGAATTGAGTATTATCTTTTGAACTAAAACCTTCACTCGTACTTATAACCCTATGATGAATAGTTACTCTTCTGTAATTATGATAATTTAACGGATCACTAATTTCATAGTGCTGGCCGTATATTGCACGATGGAACTTTGCTGTAGCATCTAAGATGAGAATAGAATTTTCTAAATTATGATATTTTATTTTTTCTACGCAAAAAAGAGTAGGTATGTCCATAGGATTAGAGCTACTAAGTTTGATACCGATATTATCTTCGTAGAACATTTTTTTAAACGCTTTGTACGATTTTATTTCTTGAGATTTTGGGTAAATTTCTATTTTTTCATCAATTAATTTAAAAAAATTCTCCATTTCGTTTAACCAATCGGTATTCCTTATGCGTTTGGATAATTTTTTTGTTTTAGACTTTTTAATTGATAGTGCTTCATTCATTAATAATATTGAAGTAATATTCTTCACCATGTGAAGCTTTACTTTATCTACTTCATGCTTCCCCCGCGCTTCGAGATTTAATTCTCTAATTAATTTTGGAACCCAATTTGATTCATCTCCATTCATTTCAAAAAAGACACCATCGAATGTTTGTGGAAGTTCATCAATAATAATAGTTCTTTTTATCTCAGCATTATTTAACGACTTATGGTAAAGGTAATTTTTATTGCGTTCATGTTTTGTTTCCATACTTTGAACAATATCTTGGAACCTTTTATGTGTAATCAACAAAACCCTTTTTTGAGAAGCTATCTGAATTCTATTACTTGTATTCTTTGCGTCTAAATAAATAATATTCTCAAGCCCTTTAGACTTTATTATTTTTTCAACCTCTTCTAACATACTTACTTCTCTTAACACAATCAGATATGCTGAATTAGAATCTTTGTTTTGAAGCTCATTAGCTAAAAAATCATTTAGTGTTTGAGATTTACCATGGCCTGGCGCTATATCTAAAACTCTTTTTACTGTATCTCCATTCTTAATTCGTGTAGCAAAATCATTAAATTCGTTCATTATTTTTGATTTAATATGAGACATTGAAATTTCCCCTTACTTGAATTTACAATCCTATTCCAATAGCTGCATTATTCTCAAATGCACTCTGGATCTCACATTGTAAGAGATTGTATTGCTTATGCTGGTCTGGCTAAATTTATCAAAGCTATTTTTGTCAGTACAAACTGCCATAAGTCCTTCTCAGTACGCTTGTTTTAATGTGATTCATTCTCTTATTCCCCATGTTTATTATTATAAAATACTTGTAATTCAATATAAATATCAAGGCGATATTTTCTAGAATGTTAGCGTTCCTTAATTTTTAACAATAAAGAGACTCTTTAATGAACATCAACTTGTTTATAAAAGGGGGATTAAGCCTATTTTAATTCTAAAATATGGTATAAGATGGTTATAATTATACTTCAAAATAGAGGTGATGACATGGGCGTTTTTCGTTTCACTGGAAAAGTAGCAACTGTAACACTTGGCAGCGTTGCAAAAGGTGGCGTTTACTTGATTAGCAAAGCTATAGCTACTAAAAATGAAAATGTGGGACGTTATGTAGGTGAGGTAGGGGAAGTTGTAATTAATTCTTCTGAACAAGCTGTTGATTCAGTAGCTCAATTTTCGGATGGAACAGTCCAAAGCTTATATGGGCTATTAAAGAAAGAAAGTTATCACAAAAAGCAGGGATGGTTAGATATTAAGGATTCTACGGGACGAACTGTAAGAGGATTAAGCAAGAGTATTAATTATACAGTGAGCAGTACTCGAATTACTCTTACCGGTATTCGGAACAAAAATCGACAACAAATTCTTCAAGGTATTGGAAATCTTGGTAAGGTCGTGGTGGTTACAACAGTTGCTGTAGGTGTACTAGATATAGTAGATGGTTCGGATATGGGACACGCAGATCCTATTGAAACAAGAAATGATTCTTTAGATGGATTAGAACATAGTGAAACGGGTGTTCTATTTTTAGAAAGGACTATTGAACTTCCTAACGGAGATATCAATATAGGTACATTTCCAATATTTGATTCAAATTTTAGTGTCATCTTAACTGAAGACTTGTATTTAGCCACTGACAACGTTCATTTTCAAATAGCAAATGAAACGCTTTCAGAATCAATACAACAATCACCTAATATCACCAATGACATTGGCATATCTGAATATGATGTGCAAAATTTGGCTACAGGAATTACTCCGGAAGGTTACGATTGGCACCACAGCGAACAACCAGGCGTCCTTCAGCTAGTGAATGAAGAAATCCATCAGAATACCGGCCATACGGGTGGACGTGAAATTTGGGGCGGGGGAAGTGAATATCGTTAAGATTCTTAGGTTACCAAACCTGATTGGGAACATGAGAATATAGATATAATGTGATGTTATGTATTAATTGAAATCAAAATAGAGGAATTAAAAAAAGTGGAAAGCGCTCGCCTTTTTCTGTATTGCTACGCTAGTTTCGAAACATGAAAGTGCACTGCAACAGAAAGCACCTGTACTAGGCCAAATTGACTTTTTCAGTGGCATTGATTCTAAGTGGGGTACTTTCATGTTGGGGAAATTGGAAATAGATATTTTCTAATAAGTTCCAATAACAAGACCAAATAAATAGGGGTGTTTTTATGTTTTTAACATTTTATAAAAACCATTACAAAAAAATCATTAACATATTATTACTGATCGCAACCTTTTATTTCATATTATTAGGTTCAGAGTTTTTACTCAAAATTGCAGCACCAATATTCATCGGTTTAATCATTTATTCAATCACTGAACCTTTCGCTATGTTCCTTAACAGAAAGGGCTTAAAGAAAGGATTCGCAACTACACTATCCTTCACTCTATTTGTAATCGTTATACTTGGTATCTTAACAACCATTGGAGCTATTTTCTTTACACAAATGCAACAATTATCACAGTCCATTCCTAAATACGCTGCATCATTTGAGAATTTTATTGTCTACCAAACAGATTTTATTCAAGGGAATATTAATAATATCCCTCCAGAGGCTTTAGAAAAAACAAAAGAATACACAACCACTGCAATAGCAAAAATCTCGACACTCCTTTCAGGATTCTTACTAGGGCTTTTAGCAACACTTTCTTCTAGTATTACAATCATAGCCAACTTAACGCTAGGGTTCTTTTTCGCTTTCTTTTTAAGTTTAGATATTAAAATTTGGAAAAAATTCTACAACACCTATGCTCCTCAAGGTGTAAAAACTTCTTTTTCATTTTTAAAAGAAAATGTGTTAAAAGGCATTTCAGGATACATGAAAGCTCAGTTGAAACTAATCGGAGTTACCTTTATCGTTGTCTTAATCGTACTTCTCATCCTTCGAGTAGAGAATGCACTAACGATTGCCATATTAGCCGGTATTTTTGATGTCCTACCACTATTGGGTGTCTCCACTCTATTCATCCCTTGGATTATATATTTATTCATTACTGAAAATATCTTCCTAGCTGTATGGTTAATTGCATTACTCGTAGTTGTATTAGGAACCAGACAAGTACTAGAACCAAAAATAATAGGAGACTCTTTAGGTGTCTCAGCTTCTGTTATGCTAGCTGCACTAATTATAAGTATCAATATCTTGGGGTTTGTAGGTCTATTAATATCCCCAATTATTATCATTTTGATTAAAGCTTTAGCGGAACAGGGTTATCTAAAAGCATGGTTGGACTTAAAGCCAGGTGAGAAAGAAGTTCATACTTCGAAAAAAATTCAGGAATAGTGCTATGGTTTAATAACCAACGACCCTTAGCCAGAAAAAATTGCACTTTGTTACGCATAATTATCTCCTTTTATAAGTTATAATAAATGTTAATAGTTACTAAAATGGGGGGATATCTGTGTCGATTAAGGAATTAATTGCAAATGGAGAAACTATGTTTGTTGAATTTAAAAGTTGGATTAATGTCCCTAATAAAAGAGATTTGTTTGAAATTTTAGCAACAGAAACAGTTGGATTTTCAAATGCTAATGGAGGAATAATTCTAGTTGGAGTAGAAGATGATGGTGAGATAACGGGTTGCCAAAAGTATGATACACAGAACGTTATAGAAAGTATTTACGATCGCACCGTTCCGAAAGTCTTCACAGATATAGAAATTATAAAGATAGATGAAAAAGATATTTTGAAAATCACAGTGTCAAAATCTGTGGATACTATAGCGACATCTCGTGGGACTGTATATAAAAGATTAGGTAAAAATACTAAACCTTTATACCCCTCTGAATATCAATTGAATACTATAGAGCGTATTAAGGGGGATTTTTCTGCTAAGATTTTAGCACATACCACAGATGCAGATATAGATTATGCTGAAGTAGAAAATTTAAAGCAAAAAATTCATTCAAGGGATAAGGATTCTACGTTGCATTTAGGTGATAATGTTTCTCTTTTAAGGGACTTGCATTTAATTGCGGTTGATGAAGAAAATATAAAATTAACTGTTGCCGGATTATTATTAGTAGGAAAACAAGAATCAATAATTCGCCATCTCCCACAAGCAGAGATTATGATATTGACTTATGATCAAGAAGGCCAGACAGAATATAACAAGAGAATAGAATTACGTACATCCTTAATTAAGTCAATTACAAGAATTCAAGAGATATTTGAAGATAGGAATTCAATTAAAAATATTCAAATGGGATTATTTAAATTAGAGGTTCATGACTACCCTTCAAATGTTTTTCAAGAAGCATTATTGAATGCGATTGCACATAGAAGCTATGAAAGCTCGTCTTCCATTATTATTAAACTTTACCCAAGTAAGATTATTATTGAAAACCCTGGTTCTTTTCCTGATGGAATTTATAGTAACAATATTATTACTCACCCATCAACGCCAAGAAATAAACTAATTGCTGAAACTTTTCAGAAACTAAAATATGTTCAACGTTCGGGTCAAGGAATAGATATTATTTTTAAGGACATGTTATCTTTAGGAAAATCAGCTCCTGAATATAAAATATATGAAGATGCAGTTAGTTTGACTTTAAGAAGTAGTGTAGAAGATGTTGAATTTCTCAAATTTATTAATAGGGAGCAAGAAACAAATGGAGACTTTTCTGTTTCAGAAATCTGTATATTGAAGTATGTAAAGTCTTTTAAAACTATTGGTCTGAGTAAAGCTGCTGAAGTAGCACAAATAAGTACTTCAGAGGCTACTAATGTGCTCAATTTACTCTGTAACAATAAGAATATCCTACAACGAGAAACAAGAAATAAGTATATGTTTACACACAGAATATATGACAGTTTTGATAATAACATTGAATATACAAAAGATAAAGAATTTGATGAAATTCAGGCTAGAACTATGATAATTGATTATTTATCTAAGAATGGCTTTATGACTCGTTTGGATGTGGAACGCCTTTGTGGCTTTTCCTCTACTAGTAGTAAGAGGATACTGAAAAAATTAAGAGAAGAAGGAACCTTAATATTGGAAGGAAAATCAAAGGCCAGCATATACAAATTGCATAAAGAGTAAATTTGTGTATCAAATATAGTACAAGTGGACCGTAAGTGGACCGCAAGTGGACCGCAAGTGGACCGCAAGTGGACCGCAAGTGGATCACAAGTGGATCACAAGTGGGTCACAAGTGGATCACAAGTGGATCACAAGTGGACTGCAAGTGGACAAACAATCAGTCTAGATGGTGCAACATATAAAATAAATGGAAATCTAAAACTTCATTTAGATGCTTAGATGCACTACGGTAAACCAATAAATAAATGCACGAAATGGCTTAAACATTTTGCGTGAAATTTGTAATGAATTAAAACGTATCAATTCTAGTTATGTTAACTAAATTGTTTTCAAACCACACGTTGACGTACTCCTCTCTGAATTAGCCTGCTAGCATTTCTAATCAAAGCCATTAAAAACTCATATGTTTCATAATTTGCTTCCACGTCTAATTGTTCCATGTCCGTATGTTCATTGTCATAGCCTGCAGATAAATTAACACTTTGGATCCCGTGAGATGCCCAGATAGCAGTGTCACTTGATCCTCCAGGAGTTGTTTTCCATTGACCGAATTCCTCTAACCTCGCAACTCGTTCAACGGCTCGAGCAAACTCAATGGAACAAAATCGTGTAGTATCTCCTCTTGAAATGACAATGTCCGATGTATTGCGGCGATCAACTACGAAAGCCATATCAACGTCCCATAAAAATGATTCATGAAGTGCTCTTGCACCGCGGAGACCGATTTCTTCTTCTACAGTAAAGATGTATTTGATGGTGCCATTGAATTGTTTCTTTGTTAATGTTTTCGCAATACTCAACAACACATTAATGCCAGCACGGTCATCTGCTCCTAAAATTCCTTCGCTGCTGGTCCAGATTTGATCGCATTTAAGAATAGAACGATTTGGATTAATTTCTTCCACTGTATCTAGATGGGCATTTAATAGAACGGTTGGTCCTGGACCATATTTTCTTATTGCCAGCAAATTCCCGGCATCATCGACACTAATTCTGTCCACGTATGGAGTGAGATGCTCGCGGACTATTTTGCGAATATCCCCTTCATTTCTACTTGCTCCTGGAATGTTCAGCAACGTTTCAAGCTGGGAATAGTACTCTTCTTTTGGCATGAATGGAGAGTCTAATTGAATCATTTTTTGCGCTTCCTCCTTTGTGATGTTGAATAGTTTCTCGGCAAATGCAGGCAATGTCTCTCTAGTTACTTGAAATGTGAGCCCTGTTCCCCAGTTTAGAATGGCAGGAAGATGAATGTTCTCACACACTTTATGAGCATTTCTTGCTTGCATTTTTGATGTGAAATCGATGATAGGGTTGCTACTTGAATGACCGTCACAGGAATACTTAGTGGCAAATCCAAGTTCATTAAATTGTGTTACCAACCCGGCAATATAAATATCCAATTGTGAAATTGGCAGCACATCATACTGACGCAGCAATTCCGTGCGACCATCTGTAAGTTGTTCCTGCACTTGTACCCATTCCCCTACTGTCACCGGACTTGAAAAGATTTGAAGCTCTGTTCTATTAATCATGAATGATGCGTTCAATTGTTTAAGGATTGTTTCGAGCAATTTAATATTTTCCTTATTCATCGCTCCTACGTTAAAGTGCATTTCTTCCTCCTTGACGTTGAATCCAAATCCAGTAAATAATGATTGCCATTTTGTATTTTTCATGTGTTCATCTCTCCTCTTGTTTTGTTATTCACATTGTATTAAAGTTGCTGTGACACACCTGTCACAACTACTGTCCGTGAGGTTTTAGAGCAAAGAAAAAATGCTTACCCACTGGAAATCCCAGTAGAAAAGCATTCGTTTATTATAGATATTGGTCCTCTCGTGCTACGATGTAAAAATCATTTATATTTATACGATATCGTTGTAAGCCAGCATCCGCTACAATCAAATTGCCAACGAAGCCACTTTCCTCTAAACGTCTTTTCAAACGCTTAACTCGCTGTCTATAATTAGCCCAGGTGACATCATTTATTGTTCCAGTTTCCTCTACGAAGCCATTCAATTCGACCAGTGATAGTGCTTTTTTATTTACACTTTTCATCAATAATTTCTTTAAAAGAACACTTTCACTTGCACTCAGTGGATTTCCGGCATCGTTGCCTAATTGTATGAATGGACGATCTTCTACATAACTCAGTAGGAGCTGTTCTTTACCCAAGGAATCCCTAAGTTCTACATATCTTTGACGGGAAATTCCTTCCTTCCCTATTGGTGTTATCATTGTTAACTCTGTTTTTTCTAATTCTTGTTTCAATTGAAGGATACTAATTCCTTCATAATCCAAATCAAATACACTTGGATCCAATTCCTTAGCCACTTGGTGAGCTTCTTTGGAGATCTGACTGGCACAATAGCCAATGAACAATCTTGATTTAATCAGCTGATCTTGTGCCAATGGAAAGTTGGAATTAGTTTTTCTATTTATGTCTAATGCACGTTGGAAATAAATAATTGCGATCAACCATCGACTATCAGCATAATGAAGAAACGCATATCGATAGTGAGCTTCAGGGTTATAGCGATCAAGCTTTAGAATATTTTCGTATTCATATTTCGCTACATTAGAATCCCTATATTCGCCAGTCTTTGCGTATAGAGCATATTCCATTAATTCACCAATATAGTCCTCTTTTTCATCTTCACTCAACATATTTAATTTGAATTTCAAGTTCATCAATTCATCTTGTATGTTCTTTACCTGTAGATCAGTGAAACGGTTTGATGTTTCACCTACTTCTTTTAATTTAGTTTCCAATTCATTCACTCTTTCCAAACTAACTTTGGAAGAGTTTTTTTGGTTTATCATTATCTCACCTCGTACTTTTTAAGAATATGAAAGGATTAACATCTTCTTTCATTATATGAATATCTCATTTAAGTTAGCAACACTGGAAAAAGTATTTTTGGAGTTGGAATAATTATTAATTGTCTGTGCCAATTATTTATTAAGTTCTCCTTAGGGGTTTCTGTCCAAAGAGTGTGATGTTTTCGAAGTTTAGTGTTATGAAATTATTACTCTTATTAAATATATAGGATTTACATTATTGATATTTATTTATTTTATTCTCAAATCAAGGAAAGCTCTAGTATCCGTTATGACAATAGATTTAGCCATTTTGGTTTTATTTCTACGTTGGCATTCGAGAATTCCAAACCTATACTTCTTCAAAGTTATAACATTATGTTTTTTTCTTCTTTAGAATAAGATTTTAATACTAATACCTTAGTTTTTAATCATCTTAACTTCTATTTCCATAACCTAAGACATAAATTATGATATCAAATATTCTTAGAGAGGAGTTTTAACTATGGAAGTTATTCCAAAAGAAAAAATGATTTTGGCAATGTCAAAATCTAATAATCCCGTTAAAAAGGTCGATAGTGGTAGTACAGTAGTTTTTGATACTTTTGATTGTTTTAGTAATCAAATTAGAACAGAAAATGATCCTTTCAGTTCTGTTGGATGGGACAAGATCAATCCCGCTACAGGTCCGCTTTATGTGAATAACGCAGAAATAGGGGATGTCCTGAAAGTTGAAATTTTGGACATTAAGATTGCTTCAAAAGGAGTTATGACCACTGCAACAAAGTTAGGCGTTTTAGGTGATATAGTCACTGGCGAAACTACTAAAATCATAGAGATAATAGACAACTTTGCAGTTTTTAATGAGAGGATTAAAATTCCTGTTAATCCGATGATTGGTGTCATAGGAACTGCTCCTTATGGGGATTCCATACCAACTGGAACACCTGGATCCCATGGAGGAAACATGGATTGCAAGAGAATTGTTAAAGATTCAGTGTTGTATCTTCCTGTAAATACGGATGGGGCACTTTTATCCATGGGCGATTTACACGCCGTGATGGCCGATGGTGAAATAGTTATTTGTGGGTTAGAAATTCCTGGTGAAGTTACAGTGAAAGTTACTGTGTTGAAAAATGAAATACCTCACAACTTGCTTCCCATTTTAGTGGAAGGAAATCATGTCATGACAATTGCATCTGCAAAGACATTAGATGAAGCCGCTAAGAATGCGACTATTAACATGCATTCTTTCTTGCTAGATAAGTTGAATTTAGGAATTGATGAAACAGGAATGTTATTATCTTTAGTTGGAGATTTAAGAATTTGTCAGATAGTAGATCCACTAATGACAGCACGAATGGAATTTCCATTATCCATTCTTAACCAATACGAGAGTGAAATAAGCAAAAAATAAATAATTTTAAAAGGAGGGCTTTGAATGCTAAATAGAGTTCTTGGAAAATGGTTACTGATGTTCACGGGTTATGCTACAGTCGTCGCGTCAGGATTTATGATCGGCGTTGGTGGTGCAGCATTTGAGGCTGGCCCGCTAGCTTTAGTTTCATATTGGGTATTTGGTGGATTAGCTACATTTGCTACTGCTTTTGTTTTCTCAGAATTAGCCACAATGTTTCCAAAATGTGGTGGCGTGTGGGAGTATACAAAACAAGCCTTTGGAAATGATCATCCTGTTTCATTTATGGTTGGGTGGATATACTGGTTCGCATTATTATTCGGACTAAATGTAGAGCTAGTATCGGTGGGTATTTATGTTCATGAATTGGTTCCATCCGTCCCCCAGTGGGCAGGAGCACTTGCTACAGCTCTAATATTTGTAGCTTTGAATTTTATAGGTGTCAAATTGTCTACTATTATTGAAGCTGGATTTGGCGTTATATTAATTTTGTCATCTGCAACTTTTATATTATTAGGTTTAGGACATTTAGATTTTGGTCTTTACTCAGATTTCGCACCAAATGGAACAGTAATGCCTTTGTTAAAAACACTACCATTTGTTGTTATCGCGTTTTGTGGTTTTGAAGTTATTGCTACCTTGGCAGAGGAATCCAAAAACCCTAAAAAAGATATTCCAAAGGCTCTTATAGGAGCTGCTACTTTTTTAACGGTATTATTTGGGGGATTCGCAACAGTACTATTCGGATTAGTACCTGCATCGGAACTTGCAACAGAGGCACCACTTTTAAAAGCAGGTGCAATGATTTTTGGTGGTATTGGATTGGCTTGGTTAGCACTTCAAAGTTTATCCGGATCAATGAGTACAGTTAATGGTGGTGTTATGGGTCAGACTCGAGTCATGTTTGCCATGGCAAGAGAAGGATGGTTTAATAAACGATTCGCTAAGATTGATAAAAAGTCTAATATTCCTAAAGGAGCACTATACTTCACTGCAGTCTCAATGGTATTAGTTTCTTTACTTCCTTTAATCACTGAGAGAGCGTGGGTGTGGGCTGGTTTTCTAGGAGTTTTTGGTTATGCTTTATCTTATATCATGGCATGTTTTCTAGTTATTTATTTTAGAACTAAATTGCCTGACCACGAAAGACCTTTTAAAGTCCCATTCTATCCAATTACGCCGATTGTTGGTATCATTTTATATATCCTAGCAATCGTATATTCTGGGATAGATATCATTATTGTAGGGGTAACATGGTGTTTAGTTGGTGTTGGCTATTTCTATGTATTCGGTCGCAAATCAAGAAATAAGTTTTTGTCTGACTTAATATCAAAAGATGGTAACTTAAACAATGTTAAATAATTTCTTTAAGGATTATTGTTATATTTTTCACTCTTATAAGGTGTTAATGTAAAAAAGGCATTAACGACTTTCTATGCACTAGTTATAATCGTGCTTATGTTTGTTTACCTCTCTGGATCATTGCGACTTTATGGCTTGTCTGCTTTTTATAAATTAAATTAGTTTGCTTCCCTGGGTGAAAAATTTATTTTACAATGAAGAAGATATATAAATACCCTCAATGCAATATTAAATGTTACCGGATAGTGAAAAACCAAGTAAACCGCTATTATGATGCTAATAAGAATGAACTAAGCATGGTACTAGAGTAGCTGACTCGCAACTTTACGTGGAGAGGCGGGTATGATAGTCTTGGCAGGCAAAAGTCAGTTTATTTACTTGGGTTTCTTGGTTTAGGAGTCATACCAGCAGAGGCTCCTTGTCAAGTTGCTAAACAACACATGTTGTCCTTTCACAAACCAATTTGGATAGGTCGCCCTGGAAACATTCTTCAGGCGTAGAGCGATGCACGCATATCCACCACAGGATTATTTGTACGAAAGAGAGACGAGCGAAGCCCACGCTCGTCTCTCTTCATTTCTCTAGGTTATGTGCAGGGGGGTGTCGTATAAAGAACATATTGTTTTTCCGCAAAGAGTTTCCATCATTACTCTAACAGACAAGACATATCGCAAATTGTAAAATACTTCACTATAAACTTACAGTGTATCAAAACAGAAAAAATATCCGTCAAAAACGAGCCTTCTACCTTTATTTAAAACAAACGCTACATTCTCTCCAACTATCCGGTTTACTAAGTCCATCAACTTTCGCTTTTAAATCATTTATATTTTCCGAGCAGTATTTTGGATAACGTGTTGTATAAGTGCCTTTGCGTGAAGGCACGTTTAAATGCCTACAACCGACCTTATGTAGAACGTTACCCGTCGGTCCACCCGCCCTATTAAACACATAACCGGTTTTGTACGTTGCACACTAATCTTCGTATTTTTGTTCATTATTTTTAAATTCTATAACCATTAATATCACCTCGACTATTCGTTCTCTATCCTAAATTCGTTAATATATAGCCACGGTCTTTTACGGTAACCGTTTGACATACAAGGACTATGTCCTCTACTTTTGGTTTCTTCATTTCAGCTATTTCGGAAATGGGTTTGTATAATGACCTTCTGTCAAATAGTTTACCATACCCTCTTTCTCGCTATTACGTTGCCCTGACTAAAGTGTTGCTTTTATTTCATAGTGTCCCTAGGTAAGCCCAAATTGAAAATCATTGGTGCCTCGGAGAGTATGGTACAGTATGTGAAAACTTTCTTACTCTTACTTTAAAGAAAGTAAACAGCTACCGAAATTGTATCTTCGGTAGCTTCATCCCTTGCAATTAGTATCCATTCTTTCATCCACCAAAACACTATGCAACCATGGGTTGTAGGATAGGGCGGATACATAGCCACTTGTTAAAAAAGAAAGGCGAGCGTTGTCATCGCTCGTCTCTCTTCATTCATTAGGTCATGGTGTCGGGGGTTGCCGTCCAAAGCGACCTGGAGACCCTAGTTGATATAAATAGTTTATCAAGTGTCTAAATGCTAGTTAGGTGGCACGGCTAGCCAATTTGCCACTTTCCTGTTCGTGACACTTTCGGAGGCTCGATTCAAGGAAGTAGTTTGCGTCCCTGGGTCAAGCCACAAATTGAAAAACATTGGTGTCTGACCCAGGGACGGTACAATCATGAAACATGAATATACCCCTTCACACTTACCATGAAGGGGTATTCTACTTTAATATTGTTTTTTACATTGTGTCCTGTGACCCTTCTATACCCAGCCTCTCTAATCGTTTCAATAAAATCTCCTCAAATAAATCAAACTTCACCGTCCGTAACAGATCTACATCCACTTCACGTCCAAACCAGACTATTTGATTGTTCGAAACAATTTCAAACCCGCTATGATCAAATTTCACTTTTAAATCACTTTCCTGTTCTCTGTTGACTCTACTGACAAAGAACTCAACATAACTGTTTGCATCTGCATTTCTCAGAAACATGGACGAAGTCATATTATAGCCACCTGATGAACGTTGTGCTTTTAACCAATCCATTGTTGTATTCATGCCTATTCCTCTCTTTTTGCTGATTTTCTTAGCTTTTTAAACATATTTTTTTAAGTTCTCATCTTCTTGACCAGTCATGTATTCTTCGAGTGTAATACGATTTCAAACCACGTGTTGACGTACGCTTCTCTGATTTAGCCTGCTAGCATTTCTTATCAAAGCCATACCGAATTCTTCTACCCTTGCAACTCGTTCAATATTTCGAGCAAATTCAATGGAACAAAGTCGTGCTAGTGACGGATATATATTTGTTTCCATCCCTGGGTCGCAAATTATCATCCAAGATGGTGCAAAAGTTTTAAATGATTTTGAGCCAGACTGGATAATCGGTATTGGTGGGGGTTCCGTGATGGATTGGGCAAAAGCTATGTGGTTATTCCATGAGCATCCGGAATTAACATTTGAAGAGGCGGCTAAACCTTTCACATTGCCTAAACTTCGCACAAAAGCCAAGTTTGCTGCTATTCCAACAACAAGTGGTAGTGGTGTGGAAGTATCAAATTAGTTGTTTCCATCCTGGGACGCGAATGACTAATTTCATCCACTTTATAATTTCATAATTCTCCCCATATATGTTCACATACAAAACCTTCGCTCGAGTGCTGTCCCTGGATCAGACTCAAATGCTCCTCAATTTGTGGCTGCCCCCCAGGGACACGCCGACAAGAAAAAGTGCAGGCATATCTAGAATTGTAGTAAATTATCAGAATTCTGTATCATTGTTTCCATCCCTGGGTCGTTAAGTAAGTTAACGAAATGAATAATAGTTTTGAAGTTGAAATGATAATATTACAAGTTAAAAATTTACCACGAACAATTTATAAATATACTCTATGCGAATAGAATTAAAAATTGTGAGATAATTCATAAATTAAATCTTATATGCTATTCTTACACTATATAAGTGTTATTAAAAACCTATTTATAGGAGTGTAAAGAATGAAAAGATTTTATTATCTAGACTACTTACGAATTTATGCGACTATTGCTGTAATCACTATTCATGTCTCAGCTTCTGCGGTCAGAGCTAATCCTTTTGAAACAGGTTTGTCAGGTTGGCTTAGCGGTAACTTTTTTGAATCATTAGCACGTGCATCAGTTCCAATTTTTATCATGATCAGTGGAGCTCTTCTTTTAAATGACAGTCGTTCTCTTCCCTATAGTCAATTTTTGAAAAAGCGAATAAGTAAAATAGCGATACCCTTACTATCATGGAGTATTATCTATTATTTAGCAGGTTCTTACAGTCATGAATACGACTATTCAACCAAAAATTTTATTTATAAATTACTGACAGATAATATCATCTATCATTTATGGTTTATGTATACAATTATTGGGTTGTATTTAATTACACCATTAGTAAAAATTCTAATGCAACATTCAGCCAAAAGAGATGTCGAGTATTTTTTAGGGTTATGGATATTTGCATCGGTTTTATTAAAATTCATGGTGTATCTTGTTGATTTTAGTATAAAAATCGAGTTATTTTTTGTTACAAACTTTGTGGGATATTTTGTGTTAGGTTATTATTTATTAAAATACCAATTTTCCAAGAAAAATATTTTGTATTCCCAAATTTTACTAATCCTTGGATTATTGGGAACATTCTTTTTAACTTATTATGGAACGATTAAAAACCAAGGAGCACTAGAACAGTATTGGTATGAGTATCACTCTATATCCGTCTTGCTTACTTCAGTGGGATTATTTATTTTATTTAAAGATATTTTGTTTAAATCAAAACAAGATATCAATGCCTTCCTAAATTGGTTTAGTCAAGCAAGCTTTGGAATTTTCTTAGTTCATGTTTTGGTTCTCAACTATCTTTTAGCCGCTGTATTCGATAAAATAAATATTCAATTTCATCCCATTATTGCGATACCCTTGAATGTTATAATAATCCTAATTGTCAGTTCAATGATTACATATATCATTCGAAAGATACCTGTTTTAAGGAAAATGGTTCCTTAGTTCATTTGCCAAGGGATATGAGAAAAACAAACACACTTTAGGCTGAATTACTCCCAATTCTTTTCGAGTCATTCAGCCTGATTTTGTTCACATATAAGAATAAGTGTTATTCAATCATTAAAAAAGGAGTATTCTTCCCTTATTGATTAACCCTCTTGTTGTTCATTGACAGGTTTACGACAATCAGGACGGCAGCGTGTAGTAAATATACAGTAGATTGATTGTCTGTTTGGTCGCAAATAAAAAGACTACAATGAATTATTGAAAAACCCATTGTAGTAACACATCCTACTAACATCATTTCTGAATCTATCCTATTTTTTAATCCAATTCGTTTCTATCTTAACTCCAGCATCTTTTAATAAATTATAAACCGGACATCTTTTTTCTACTTCATCTCTTAATTCCTCTACTCGAGAAAGATCTTCATTCGTACTTATAATCACATCAAAATTCACATTCTGAAAATGTGGTGAAATTCCTTCGACCCCCATTAACCCTTGTAAATCTAATGTTCCTTCATTTACAAAGTCTACGCCATGGTAAGAAAAAGACTTTTCTTTCGAAATGATCCCAATCATAACGGACGTACAGCTAGTCAATCCAGCTAATACATATTCAACAGGATTTGGTCCTTCATCAGTACCACCTAGACTTTTTGGTTCGTCAACGATTAATGGCGAAAAATTTCTAATCGATATTGACGTTTTTAAACCACTTTCCCATTTACCACTTGTGTTCACCTTTAATAATTGTTGCGTTGTCATCTAATCGCCCCTAATTCTTAGTTTTATTTTAATGCAACTAGTCAAATTGTAAATCTATTTATCGCGTTACTAATTACCCGTTTTATGATCTGTTCAGTTTACTGAGGGTGCTTTTTTACATCATCAAGACCGCAGCAACTGATAGGGTGTTAGTGAACACATGAGTTTATTTTGGAGGTAAAAGTATTCCCGTACTTTTACCTCTTTTTTTATGAGTACAATTACTAGACTAGTACTTTTCTTGGAATGGTAGGTTGATCGGCTCCCTCAAAACGTTTATCGATTAGACTTGTTAAGCTCACTACATCACTTGCCAATGCTTCAAGTCGCTCAAGAATTTCGTAACTGCTTAATTCTTTGTTAGTAAAATGTTCATTATGAATGTACACACTGCCTGGGACTACATGTGCTTTGAAGTAACCAGCAAGCGGTTTAAACTGATGTTCGAGCGCCAGGTAATGATGATAGGTTCCACCTGTTGCAATAAAACCGACTACCTTTCCTCGTAAAGCGTCATTTGGAATTAAATCGAATACATTTTTCAAAGCTCCTGTATAAGTCCCACGGTAAATGGGCGAACCAATAATATAGCCATCCGCACTCTTTAAATGATCAATCAAATACTTTGTATCACCTTCATAAAGCGAAGGGTCCCTCCCATCACAAAACCCTACTGATAGGTCTTTTAAATGGAGATGAATCGTTTCAATTTCAGGGTTATGTTTCTTGGCATAATCAAGGGCTTTGTCAACGGCAATAAACGTCTTAGACGAAGATGTTAAACTTCCAGTTAGACCAACAATTTTCATACGCTTACTACCTCCTTTTGTAATTGCGCTTCTTTTTGTTTCACAAGTGGAATGACTTTTTCACCGAAATCCTTAATATCTTTTTCATAATGTAGGAAACCTGTAAGGATGAGGTCAACCCCTAACTGCTTAAGTTCGATTATGCGATCTGCCACTTGTTCAGCTGTACCAATTAACCCAGTTTTAAATCCGTCATTATACTGAACTAAATCTTCAAAAGTAGAATTTGACCACATGCCTTCTCCTTCCTTTGAAGACGCTCCGGCTTGTTTCACAGCCTCTCCAAAGCCTTTCACAGCTTCAACATCAGCGTTTGACACAATATCACGTAAGACTGAAACTGCTTCTTCTTCCGTATCGCGTACAATAACAAATCCATTGACGGCATACTGAAGTGTTCGCCCTTCTATTTTAGCTAACTCTTTCACTTCTTCAATTTGCTTTTTAAAACCCTCCGTTGTATTACCATTCATGAAATACCAATCTGAAACTCGAGCAGCCATTTCTTTTGCTGCTCTCGAATTGCCTCCTTGGAAAATAGGTGGCGTTGGCTTTTGAACAGGCTTGGGTTTTAGTGGGGCCCCATTAATTCGATAAAAATCACCTTTAAAAGTGGCTTCTTCTTCTGTCCATAAGCCTCTAAGGACTCTTATGAATTCCTCTGAACGTCGATATCTCTCACCATGCTCAAGCCAAGGCTCACCATATCCCGTAAACTCTCCTTTGAACCAGCCACTAACGACATTTACTGCTGCACGTCCATTGCTGATATGATCTAACGTAGCCATCATTTTTGCATAAACTCCTGGATGCCAAAGCCCCGGGTGCACTGCTGAGATTAGGTTTATTTTTGTCGTTACGCTTGCAAGTGCCGCTGCTAATGTTGCTGCTTCGAGTTGATATTCTGCTCCATAACTTGCAAAAAAGCGTGTTTGTAAAAGGGC
This sequence comes from Paenisporosarcina sp. TG20, assembly GCF_000286315.1. Taxonomy (GTDB): domain Bacteria; phylum Bacillota; class Bacilli; order Bacillales_A; family Planococcaceae; genus Paenisporosarcina. The sequence goes on along the minus strand of NZ_ALJG01000361.1, from coordinate 1,673 downwards.
AAAGTCAAAGCCCGCTTCTTCTGCTGCTAGCACATATCTTTTATTTGCTTCAAATGACCAATCGGTTTCTTGTGGTAGTTTAGAGACAACTAGACCTCCACTTACATTCGGAACCCAATATGCATATTTTAATTCACTCATGTTTAACTTCCTCCTCAGGGATTTTCCTGACATGGACGTAAATACGCTAAAATGGTAAAGTATTAAAGCGATCTAAGCCTTCTCAGGGTTTATCGTGTGTTACAAGGGATGAAAGTACTGCAATACTTTCATCTCTTTTTTATTACCCATCACCTCCTCAAAGTACGTCCTTTTCATAAGTAGTAAAGTCTAGAAAACATGAAAAACCCCTCTTTCAAAAGAAAGAGAGGCACAAAAATGTATAAGGATCAAAATCCCTCTTAAAAATAAGAGAGATGCAGAATTCACTAAATACAAAGTCCTCTCTTATCTTTCAAAACATATACGTTTTGTAGGATTTGGCACCATCTTATTCGAAAATAAGTGGTTGCCGAGCTTCAACGGGCCAGTCCCTCAGCTACTCTGGATAAGAGATTTTAATTAAATTGTCAAATTTGATTTCATTAATATCAAACAATACTGCATTATCAGAATAATGTCAATACCTTTCTGGGAATATTTATGTGGAATTCAGAGGTTAGTAATAATCAAGAATTGTAGTCTATGACGAAGTCTAGTAATAGCTATGGATTCTTTTTACGAGTACCCGTACAAAACGCATATATCACCTAATAATCGCTATATAATAGGGAAATCAAATGTAAAGTTAGATATTTTAAACTCAAAATAGGTACTAAAAAAACCACTATTCCATCGGTGTTTGCGTAAACCCAATATCCCTTGCAGATTTTTATAAGAGGAGAGACTCTTTATGGCTGAAGTAACAGAAATAATTTTAGTAGGAACCTTCCATTTCGAACTTCAACAGGAAATACTTACAGATAAACAACTCGAAATCAAAGAGCTGGTGAATCACCTTGCCCGCTTTAAGCCAACAAAAATAGCGGTCGAATGGGAAAAGAACAAGCAAGAGGAATTAGCCGAAAACTATGCAAAACATAACTAGTTATATGCAATGGATGAAATTGAGCAAATAGGGTTTCGATTAGCTGAAGAATTAAACCATCAAGGGATATTTGCAATTAATTGGGCAGGACAGCTTACTGAAGAAGATATGTCTAAACTTAATCAATCAATTCAAAACGAATATCCAGAAGTCCTAAAAATGGTGAACACGTTTAGCGAACGAGATGTCGACATAGATCCTACTATCTCTCTACTTGATAGTTACAAGCAGCTTAATGACACAGAGTTGATTAAGGAACTGGAGAAAATGTATCTGTCTTTCGTTACCGTAGAAAATAATGGTGAAAGTGTTGGTGCTACCTTCTTGCATAAGTGGATAGAGCGAGAACTGATGATCGTTAAACACGTTACTGAAATCTTAGAGAATCCGAATGAACGGCTCTTATTACTTGTTGGTAGAGATCATCTATGGATGCTTCGAAAGTTATTTGAGGGAAAGGGTTGGACTGTTATAAATCCTTTCTCTGACTAAGAACGAGCCTTCTTTAAACTAGTAAATTAAAAACTATCAATTCAAATGCAAATTGATAGTTTTTTGTTTTGATTACTTAAGTTTCGCACCCCTA